>JAZNUV010000037.1:0-12098 GCA_045592445.1 Clostridia bacterium | reverse complement strand
TAACGACGGGATTTTATTGAGAAACCCCGTCGTTACTTGCTTTTTGCGAAATCGTTCTCTACCGTACCCACGTACGCCGACGAAAACGATTTCACAAAATATAACTGCGTTTTTCGATGTCTCGGTCAGCGTGTCGACTTTATCGACACGCTGAGAGGCACACTTCCTTACGGAGTGTGCCTCTATATTCGTCTGACGGCGAGTAGTATCTTTCTCAAAGTATGTAACTCACTATGACATTTTCAATTGTTGAAAGTGTCCTTTTTCTTTATATAAAAAAACGGAGACAACTTCTTTACAAAGTATCTCCGCTTTTATATAAGCCGATTTGAATTGGTCCTGTATTGCAAAGGACACACCCCGAAATACTGCTTGAATTTTGTGGAAAAGTGGTTTGCGTTGGCAAATCCAATTGCATACGCAATTTCCCCGACCTCGCGCTCGGTATTCGCAAGCATTTCCGCCGCTTTTTTCATACGTACTTCCATAATATAGGCATGCAATGTTTTGTTCGCATAGCTTTTAAAAATACGGTTTAGGTAATATTCATGGTAACATAAGGCTTTTGCAATACTTTGATTTGTGCGTATCTCCCCGTAATTATTTTCAATATACTGCAAAATTGTATTGTATAAAGTGTTTGTTACACATGCTTGCTTATCCATAATTTTGTAGCAGATCTGCTGCAGAATACTGGCAGCAATTTTTTCACCATACGCACCCCGGCTTTGAAACGATTGTGCAATTTCCAAAAACAACAGCCGAAACTGCGGCACATTCTCCATTACAAAGTGTGTTTTAAATATATCCTGTCTTACTTCTTGCGCCTTGCAAAGTATATTTTCAGGTATAAAATCCGTTTCCCGAACAGGGGACAGTACTTTGCTTATCTCTTCAAAATCCCGTACAAAATCAAAATTGACAGTAATAAATTCAAGCGGGTCCGTTTGAGATGATAAGGGCAGATATGCTGTTCCCGCCGGGTAGTAGCATAATGTGTTTGCAGCAATATCTTTTTCTTTATCCGTAAAAATAATTTTCCCTTTTCCTGACAGAATATACAACATACGGTCATCATACGATTTTGTCATAAAACAATTCGGCAGATTTCCTGTTTTCACTGCATGGCGAACAAAAATTTCCAACCAAATCCCCCATTTCGTTTGTTTTAGAAACATTTTATTTTCTTTTATTTCTTGAGTATATCATATTCTCGTGTTATAATCAAGTCAAAAATATTTGAAATAAAGAGGATGTGTTCCCTATGAAAAACCCACTCATTCCCATGGGCGCCATTACGGGCAACCCGTCACAGGAAGAAATAAACGATGTAATCAATTCTTATGCCAAACAAGGCATACAACAATTTCTGATATACGCACGTTCCGGTTGTGAAATCCCGTACATGTCTGACAGATGGATAGAGGTTTGTGGCTATATTATAGAAGCCGCCGAAAGAGAAAATATGCATATATGGATATATGATGAATACAACTGGCCCTCAGGCACATGTAGCGGTAAGGTTATGCAGGATAATCCTGAATTTTTTGCACAAGGTGTGAAGGTAAAGGACGGAGCATGCACCTTATTGCGTTATGAAAAATATGCGGATATATTAAATCCAGATGCCGTGGATGCCTTTCTCAAAAACACCCATGAAGTATATTACAAGCATTTCGGGAAATATTTCGGTACAGTTATCCAGGGCTTTTTTACGGACGAACCTGATTTTTCAGAATCTCTCCGAGGCGGCGGCGACTATCCTTATACAAAAGACTTGGAAATATTTTATAAAGAAGCATGCGGTCGTGACTTATTTACCGATATGATATCCCCTTCGGAGGCATTTCATAAAAATTTTTGGCCTCTTCTCGGCACGTTATATCGCAAAAACTTTGTAAATAAAATTAACAATTTTTGTGTTTCTCACAATGTTATGCTGACGGGGCACACCATGGATGAAACCAATCTCTATGCAGCTGTAAAAACGTGCGGCAATACCATTTGTGCACTCCGCGGTTTTTCTCTGCCGGGCATTGATGATATTGAAACAAATACAACGATTGATACAGCGGAATGGTTGACCTTGGGCTGCGCGGAGGCTGCTGCACGTGTATCCAAAAACGGCGCTCTTGGTGAGCTTTTTGCTTTAAGTCCTACCGATATTGTTCCCGCAAAGGTCGAGCAAATGATATAGCTCACCTCTCTTTTTGGTATAGATCACTACACGCTTGCTGTGTCGCCACTCGATGCACGCGGCAATGTAGAAAAGCCATTTTATTATAATCCTATGTGCTATACAAATCCGTGGTTTGAAGGATATAGCGCTTTGGGCAAAACTGCTGCTTTGGCCGCTAAAAACGCACGTAAATCCATAGCTTCTGAGGTTGTAATCCGCTATCCTGCCACAAAGACCGCAAAGCATCTAGGCACTAAAAAGGAAAAATTAACAAGTGAGAGGATATACACACTTGTTAAAAAACTCATCCGTGCTCAGTTCCAATGGCAATTCATTGATGAGGAAGAGACTGTCCCCGAAGGCGCATACCTTATCGAAATCACCGATGACGATACATTTGACGCAGATACCATTCTTTCTGATGTGAAAATGCATGTCCCGCGGGACTTTTATGTACTTGAAAACGATGAAATGGCAGATGAACTTTTTGTACGCAAATATAAAGACGGCAGCTATGTACTTTTAGATCTAAGTGATACGCCGGAGAAGAGAAATCTCACACTTTGTACAAAGGGCAAAAAAACACCGCTTACCATAAACGGCAGAGGGCATTACACCTCGGGCGATCCAATCCAAAAGCCCACCCCTGTTCTGTGTGATGTAAAAACAGATTTCTCCCTCGACCTTTCAAATGATAACACCCTACGCTTCTATTTTAACGAAAATCAGATGTCATACACCTTTTATGCAGAAGAAACTCTGGAAGATATACAGATTGCAGTGAGGGATTACCGTTTTAACGGAACAATTACCCTTGACAATATAAAGCTCGCTCCAAAGAGAGAATGCACCTCTCTCATGAAAGGGCTCAACTCACTCTACAAATGCACGGATGCCTTTACGCTGACAAAGGGTAAACACACGGTTACAACTGATACCATCGCCCCGCATGATTTTTACTTGCCCATTGCTTTCCTCTGCGGTCATTTTGCATCCAATGTGCACGCAGAAATAAGGCAGCTTCCCCAAACGGTTTCGCAGGGAAATTTAGAGTGCTCCACTCTTTCGCAATATGCGGGCGCACTTTCCTTTACGGCTGATATTGATATTCCGAAAACGCCGTGTGCACTCACTTTTGACAGTTCTCAACTTTACACCTGCCTTTTCATAAATGAAGTTCCTTTGGGCGGTCGTCTTTCTGATTTCTGTTGGGAGATTCCGCATGCATATCTTGGCACTACAGTCAAAATTCGCATTGTGCAGTATACCTCTGTTGCACCGATATTCGGGGACATTCGAAAAGCCGTTTCAAAAGAATTTTATGAAAAACTCAGTGACCAGCTGCGTCTTTTATGGTCGCATCGGTATCATAAGTGTGGCATTACAAATATGAAGTTTTTAAAATCTGAAGGCTGATTTTAAGCCTGATTTACAAAAACCCATGTTTTATCATCCTATGTATAAAAAGTTTTTCGGACAATAAACAAACAAATACGAAAAAGAGTGCGACAAATCCGTCGCACTCTTTTTCATATAAAATACTTTACAGAATATCCGTTACGGTATACCCCTCTGCCTCCACTGCCGCTTTCAGGGTTTCGGGTGCAAGCGTTTCCTGCATCACAACGCGTGCCGTGCCGCTTTCATGGCTCACGACGGCTTCCGAAACGCCCGCCATGCCTTCCAGTATGCCCTTAACACGTGCCTCGCAATGCGGGCACATCATGCCTTCGATTTTCATAGTTTTTTCCATTTTCTTCTCCTTCTTCTTTTTTTCGTTTAATTTTATAAAATTCAGTCGCAATGCGTTGGATACCACCAGAACGCTCGAAACGCTCATGGCAGCAGCCCCAAACATCGGATTTAAGGTAAGCCCTAAAGGTGCAATAAAGGCGCCCGCCGCAAGCGGAATGCCGATTATGTTATACAGAAATGCCCAAGATAGGTTTTCGCATATATTGCGATATACGGCGCGACTGATACGAACAGCCGTCACCACATCAGATACGCGGCTTTTCATAAGCACAACGTCCGCCGCATCCGCTGCAATATCTGTACCCGTGCCGATGGCAATGCCCACCGTTGCACTTGTCAATGCGGGCGCATCATTGATCCCGTCCCCCACCATAATCACGGGGGCACTTTTTTTCAAATCAGAAATAATTTTTTCCTTTTCCGTCGGCGTTACTGCGCCGTATATCTCATCAATCCCCACCGCATGGCCGATGGATGCTGCCGTTTTCTCGGTGTCCCCCGTCAGCATTACAACCCGAAGTCCCATTTTTTGAAGGCTTGCTACCGCCGCAGCACTGTCATCCTTCATTTTATCTGAAACACCTAAAATACCCAAAAGCTCTCCTGCTCTGGAAAAATAAAGCGGCGTTTTCCCTTCGCTTGCCATGTCGTCCGCCTTTTTCTGCATTTCTGCCGAAACAGTAGCCTTCTCCCGTATAAACGGCAGATTACCACCGCAGATTTCCACATTGCCTTCCATGGCGCAAACTCCGCTTCCCGACAACGTTTTAAAATTTGTGACCATCTTTGGTGTGATGTCTTGCATTTTTGCATAGTCCATAATGGCTTTCGCAAGCGGATGCTCACTCTTTTTTTCTAAGGTGACTGCCGTTTCCAAAAGCACATCGCGCATGGATTCCACAGATGGCACAATGTCAGTGACGTGGGGTGTACCCGTCGTTATCGTGCCCGTTTTGTCAAGCGCTACAATCTTTGCCTTCCCCGTTTGCTCGAGTGATGTTGCCGTTTTAAATAAAATCCCGCTTTTTGCGCCGACGCCGCTGCCGACCATAATGGCGACGGGCGTAGCAAGCCCCAAAGCGCACGGGCAACTTATGACCAATACAGAAATGGCTCGTGCGAGTGAAAAACCAAAGTTTTTGCCCGCCAAAAGCCATATTGCGAAGGTGGCAAGCGCAATCAAAATTACAATCGGTACAAACACACCTGAAACCTTGTCTGCAAGCTTTGCAATCGGCGCTTTTTGGGCGGCAGCATCGCGAACTGTCTGTATAATTTGTGAAAGCGTTGTGTCCGCGCCAACGCGCGTAGCTGTGCATTCTATATATCCCGATTGGTTAAGCGTCCCCGCAATGACCGTATCTCCCTCTCTTTTATCGACGGGGATGCTCTCCCCCGTAATTGCGGATTCATCGGTTGCGCTCTCGCCTTTTATAATTACGCCATCGACGGGGATGCGTTCCCCCGGGCGTACCGCGAAAACATCACCGACTGCAACTTTATCGACGCGCACCGTGTGTTCCTGCCCGTCTTTCATTATGGTTACATTTTGCGGTGTAAGCCGCACAAGGCCTTGTATTGCGCTCGTGGTTTTCCCCTTCGCCTTCGCCTCCAGCATTTTTCCGAGTGTTATGAGCGTCAGCACCATTGCGGCAGATTCAAAATACATGTCATGAAGATGGGAAACGCCCTTCAAAATCATATCATAAAGCATTACCGTGCTATATAAAAACGCCGCCATGGACCCCATTGCGACCAGGGTATCCATATTCGGTGCGCCATGCCGTACGCCACGAAAGCCGTTTATAAAATACTTCTGATTTACAACCATAATAAGCCCCGCCAAAAGAAGTTGGGAAAGCCCCAGTGCTACCGCATTTTGCGCAAGCATATGCGGCAGGGGCAAACCGAACATTGTGTGGCCCATAGAAAGATACATAAGCCCCAATAAAAGGACGAGCGAAACCAAAAGGCGGTGTTTCTCTGCCCGTATCTCCTTCTGATTGTCCTTGCCGAGTGTGTCGCCTGTATCTTCCTTCGCGCCATGCAATGCGCCCGCATATCCTGCCTTTTCTACCGCCGCTATGATATCGGAAGGTGATGCCGTCCCCTCCACCTGCATGGTATTCGTCAGAAGGCTCACCGCACACGTTTTTGTGCCCTCTACCGCTAAAACCGCTTTTTCCACACGCGCACTGCACGCCGCACAGTGCATGCCCTTTATATCATATATCTGCATTTTCTTCGCCTCCACCACAGCAGGTCTTTTTCCCGCATGTTTTAGCATGCGGGCAACCTATGCATACACTGCCCTGTTTTTTTGCCTTGTATACATAGAAACCGGCACCGCCGAGTATAACCAGCAAAAGTAACGCCACACCCACATTTTCCATCATTGATTACATCTCCGCCTTTTTTGGTTTTACCATCAAATACACCAATGCAAAAAGCATACATAAAACGGCACATAGTCCGGGTACAAACCCTTGCCCCACCTTGCCATCTGAAATAATCGTACCGATTTGATAGGTTAAAAACGCCACGGTATACCCTGTGCCGAGCTGCAGCATAATCCCACCAAGCATCCATTTTCTGTCTCGGATTTCCGAGTGCATAGCCCCAATTGCCGCAAAACAGGGCGGTGAGAAAAGATTAAACATAAGGCATGCAAGTGCCGCCGCTTTGGTAATACCAAATATAGCCGCCACCTCGCTTGCGCCACCCAAAAGCGCCATTTCTTCTGTATCAATAAAGCTGGTAATCCCGTAGCACACTGCGAGCGTACCGACGACGTTTTCCTTCGCAATAAAACCTGTAATTGCTGCCGCCGCCATCTGCCATACGCCAAAACCGAGGGGAATCAAGAGAAATGCAATGGGGGACGCTACCGACGCGAGAATGGATTCATTTGCTTCCTCCACAAGTTGCAATTTCCAGTTAAACGACTGCATGATATGCACAAGCGCATTGCAAAGCAGGATAATCGTACCTGCTTTTACAATGAACGACCATCCGCGTCCACACATTGAGATGAACGCCCTTTTTAAAGAAGGTACCTTATATTCGGGCATTTCAATAATAAAGAAGGATTTGCTTTTTTTGCGCCCCGTAATTTTGTTGACTGCCAAAGCGCCAAGAAATATCAACAAAATGCCGACAAAATACATAAGCGTACCCACCCATGCTGTTTTCTCAAAAAACACACCTGCAAAAAGACCGATTACGGGTAGTTTTGCACCGCAGGGCATAAAGGGTGTAAGCATTGCCGTTGCCCTTCTCTCCCGTTCGTTTCGAATTGTGCGGCACGCCATAATGCCGGGAATGGCGCAGCCCGTTCCAATAATAAAGGGAATAACGGATTTCCCCGAAAGCCCCACTTTTTTGAAAATCGGGTTTAAGATGACTGATACCCTCGCCATATAGCCACAGTCCTCAAGGAGCGCGATCAGAAAGTACATCACCATTACCAGCGGCAGAAAACCGACAACCGCACCTACGCCTCCGATAATTCCCTCTACCAAAATGGACCGTAAAAGCGGATGCACATTTTCCGAAATTCCGCTCACCCATTCTCCAAACATTTCAATGAAGGTCACAAGGCCAGGAATGGAAGTGCCGTTTTCAAAAGTGTAGCCTTCCGCAATCCATGGGCCAACCCACGCCTGTGAAATCTGGAACACCAAAAACATGATGATAGCAAAAATCGGAATGCCGAGCCACTTATTTGTCAGTACCGCGTCAATTTTATCTCCATAGCTTTTATCCCTTGTATGTATTTTTCGCGTTTCTACCTGCTTTACGATTTGATTAACAAAGGCAAAGCGCTTTCTGTCTGCCGCCTCGACCTCTTCTTTGCTGGTCAGGTCAATCACACCCTGAATATAAGGTGCCGCTTGCTTTTCGCCCGCACGTGCGACTGCCGCCGTCATAAGCGCCGAAAGGCCATCCCCCATTGTTGAAACCGTTTCCAAAACAGGGCATCCGAGCTTTTCAGAAAGCAGTGCCGTATCAATCCTTGTTTCTTTTTTTTCATTAATATCCTGCTTATTCAGTGCCACAACCATCGGAATGCCGAGTTCTAAAAGCTGCGTCGTAAAAAACAGACTGCGGCTTAAATTTGTCGCATCTATAATATTGATAATAACATCGGGATTTTCATTTTTTACGTATTCGCTCGTAACGCTCTCCTCTGCCGTGAAAGGGGACATAGAATACGCCCCGGGCAAATCGACCGCTATCAGGGTCTCCGCCGTACCCCAATACGCCTTCTTCATCAGATGTTCCTTTTTTTCTACCGTAACACCCGCCCAGTTGCCGACCTTTTCGTTTGCGCCCGTCAGCGCATTATACATTGTGGTTTTCCCTGAATTCGGATTACCAGCCAAAGCTATTCTCATCGTTTTCTTCTCCTTCTTGTATTCAGTTAGCCAAAACTAACTACTGGCTAAAATAAATAACGGCTATACCGCTTTTTATGCTTCCACAGAAATTGCTTCCGCAAGCTGCCTGTCGATACTATATCTTGCGTCTTTTATAGAAACAACATAGCTATCCCTCTTCCTTGAAATTACGGTAATGGCCTCTCCGCTGTAACACCCTAACGAAAATAAAAATGCGTTCAGCTCCGCATCATCCGTTTCTATACCCTTTATAATATATTCTTTTCCTTCCTCCGCTTTTGCCAAACTCATATGTATCACCTTTGAACCAATCATATTCCGAGTTAGCATATCCTAACTCTTGTAAGATTATAGCATTAAATTGCGCGTTTGTCAATACTTTTTTTAAATTTTTCTGCACCCCTTATAAACCTGTAGCAAATTTTTTGTAAAAATGCAGGAAACGCTTGCTTTTTTTTTAGAATATGGTATGATAGATTTGTAAACATAAGAGTTATTGTGCCGATTTATTCGGAAAAGTGAGAAAATGAACGAAGATTTGATTACGCGCCTTCTGGCGCAGGACGGCATCGCCTTTGAGGAAATGGTACGGGAATATACACCGCAGATATATGCGGTGGCAATGTCCATGCTCGGAAACGAACATGATGCAAAGGATGCCTCACAAGACACCTTTATTAAAATCTTTAAAGCTCTGCCGCAATTTCGTGCGGCGTCCTCCTTGCGTACATGGATTTACCGCATTGCTGTAAATGTATGTCATGATATGTTGCGCCAAAAACAGCATCATACTGCTGTAAGTTTGGAAGCAGATGATGCTTTTCTTCAAATTGCAGACACAGGCGCATCACCCGAGGAGATTTCTTTAATTGCGGAACGGCAACGGTTTTTGAGGCTTGCAATCACGTCCTTACCGCAGGAATATCGACTTGCGATTTTCCTGCGGGACATAAAAGGATTCTCCTACGCTGAAACGGCAGAAATTTTAAAAGTGCCGCTAAACACCGCAAAATCCAGAATTTCAAGGGCAAGAAATTTGCTTTTAAAAAGAGTTTTGAAAAATCGGGAACTTTTTGGGGAATTGAATGGTCTAAGCAGTAAGGAGGATTACAAAGCATGAACTGTAATGATATACTTCCCCTTTTGAGTCCCTATATAGATGAAATGTTGGAGCCGTCAGCGTGTATAGCGGTAGAGGATCACCTCGCCGCTTGCTCATCCTGCCATTGCCGCTGTGAACATTTACGCTCCTTAAGAAAGATGGTTTCCACTTTCGAAACCGTGTCCGCGCCAAGCGGTCTTTCGGATGAAATTTTGACAAAAGTTGCAGCTGAAAATAAAAAGATGCGCACACAAAAGCGCCCGCTTCTCTTTCGGTATTGGCACATCCCTTCCGCTGTTGCTGCCTGCTTTTTGCTTTTCGTAGTACTTTGGGGGCAGACGGAAACGCCACAAATTCCTTTAGACGGCTATATGGATTCTATAGCTGTCGAAATGCCGTCCCCCGATTTGTCGGAGCCGGCACATACACCCCTACCGACTGTCTCTGTGGGAAAAAGCACATCCGTTCCAAAACGTAGCGCTGTGCCAACTGTTTTGTCTCCCTCAGCTATTCCGAACACGGTTTCGCCCATCCAAACCATAACACCTAAACCGAATCGTATGCGAAGTGCTGAGACAAGCGAAGATGATGATGCGCAGTTCGCCCCATTGTCTTCTCTGATCAAGTATGAAATCACCTTTTATTCGTCCGCGCCTGATGCCGAAGCTATATACAATGCCGCTGCACCCGAAGGCGCCGAAGCGGTGCGCAACGCTTTTGCCGAGGCGAATATCCCATTTTCGGAAACGGAAAAGCGTACGGACTACACTGTGCAGTATAACGAAATATCAGACCGTGCCAACGCACTTCTTTTAGAATCACCTGCGAGCAAGACGGCTTCGGTTTATAAAGAGGAAAAGCATAAGTCCGACGCGGTGGCGGAGGAGCTTGCGCGCCTTATGGAAGATATGGCCGCATTGCGGGCAAGTTGCGAACATCCCACGCTTCGCTTTTTACAAAACGAATAGCAAATGGCCTCGTTTTTCTTATTTCGGTAAAAACGAGGCTGCTTTTTCCGTCCATTCGGAAATATCCATACTGACTGTCAGGATTTTCAAAAGCATATCCTTTCCCGTTGGTGAAAACTGCATTGTGCAAAAGCCGACGGCGAAAAGCAATATTCCTGCCATACTCTGCAGCAAAAAACGGTGTTTTTTACGCAATACTTTCTTTCTTCTCCGTTTTTTCATTTTACGATTTTCCTTTCGTTTTTACTTCATTTTTATGAAAGGCTTGACAAAAATATGTCTAAAACACCTCTTGCGGACGCAGTTATGCGCTACGCCCGCCGAAACGCAACAAGATTCCATATGCCCGGTCACAAGGGGCACGCCGCCGGGCTTTTGCCTGAATCGGCATGCCTTTTTGATGTAACAGAGCTTTCAGAAACGGACAATCTCTTAGCCCCTCAAGGTTGTATCCGCGAAGCGGAAACGCTTTGTGCCGCGGCAGCAGGCGCACATTGCTCCTTCTTTACAACGGGCGGCTCGACCTGTGGTATACTGGCGATGCTGACTGCTACATTACAAGAAGGCGATTCTATTATTGTAGACCGTGCCTGTCACATCTCTGTTTATGCCGCACTTGCGGTTTGCGGGGCAGTGCCCTTATATGTCCGCGGTGCTTTTCTGCCGTCACTCGGTGCATTTTATCCGCCGACCGTGGCGGAAATTGCTGAAAAATTTCATGAAAATCCAAATGCACGTGCTGTTTTTATTACATCACCCAATGCATTCGGCATGAGTGCACCCCTCTCCGAAATAGCAGCTTTCTGTCGAAAAAACAACCTCCTGCTCCTGGTAGATGAGGCACATGGTGCACATTTTGCCTTTGCCCCGCACTGTCCGCCCACGGCACTCGCCGCGGGAGCAGACCTTTGTGTGCAAAGTTACCATAAAACGTTGCCCGCCCTGACCGGCGCCGCCGTTTTTCATGTTGGCAATCCGTCTCTTTGTGAGCGCGCGGAAGCGGCACTTCGCCTTTTCCAATCCACCAGCCCATCGTATCTTTTGTTAGCAAGTATTGACACGGCACGTGATGCAGCAGAGGCCAGTGCGGAAAAATGGGACGTGCTTTACCGCGTGATTATGGAAAATGCACCGTCAAATTTACTCTGTGATTGTGAGCCGTATCGGCTGACTCTGCTTTGTGACGGGTTTGCTGCTGAAAAGATTTTGGAAAAGCACAATATTGTACCCGAAATGACAGGTTCACATAGTGCAGTATGTATTGTTACGCCCGCCGACACACCTGATGCGGTTCAATCACTTCTGAAGCTTGCTGCCGACTTTCCTCCCGCGCCTTATCCTGCTGTCATGCCGCCCGCCTCTGTGGCGAGGATGACGCCGCGCAAAGTTTTTTATGCTGCGCATGAAACAGTGCCTTTGCATACTGCCGCAGGGCGTATTGCGGCAAAGGCCGTATTTCGCTATCCACCCGGCACTGCCGTTTTAGCACCCGGCGAGGAAATTTCAAAAGACATGTGCGCCTACCTATCGGCACATCCGGATATGCCATCCCACATATCCGTTGTAAAATAGCAAACAAAAAGCACGGAAACCGTTTTTGGTGTGCACCAGTTTGTGCAGACAGCACAAAAAAACCCTATGGTAGCAAATATTAAATTTTAGGCAACATACTGACATCGTTTTTCAAGCGGTGT
>JAZNUV010000036.1:0-2740 GCA_045592445.1 Clostridia bacterium | reverse complement strand
TTTGCAATTTTGCTAAGAATTTGATAAAAATGCAAATTCCATCAGCATAATTGCAGAAATGCTCTTATATTGACTTAGTTTGGCGACTATCGGAGTTTGCGTTTTTTGTGCGGTTACTTCGGTAGCCGCACTTTTTATTTTATGGAGGAAAGATAATTTATGTCTACAGAAAAACAAATGACGGGGTATCCGTCCATCGACAAACCATGGTTAAAGCATTACACGGAAGAGTGGACAAAGGATTTGATCCCTCAAAAAACTGTTTATCGCAATATTTACGATAGCAATATTGCGCATAAAAATGATATCGCAATCATATTCAACGGTTTTAAAACATCATACGCAAAGATGTTTGATATGACCGAGAAATACGCAAAAGCGTTAAAAGCAAACGGGGTTGGAAAAGGCGATTGTGTTAGCATGTGCCTTTCCTACACCCCCGAAGCTCTATGCCTAGTTTTAGCTTGCAGCAAAATTGGTGCTTTGGCAAACTTTATCAATCCTTTGTTTACAACAGAACAAAAAGTTGCTCGATTAAACGAGGCAGAATCTAAGGTCACAATAATTCTGGATGCGATGTTCTCATATATGAAAGATGCAATTAAAAGCATCAATTCGACTAAAATTGTTGTTTTGCCCGCAATTTCTTCTTTGCCCATTCTTGTTAGAAAACTTGTTGAAATTAAATCTGCGAAATCTAAAGATCTGATTGAGTTCTGTGCAAATGACAAGCGCTATTGCTCCTGGGATGCTTTTGTTAAGTCCGGAAACTCTTACAATACCGAAACAGAAGTTGAATACGAAGCGAACAGACCTGTGGTTATGGTTTACTCTTCCGGAACAACTGGCGCATCAAAAGGCATTGTGTTGACAAACGATGGTGTCAATGCAATCTTTACGCATTTCCAAAGCAAAGACTTTCCCCACGAAAGAGGAAATACCTTCCTTACAATGGTACCGATTTGGTTTTCAACCGGAAATGTCTTGTCTATGCTTAATCCTGTTGCACACGGTATGACATTGATTTTGGAACCTGTGTTCTCTGTTGATACGTTTGTGAAGGATATGGTTAAATATAAACCCAATATGACGGTTGTTGCAACTAGTCTTTGGTTGGGCTTGATAAAGGCAAAAGAATGTGAAAATATTGATCTTTCCAATATGCGTTATCCTATTACGGGCGGCGAGAAGATATTAAAGGCGCAAGAAGTCGCAATCAACAATTTCTTTAAGGCACACAATATGACAGTTCCTTTGATGAAAGGATATGGTATGTGCGAATTGGGCGGCTCTGCAACTGTATCATCGTTTAAATATAGCAAATTAAATGGCGTAGGTTATCCCATAAAGGGCGTTACTATTTCTGCGTTTGATGTTGATACTAATGAAGAAAAGAAATACGGAGAACGCGGTGAGATCAGAGTTGACTCTCCGGCTTGCATGAAGGGATATTATAAGAACGAACAAGCCACAAATGAGTATTTCTACAAAGATAAAAACGGAACCGTTTGGGGTTGTACTGGCGATATCGGTTATGTAGATGAAGACGGCGAGGTTTTTATCCTTGGTCGTGCAACGGACTGCTATTACACAGGCGATGGTACGCGCATGTTCCAATTTGATATTGAAAATGTGATTTTGCAGGATGCCTCGGTTAGCGATTGCAAAGTCGTGCAAACGACAAACGGGGGTATGGTCGTTGCCCATGTCATTCTGGCAGACAAAAACAATCAAAACGAACGCGAAATCATCGCAAGAATACATAAGAATTGTATTGATAATCTCGACGCTTGCGCAGTTCCTACCCATTATAAGATTCGTGACTCTTTCCCAGTGCACAGCAACGGAAAAAGAGATAACGAAGCGTTAAAAAATGATGTAGAAGATTTGCTAGAAGCATAAGATGCTAATTTTTTCAAAGGAAATTGATGCATCGTCCGTATGCTGATTTAATAGGCATTAACTGCCTATGTGAGCCACTATGCTCATGTAGGCAGTTTCCTTTATATACTGGATGGAAATAATGTAAACAAAAGACGTATTGGCACGACAATTTACAGAAAATTCAAATGCACCCCTTGACTTTTCGGGCCAAAACTCATATTACTTAAGTGTAGGGAGTTAATTCTCTTTCCTTCGGTTTTGGTCTTCAGCGGGCAATGAGCCTGTACGGAGTCAAAATATATTTTCAGTTACGAAGGAGGAATTCAAAATCAAAACTCTCGCACGGAAAACACTTTGTCCAATGACTTTACGGACAGACAGTCGATGTGGCACAATAGGCTCGATACTGTTTCGGGTGCGTGCCAAGATCACTGAACACGCAGGATACAGGGCGTAGTTCTGCAGCCTTGACGCACCAGGGAAAGCCCGCTGCACAGTGACAGCAATAGCATCTGCACAAGACACGGCATATGAATTAAGAATCCCAACTATTACGAGAAGCACAGGGAATTGCCACTCAGATTTTGCAGACGAAAATTGCAACAAGTCCCTTATAGTCACAAAGCAGCAATGTGCGGAACCACCGGTACGGGTGTGGATGAAAATTTGGATACCATTATGCTTGCAGGCTTCGGTGGCCTGCTGACCAAAATTCTGTTTTCGTTCAGAAGTACCGAAGTTTACGGAATTTTAATCGTTATGAAAATTCCCACCGAACGGGGCCGTAGTTGGGGGCTTCGTAGCGGCTTATGGCCGTTAATTGGTGTTGTGCGTGAGGCATGTATATGCCTCCACT
>JAZNUV010000035.1:0-19499 GCA_045592445.1 Clostridia bacterium | reverse complement strand
TTCTTTTCTGTATTCCTTTATATGTCGGTATTCTCTGGGCATAAAAAAATCCTCCTATGGTAGTTTCTTTTATTCTACCATAGGAGGGCGTTTTTTCTATTGTCCATTTTTACTGGACCTGTTCATTTTGCGGGGCGGGTGCTTTATTATTGAACATCTGCAATCACTGCATCTGGCGGCAAATCTAAAACATCAGGATTTTCTAAGGTGCTGCGTAAAAATTTGAGTGCGGAGGCAAAATAATAGCCATCACAAATACGTTCGTCAGTTGACACAGTAAAGTCTAAAAACTTTTTCAAAGAGACATCACCGGTCCCTTTATGCAACACAACATCCTGCTTTTTTGCACCGTAGGCAATAAAAAGCGGAACATTGCCAAAGTCATATAAATGATGATAAATGGGTGGTATACCCAAGGAACCCATCGATGTAATCACCAATGACCCGTGAAAGGGGCTGACGTGTAAAAGTACACGCGGTAAAAGACCGAAATAGTCCAAAAATCGTAAAAAACCAACGGCAAACTTCAGAAATAAACCGGGAATATATTGCAAAATACGTGCTGTCTTATCAAAACTGCTTTCCGTGCCCTCTGCTTGACGGTTTTTCTCGATTTCGGCGGAGAAAGCATGGTACACATCGTCCGCCGTAGCATCAGGACTAAAAACAAGTTTTATCATGGTGTCAGTGGCATCAAGCGTCATTTCTGTCTTGATGCTCATGTTAATTTCGACATTATGGCGAGCATAAATCTTTTGGCCAGCAATAAAACGATTGATGGCAGGACGTTTGGCGACAGTACGGATATAGGCGGCAACTAAGACATGCAGCACGCCGAAATTCCGAAGACCTTCCTGTCTTTTTTTGCGTATATATGCTTCAATACTGCTTATGTCAATTCTGTAATGTACTGTATTTTGCGCACCTGTTCGATTTTTCATAATATAGGGAGACACTTTGGAAATCGGCGGTAATGTACGAAGTAATCTACCATCAGCACGGTCCCCCCACCGTCGCTTATATTTCAATTTCATTCATTCCTTTCCATTTTTCAAGCGTAAAAATGTTGTGCATGAAAAAAGAGATATTCGTGCATGCACAAATATCTCCTCAATCCCATGAACAAGGCATACACTATGCGCGTGTTACCAAACCGGAACGCAGGCAGCGAGAACATACGTGAACAGTTTTCGGCGTACCGGAAACGATGGCACGAACCCTTTTTACGTTTGGCTTCCACATTTTGTTTGTTCTTCTGTGCGAGTGACTGACCTGAATACCGAAAGATACACCCTTGCCGCAAAAATCACACTTTGCCATATATAAACACCTCCTTGACTTCAATAGAAACATAAAAATTATAGCACATATTTTCATGATTTACAAGAGTTTTTTTAAAAATTTATAAAATTAAAAGATTTGCAAAAAGAAGTGAAGTGTGATATAATAGGCAATATCCTATAAAGGAAGTGAAAAAATTGTTAGTAATTGCAACCCGAAATGAAGGAAAAATGCGAGAATTCAGGCGTATTTTACCGATGATGCAGATGCAGTCTATGCTTGAAGCGGGTATCAATGAAGAAATAGAAGAAAATGGAAATAGTTTTGCGGAAAATGCACTGATAAAGGCGAGAGCGGTTTGCGCTCGAAGTGGTATGGCGGCGGTAGCGGATGATTCGGGGCTTTGTGTGGACGCGCTCGATGGTGCACCGGGCATCTATTCGGCACGGTATGCAGGGGAGAATGCTACGGATGGAGAACGCGTAGATAAGCTTCTGAAAGAACTCGAGTATACGGAGGATGAACGCCGCGGGGCAGTCTTTATCTGCGCAATTGCCTATGTGACGCCCGAGGGAGAGGAAGAAGTCTTTGTGGGAGAATGTCGTGGTATCATTACACGCGCACCACGAGGTACGGGCGGATTTGGCTACGACCCTGTTTTTTTGGTACAGGAGGAAGGCGGTACTTTTTCTGAACTTGACAGTGCTGTGAAGGACAGAATTAGTCATCGTTCAATTGCGCTTTCTGCACTGAAACGTTTTTTAGAAACAAAAGAAAAACCGTCCTGCTAATAATAAGGCAGGACGGTGCATTCCAATACTAATTGCAGCAGCAGTTTAAAATGATGATGATCAAAACAATCCAGAGAATCCACTCGCAACAATTATTTTGGGAACTCAGACAACAGTTGTTTTGCATTTTTTTCTCCTTTCTGCAAAGAAATAGCTGTCATTTAGTCACAACAGGGATTGCAACAGTTGTTTGTGCTTGTGCCGCCGACAGAATTGCCGCAACCACAGCAGAAAACAAGAATCAGAATGAGGATAATCCAAATACAGGAGTTATTCCCGCAACCATTGGAACTGCCAAATAAATTCATACTTATGTCCTCCTTAAAAATTTAACTTTTTAACAGCAAGAGGCTGTTTCAATATCATAGTATGCAAAGTCCGTGTTTTGGTGACAACAAGTAGAAAGGAAGTGGATTCGATGAAAGTTTTAATACTCACTGTTTCAGCAGGACAGGGGCATAATCAGACTGCGATGGCAATTTCTGAATATTTAAATGAGCATAAAGTAGAGAGCGCGGTTTTAGATGTCTATAAGTATGCGAATCAGTTTTTAAGTGATTCGGTGGAAAAGGGATATCTTACAAGCACGCACTATGTACCGCATATGTTCGGGAAATTTTATCGTCATGCGGAGAAAAGTGAGAATCGGCGTTCGCCTGTTTCGATAAGTCGCCTGACAAACAGTATGGTCGGGCAGAAACTCTTAAAATATATTGAAACCTATAAACCGGATGTCATTATCTCAACGCATGTCTTTACGGCGGTACACATTACATATCTTGCACCGCATATTCCGGATATCTTAACAATTGGTATTGTCACAGATTTTACAATTCATCCGTATTGGGAGAATACAGATTTAGATTATTATGTAACAGCTACTGAACTATTAAATTACCAATGTGCAAGGAAAGGAATTCCTGCCGGTAAAATATTGCCGTTTGGGATACCGATACGGGAAAAATTTTCGTCCATTATGCCGCAGGCAGAGGCTCGCCGCCAATTGGGGATCGAAGATAAGACGACCATTTTAGTTATGATGGGCAGCATGGGCTACGGTAACATGGCAAAAAATGTGCAGAAAATAGATAATATAGATATGGACTTTCAAATTGTATGCGTTTGCGGCAATAATGTTCGCGCAAAGCGGAACATTGATAAGCAAAAACATCGGCATACACTTTATTCCTATGGATTTGTAGACAATGTGGATATTATGATGGATGCGGCAGATTTTATGATAACAAAGCCCGGAGGGCTTACGCTTTCAGAATCACTCGCAAAAGGTGTGCCTGTTATTATAATGAATCCCATACCAGGGCATGAAGACAGGAACAGAGAATTTCTGTTAAATAACGGTCTTGCGATGGCGGTCAGCGAAACCTTTCCTTTGGATGAGGCGGTATATCAGTTTTTGAAAAATGGCTGGCGTCGAGAAAATCTCAGAGAAGGGATACGATCTGTATCGCCGCAAAATGCCACAAAACGGCTTTGCGAATTTATTATTGAGCATGTGGCGGAAGGTGCATGCGTATGATTCCCTTGCCGCTGCATATTTTAACAGTTTGTGACACGCTTGAAAAGGCAGGTTTTGCGGCATATGTTGTGGGCGGCGGTGTGCGTGACGCTTTACTTGGCAGAACGCCGTCAGATTTTGATGTTGCGACGAGTGCATTACCGAATGAGGTAATAGGTTTGTTCCCCCATACTGTACCGACGGGGATTAAACACGGCACAGTGACTGTGTTTTTTGGAGACAGTGCGGTCGAAGTGACAACCTTTCGGAAGGATGGGGCGTATGCAGAATGCCGAAGACCTGAGAATGTACAATTCCTATCGAATATAGAAGAAGATTTGTACCGCAGAGATTTCACAATCAATGCAATGGCTTATCATCCGAAAAAAGGAATTTTGGACATATGTGGTGGGCAAAAGGATTTGGAAAATCGGGTAATCCGAACGGTCGGAGACGCAAAAACTCGTTTTTCTGAGGATGCCTTGCGAATATTGCGTTGTTTTCGATTTGCAGCACAGCTTGATTTTACAATAGACATGGATACGCTCCATGCGGCAGAAGAATTAGCATATATGCTTAAAAATGTGAGTCATGAACGTATTTTTGCGGAGCTTACCAAAACGTTTGCGGTAGCAAAATTACATCATTATAAGGGAATGAAAAAGGTTCTTGGGGTTATATTGCCGCAAGCATTGCCCTTTGATGATGTAAAATGTGAAAAGGCAGCCGCCTGTCAGTATGCAGAAGCAAAGTGGGCAACGCTTTGTGCTGAAAACACGGGAGAGGCCTTGGAAGTATTAAAAGCGCCGCGCAAGTTACGCCTTGCAGCGACAGAGCTTTCTCTATATAAAACGGGGCGGTCACCAATACTTGATATTGCGGCACTTCGCTATAACACCGCGGAAACACTTGCAGATTATACGCAAAATGAAGAGATAAAAATGGCGTATCAAAACGCAAAAGAAGAAGGGAAACCGCTAAGTCTTGCAGAACTTGCCATAGATGGAGAGACGCTTCTAGCTATGGGATTTAAAGGGATAGAAATCGGACAAATATTGCAGACGCTTTTTATGTATGTTACGGAAAATCTTGTTAATAATAAAGAAGACAGTTTAAAGGAGGCTTGTAAGACATTATGCAAAAACGAAACATTGCCGAGGGCATAACGCTCCACCTGATACCTGATCCGAAATTTAAAAACTGTATACAGGCTATTTTCTTTCGCATGCCACTTCGACGGGAAACAGCAACGTCGATTGCGCTGATTCCAAAGCTTCTTACAGCAGGCAGTGCACAATACAAAGACAAGCAAGCGGTTCATATGGCACTTGAAAATATGTACGGTGCGAGGCTCTCTGCTTTTGCAGAAAAAATAGGTGAAACACATATTGTCGGATTTATGGGCGATACGGTGGCGGATTGCTATACAGAGGGGAACCCGACAGGAGATATGCTTTCTCTTTTAAAAGAACTGATTTGTAACCCCAAAACGGAGGGCGATGGCTTTCAATCTGATATTTTTGAGAGGGAAAAGGCAGCACTTTTAGAAGATATTGAAGGTGCAGTCAATGATAAAAGACGGTATGCACTCCTTCGATGCGTCGAGGAAATGTGTGCAGAGGAGGCATATGGCATCCGTGCGGAAGGCGTTGCGTCGGATTTAGACCAAATGACAGCAAAGGACGTTTTTGCACAGTATAAAACGATGCTGAAAACTGCACAGATTGATATTTTTGTCGCAGGTGCATTTGATGTGGAAACGGCCGAAAAAGAAATGGCGGCATTTGCAAATATATTCGGTGGCAGAAACGCAAGCGAAATCAAATGCGAACAACGCACGGCACCTGAAAAGGTGCGCTATGTGCGAGATAAAGAACCCGTACAACAAGGCAAACTGGTAATCGGGTACCGAACGGATGTGGACCCGCTTTCAGATGCAAGTTATGCACTCATGGTCTATAACGGTGTGTTCGGTGGCGGTACCAGCTCAAAACTCTTTAATGAGGTACGGGAAAAAAGAAGTTTGTGTTATTACGCATCCTCGGGGCAGGAACGCGTAAAAGGCTTGCTTTTTGTGCAGTCAGGTATTGAGTTTGCAAATTATACGGTTACGTTGCAGGCGATTGAGGAGCAAGCGGCGGAAATTTTAGCGGCACATGTATCGGAAGCAGAGCTTTCGGGCGCTAAAAACGGAATTCAAAACAGGCTGCGTTCTTATAAGGATTCTCCATCTGCGCAGGTGCGCTACTATATGCAGCAGCTTCCGCTTGGCGTATTCACAGATATTGATACTGTAATCAAAAAAGTGGCTGCCGTATCCTTGGAGGATGTTTGCGATATTGCCAAAAACGTGCATATGGATACTGTTTATTTCCTGGATGGTGAAGGAGGAAAAGAATGAAAACCTACGAAACAATCGGGGAGACCGTTGAAAGTTTTGTACATGAGAGTGGGCTTCCTGTTTATATTCTGCAAAAAAAGGGCTTTGGAAAAAGATACGCACTTTTTGCGACGAATTTCGGCTCGGTGCACAATACATTTGTGGCAGACAACGTTAAAATTAAGGTGCCGGATGGCGTTGCACATTTTTTAGAGCATAAACTTTTTGAGGAAGAAAAGGGAAATGTTTTCGAAAAGTTTTCGGAGCTTGGCGCATCAGCAAATGCCTATACTTCGTTTGATATGACAGGATATCTTTTCTCTGCGACAGACAATTTTTATGAGGCACTTGATGTTTTGCTTCGCTTTGTGCAAAACCCTTATTTTACGGAAGAAAATGTAGAAAAAGAAAAGGGGATTATCGGACAGGAAATTGATATGTATCGGGATGACCCTCTGTGGAGATGCTTTTTTGGCATGATAGAATGTATGTATAAAGAACATCCTGTACGTATTGATATTGCGGGTAGTGCCGAATCGATTGCAAAGATTGATAAGACACTCTTATATCAATGCTACAATGCGTTTTATGCCCCGGAAAACATGGTGCTTTTTGTGGCGGGGGATTTAGATGCTGAACATGTGCGTCGCGTTGTGGATGGGGCAGTTGAAGTCCGCCGTACGCCCTCAGTTTCTTTTAATTTGCCTGAGGAGCCACCTGAGGTGGTACAAAAAGAGATGAAACAATATTTTATGGTTTCTAAACCGATGTTTGCGCTCGGCTTTAAGGAAAAACCAATAAAAGATCCGATATATGCGGATGCTGTATATGCAGTTTTAGGGTCCCTTTTGTTTGGGAAAAGCATGCCGCTTTATAAAAAATTATATGACGCAAAGCTTATTGGCGATTCCTATGGATTTGACTATACGGCGGGAAACGGGTATGCATTTATGCAGCTTGAGGGAGAGTCGGATGACCCATATCGTGTGCGCGAGGCTGTTTTTGCCGAAATTGAAGAGAAAAGAAAAAACGGAATCTCTGAGACGGATTTTGAGAGAATTAAGCGCAGCGTTGAAGGAAAGGCACTGCGGGCATTGGATGATGTGGAGCATGTGGGCAATAGCTTTGTACCTGCCTATTTTCGTGGCGGTGATTTTTTGACTTATTGCGACGCAGTGCGTAATTTACGCATTACGGATATAACCGCGGCGTTGGAGAACGGACTGCGTAGTGAGAATGCTGTACTGTCGGTTATTTTGCCAAAAGAAAGGGGATAAAGCTTTATGCATACAGTTGGATTCCCGGGACTTGGAATTGTTTTGAATGTGCATGAAATTGCAATACCGCTGCCAATCGGAGGCGGCGGTATTCGGTGGTATGCAATTTTTATTTTAATAGGAATTCTTCTCGGTACATTGTGTGGAACGCGAGAGTTAAAACGCCTCGGTGAGGACCCTGACCATTTATATAACTTGATTTTATGGGGGCTTCCTGCAGCTATAGTTGGTGCACGCCTTTATTATGTGCTTTTTTCGTGGGATGCGTACCGCGATAATTTATGGTCCATTTTTTACATATGGGAGGGCGGTATAGCAATCTATGGCGCGGTAATTGCTGCTATGGTTACGGCAATACTCTATTGTCGGAAAAACAAACTTTCTATTTGGCGTTATCTCGATATCGGGGCTTATGGCTTTTTGATTGGACAGTGTATCGGCAGATGGGGGAATTTTGTCAACGGGGAAGCATACGGAACTGTTACAAATCTGCCCTGGCGAATGCTTGTGGACGGGCAGACGGTACACCCGACCTTTTTATATGAATCTGTATGGAATTTAGCTGGATTTTTGCTTATTTTTCTTACACGGAAAAAGCATGGTTTTGACGGCAGGGCGGTTACACTATATATGATAT
The DNA here is from genome assembly GCA_045592445.1 of Clostridia bacterium. Taxonomy (GTDB): domain Bacteria; phylum Bacillota; class Clostridia; order UMGS1883; family UMGS1540; genus JAQXGO01. The sequence continues at coordinate 11,617 of JAZNUV010000035.1, read as the reverse complement.
GGTACGGAATCGGTCGCTTTTTTGTGGAAGGATTGCGGACAGACAGTCTGATGCTTGGAAATATGCGGATTTCGCAATCTTTGTCGCTTGTTCTTGTAGGGGTCGGCATTTGGCTTTATCAAAGAAGAAAGCGTAAACACAGAGAAAATACGACATCTATGGTAGAATAAAACAGTTAAAAAAATAAAATTCTATTGACTTTACCAGTGGAATAATGTTAAAATGATTATAAACTGATTCAGCAATAGATTAAGGAGGAAAACACTATGAAATGTAAAGGAAGGCTTTTGGCCGCAATTTTGGCGGTTTTTATGCTTTTGTCAATGTTTCCTGTAAGCATTATGGCAGCAGATGTCACGCTTTCGGATATTGATGTAAACACAACAACAGGCAAATCAGTTACAGAGCTTGTAAGGCTCGGAATTATCAATGGGTATGAAGATGGAACATTTCGACCGGACCAGACTATTACACGCGGTGAATTTGCTAAAATAGTCATTACGTTTTTAGGTCTTGAGAAGATTGCGTTTGACAACGTAGCTTCCGGATTTGCGGATGTAGATGGCGTTGCAGGCGGAGCAAGCCATTGGGCTAAAAAATTTATAAAACTTGCAGCAGATAGAAAAATTGTAAATGGTTATGAAGACGGTACTTTCAGACCGGATGCAAATGTTTCATTTGTAGAAGCAGTAAAAATGCTTGTCTGCGCGTTGGGCTATGGCCAAGTCGCACTTGATAGAACTTTGCCCGGCACACCGTGGTATAGCGGTTACAGATTACAGGCAGATGAACTCGGCATTTTGGATAAAGCGGATGTGAATAATATTGAAGACCCTGCCTCTCGTGGCATTGTCGCGATTTTGTCTTATAATTCGTTAGACGTAGATACCGCAACGGTGAATTCTAAAGGCGAAACAATTATCAATCAAGGTTCTTCTGCACTTGAACAGTTTCAAGGTAAAAATAAGATAAGCGGTGTTGTAACAGCAGTACAGCAAACAGGACTCAGCAATGCATCCTCCGGCCTTTCTAAACGGCAGATTGTTGTAACTTCTGGCACAACAGCCACAACATATGAAGTGCCGGCAGATTTTGATGCAATGCGTGTTTTGGGCCGCCGGATTAGCGCATATGTTGAGGACGGTGAAAGCGAACATGATTTGATTTCTCAAATTGCCGTCGAAAAAACACGTTCTACTGTAATTACGAGTGCAATGCAACCTTCGGTAAGAGGAAATACAATTACTTATTATGAATCAGCTTCGGCAAAAGACTCAAAGACCATAAACCTTGAGAGTGATATTAAATTTATCTACAACGGAAAATATGATAGTTCATACACAATCAATGATATACAAAATATCGGTTCCGGTAGTGTGGAACTGATTTGTAATGATGGAGATGAGACTGCAGAAGTCGGTATAATCAAGGAATATAAAACATATGTCATTAGTTCTGTAGATCGTTCTTTGGATGCACCGAAAGTATATGGCAAATACAATGCAGGCGAAATTACAATCCCGATTGAATCCTCCAATTGCTTCTTCTCTTTGAAAAAAGAAGGCAGCACGGATGATGCAGAGCGCATTGTGCAGTCTTTGACTGAGTGGAATATTTTGAGCGTTGCTCGTTCAAAAGAAGGCGCAGGCGGATACGCGGTTTGGGAAGGTATTGTATCTTCAAAGAGACTTTCGAGTCAAAAGGTAAACGGAAAAGCCGGCAACAAACGTACACTCGGCTCTAAGGAATATGAACTTTCCGCAAATTATATTTCGTATATTGAAAACGATATCCCCGTTCCCACGCTCGAAGTAGGAGATACAGCAACTGTGTATTTGGATCATGAAGGAAAGATTGCAGCTGCGACAATCAATGCTGCCGATTCCACAGTATATGCTGCATATATGATTGGTGCAATTCCCAAAAATAATACTGCACAGGTACAACTTTATGGAATTACCGGTGTGCAAAAAGAAAGAATTTTAAATTTAGCAAAAACAGTTCGCATTGATGGAACAAGCTATAGAGACAGTAAAACTGCACTGGCAAAGCTAAAACAATCTGCTGAACTTTCCAAAACAAACACAGCGTCTGTTTTAACGACCACAACAGACTATAACCAGATGATATTCTATAGCTTGAATGCAAACGATGAAGTTGAAATGATTGACACGATTGCTACAAACGCGATTGCTTCGGATGGTGATTTGACGCGTTCGTATCCGGAGGATGAATTAGTCGAGCTGACGTATAAAAACGGTAAACTGATGAATGGAAGCAGCCAGGCTATGACAGTATCGAAGGCAACTGTTTTGGTTGTTCCGCAGAATGTAACAAAGATTGAGGAGTACGCAATTAAATCTCATTCTTCTGTGTTTGTAGAAGATATGCCGTACAAGGCAGAAGCCTATAATATGAACACAGTTATGGAAGCTAAATTTGTCCTTGTATACGGCGAGGTTGACGGGGCAACACCCATTTCTGCAGATTCTCCCATGATGGTTGTTAAAACGCTTGGACAAACTGTGGATATAAATGACCCTCGATTGTCCTATGACATGGCGACTGGTTTTGATTTCAGAACAGGTGGAGATTTGACCCTTCAAACCGAGGAAATCAACATGATTACGAGCCATTATATGCCCGGTGATATTTTCCGTTATTCTACATCAGGTGGCAAAATAGACGGAACAAAGGTATTGCTTAAGTTTGGTACAACAACGCCGACTATATATGATAAGAATGAGGAAATTGTCACAACCCCGATTACAGAAGAGGAAGCGGCTGAAGGCGTTTCGGAAGAACTGAGTGCAGAAGCATATGAGGCAGCATGCAAGCAAAATGCAGCAGAGATTGCCCAAAAGCGTATTTTCAAGCTTGATAATCAGTCAGATAGCAGCACACGTGCGAAAGTCATATTTGGTACTGTTTTAGGTCGCGAAGGAAACACAATTATGCTTACACCTACTATCAAAACAGACGCATATGGCATTCAAGCGGAAGGTGAAACGTATGATGTAAGTGGTGCAAAGATATTCTTATATGATTATAAGGCAGGCGGAGATGAAGTTCGCGTTATAACGAGCTTAGACAGCATAAAATCCTATAATGACCTTAAGAAAAATAGTGAAAACCCGGCAGAATGGAATAAAGCAACACAGGTTATGATGTTGCAAAGAGGCGGGGAATCAGCAACGACAATTATTATTTTTCAATACTAAGGAAAAATAGTGGGGCGGCACTGCCGCCCCGAATTTTTTAAAATGTATAATGGGAAATGAACATGTATTGATGTAGTCAGTACCTTTTCATTTCTCATTATCCGATGTAATATTGTATAAGGAAGTGATGAATTTGGTATCAAAACGAGCCTGGGCGGAAATTGATACAACTGCTTTAGCAAATAATATGCGTGCTATACGTTGTTTAACGAAATCAAATATTATTGCAATGGTAAAAGCAAATGGATACGGACATGGCGGTGTGGAGGTATCTCGCGTTTTTTTGCAAAACGGTGCAGATGCATTGGGTGTGGCTTGTGCTGAGGAAGCAGCTGAATTGCGAAAGGACGGTGTTACGGCACCGATATTGATTGTTGGCAGTGTTCCGAACCCTGATTTGGAGGAGGCCGTGTTATCGGATGCGATTTTATCTGTATCCTCGTACGAGGAAGCAAAGCGCATAAACAATGCAGCTATAAAACAGAAAAAAATTATTCCCGTACATATCAAAGTAGATACAGGGATGACGCGCCTTGGTTTTTCCCATGGTGAGGCAGATGAAGCAAATCGAATTTTTGAATTGGAAAACATACGTCCCACAGGCGTTTTTACGCATATGGCATGTGCGGATGCACCACAGGCAACAAGTACTGAAATGCAATTTCAGTCTTTTTGTAAGTTTGCGGATGCGCTGATAGATAAAACATTGATGCGCCATGTCTGTAACAGCGCAGCATTATATCGTTTTCCCGAAATGCATTGTCAGGCTGTTCGCCCAGGGATTTGCCTTTACGGAAATACACCTTTGCCAGGGATGAAAGACGTAAAATTACAAGAGGCAATGTCCCTGCGTGCAACCGTAGCAAGAGTATCGGAAATTTCGGAAGGGACGCATGTCGGATATGGTGCTACATATACGGCACCAAACAATATGCAAGTCGCTACTGTTATGATCGGATACGGGGACGGCGTTTCGCGTGCACTTTCAAATCGTGGACAAGTAATTTTAGGCGGGAAACGTGTGCCGATTATCGGCAGAATTTGCATGGACCAGCTTATGGTAGATGCTACAGGACTTCAGGTAAAAGCAGGTGATATTGCAACCATTCGCGGCAGGGCAAATAATGTTGAAATCACAACAGAAGAAACTGCCGAATTACTAAATACGATTTCCTATGAGCTCTACTGCACGGTGGGAGAAAGGATTCCTCGAATTTATGTATAAGAAAATTGGATGTATATTGCTATTACTTTTGTGGATGGGCGTGATTTTTGCATTTTCCGCACAGCCGGCAAAAGAGTCCACGGTATCAAGTGATAAGGTGGAAGGCGTTGTTTTATCTGTTTTGAAAATATTCTTTCCTGAATTAGCAGAAACAGAATTTGCGGAAAATTTAACAACGATTGTACGAAAGAGCGCACATGTTGTGCTATACATGATTTTGAGTATGCTTGTATTGCTTGCACTTTCATCATTTTGCATCAAACAACATGCGTGGTTTTATGCATGGTGTTTCTCTATGCTTTATGCTGTGAGCGACGAAATACATCAAATTTTTGTAGAGGGAAGAGCGGGTAGATTTTCAGATATTTTAATTGATTCAATCGGCGTTACAATCGGTGTGACAGTTTGGTTTTTGTTCGCAAATTCAAAAAGTAAAAATTCGAAAAAATTGATTGACAAATAAAAAAAGATATGCTATACTAAAATAAAATCAAATGCGATGATGAGGAAAAAGGTGCATAAATTACACTTCAGAGAGCCGTTGGTTGCTGTGAAACGGTGTGTGTTATGTTCCGCGCTCGCCTCGGAGCAGTACACTGAACATAATTATTGTATTTAGTAGGTGTTACCGGATTCCCACCGTTATCAGGGTAGGCATTTGTAAGATGCCGATGAGTGGGCACATCAGTGCCAAAAAGAGTGGTACCGCGGAAGTTTAATTGCTTTCGTCTCTTTGTTGATTACAAAGAGATGAAGGCTTTTTTGTTTATGAAAGAAAGGAGTATTGATATGAAAATAGCTTTTTCAACACTGGGATGCCCAAATTATAGCTTTAAAGATATATGCATCATGGCAAAAGATTTGGGATTTCAAGGCATTGAGGTGCGGCAGATCGACAGTGAAAATGTTCGCTCGCCTTTTGCACCTGATAAATGTGAGGAAACAGCGAAACGTCTACGTACAATGAGACTTGGTGTGCCGTGTCTTTCCACGGGATGCTGTTTGAACGACGTAGAGAAAAAGGCCGAAAATCGAAAGGAAATCTTAGGCTATATCGATACTGCATTTGCAATCGGCACACCCTATGTCCGTGTTTTAGTTGAAGAAACAGCAGCACCAAAGAGTGTAGTGGATGACGATGTTGTTTATAATGAACTTATGGAATTGATTCCGTATGCAGAAGAAAAAAATGTTACGATTCTTTTGGAAACTTCCGGTGCTTATGGAGATACGGAACGCCTCCGTGCACTTTTGGATCGTGTACAGAGTGATTATATAGGTGCTTTATGGGATATGCACCATCCGTATCGTTATTTTCATGAAAAACCGGAAAAGACCTTACAGAATCTGGGCGCATACATAAAACATGTGCATATTAAAGACTCTGTAATTTCGGATGGGAAAACGGTATATAAAATATTAGGTGAAGGCGACTTGCCACTTGATGATATGTTGCTTGCGCTGCGTTCAATCAATTACGAAGGCTTTGTATCTTTGGAGTGGATTAAACAATGGGCACCGGATTTAATGGATGCTGACATTGTTTTTCCGCAGTTTGTGAATTTTATGGGTTCGCATACGCAAGATGGTACTGGAAACGGCATGCTCTATGACAATGAACGGGGTACGGGAAAATATGTTTGGCGTAAAAATATGCTGATTGATTTGACGTTCCCGCAGGTTTTGGATCGCATGGTGGAAGAGTTTCCGGACAGATGTGCGTTTCGGTATACTACACTTGATTATACACGTACGTACGCGGAATTCCGTGATGATGTGGATACGTTTGCACGTGCGCTGATTGCGATGGGTGTAAAACGTGGAGATCATGTTGCAATCTGGGCAACCAACGTACCTGCTTGGTACATAACATTTTGGGCAACCACTAAAATTGGCGCTGTTTTGGTAACAGTCAATACAGCATATAAAATCTATGAGGCGGAATACCTTTTACGGCAATCTGATACGCATACACTTGTTATGGTGGATGGATATAAGGATTCCGATTATGTGGGCATTATAAAAGAACTTTGCCCTGAGCTGGAGACACTCGAAGAAGGAAAACCGCTTTATGCAAAACGGCTGCCATTTCTGCGGAATGTTATTACGGTGGATTCCAAGCAAAATGGATGCCGTACTTGGGAAGAGGCAATGCGCCTTGCTGATACAGTACCGATTGAAGAAGTGTGGCGTCGTGCCGCATCCATTCATAAGCATGATGTGTGTAACATGCAGTACACATCGGGCACAACGGGATTCCCGAAAGGTGTAATGCTCACGCATTATAACGTTGTAAACAACGGTAAGGCAATTGGTGACTGCATGGATTTGTCGACGGCAGATAAAATGATGATACAAGTTCCGATGTTCCATTGCTTTGGCATGGTACTCGCGATGACTGCGTCTATGACACATGGTGTCACGATGTGCCCGATTCCGGCATTTTCTCCTTCAAAGGGATTGGCATGCATAAATAGTGAAAAGATTACGGCGTTCCATGGTGTGCCGACCATGTTTATTGCAATGCTTGGCCATCCGGATTTTGAAAAGACAGATTTTTCACATATGCGTACAGGTATTATGGCAGGTAGCCCATGCCCGATTAAGGTCATGGAAGATGTTATTCAAAAAATGCATATGGATGAAATTTGCATTACATACGGGCAAACAGAGGCATCGCCAGGCTGCACAATGAGTAAAACGACGGACTCGATTGAGACACGCGTCAACACGGTTGGTGCGGCGATATTTGGTGTTGAATGTAAGATTGTTGATCCGGAAACGGGCGAGGACTTGCCGCCCAATACGGACGGGGAATTTGTTGCACGCGGCTACAATATCATGAAGGGCTATTATAAGATGCCCGAAGCAACTGCAGCAGCAATTGATGCGGACGGTTGGCTGCATACAGGGGACCTTGCGCGATGCGACGAAAACGGGTATTACAAGATTACGGGGCGTATCAAAGATATGATTATCCGTGGTGGTGAAAACATTTATCCGAAGGAAATTGAGGACTTTATTTATACGCATCCGAAGGTACAGGATGTGCAGGTGATTGGTGTGCCGGACAAGGCGTATGGTGAGGAAATCATGGCATGCGTGATTAAAAAGGATGAAACCCTGACAGAGGAGGAGCTTCGTTCCTTTATCATGGCAAATCTTGCAAAGCATAAAGTGCCGCGTTATATTACTTTCGTTGTTTCCTTCCCGATGAATGCGGCAGGTAAAATATTAAAATATAAAATGCGTGAGGAAGCAGTTGAATTACTTGGACTTGGAGAAGCAAGCAAGATTGAAACTGCATAAAAAACAGTTAAAAACAGGAGATGGGATTTTGAAAAACACAAAAGTCAGTGATATAAAGACGTCTGTTTACGCATTTGTAAAATGGCTATGTATTGCTTTGGTAGTTGGCATTGTTGGTGGCATAATCGGCAGCGTTTTTCACCACAGTATTGACTACGTGACGGAACTTCGCGAAAAGTATATTTACTTGATTATCTTACTTCCAATAGGCGGCGTCGTGATTGCTGCTATGTACAAATTGTTTCAAAATAATGGAAAGCTTGATACAAATTGTGTAATCGAGGCCGTCAGAGAGGATCGTAATATACCCATTGCCATGCTTCCGCTTATTTTTATGAGTACTGTCATTACACATTTCTTGGGCGGTTCTGCAGGGCGAGAAGGCGCGGCACTTCAACTGGGTGGGAGCATCGGTTACAACCTAGGGAAGGTATTTCATCTTAAAAAGAATGACTTGCATATGATTGTTATGACGGGGATGAGCGCAGTTTTCGCGGCACTTTTTGGGACACCGCTTACCGCTGCTATCTTTTCTCTTGAGGTCACAAATGTAGGTGCAATTCGCTATACGGGCTTGTTCCCGTGTGTTATATCTTCTGTAACAGCATCTCATATTGCTACACTTTTTCATATCAGTCCTGTGCGTTTTGGCGGTATAGATTTTGGCATATTCACATGGGAAATTGTCTTAAAAATCATTGTTCTTGCATTGCTTTGTGCGCTTTTGAGTATTCTCTTTTGTTTCTGTCTGGAAAAATGCGAAGAGATTATGGCAAAATATATTAAAAATATATATTATCGTGCACTTTTTGGTGGCGCACTCATTGTGGTTTTAACCTTTGTTTTAGGGACGTTTGATTATAATGGTGCGGGTATGGATGTGATCGGTCGTGCAATTGCGGGTACTGCAAAATATGAAGCCCCTTTGCTGAAAATTATTTTTACGGCAATTACAATTTCAGCTGGCTTTAAGGGCGGCGAAATTGTACCGACTTTTTTTATCGGTGCTACGTTTGGTGCCGCCTTTGCGGCGCTGGTTGGACTTGATGCATCTTTGGCGGCGGCAATTGGTTTTGTTGCACTTTTTTGCGGTGTAACAAACTGTCCGTTGGCTTCAATTTTTCTTTCCATAGAAGTGTTTGGTGTTAGTGGAATCCTGCTATTTGTCGTTGCTGTCAGTGTGTGTTACAGAATGAGTGGGAGTTTCAGTTTATACAAAAGTCAAAAAATCGTATATTCTAAAACAGATGATGTGTTTGAAAATAGCACCGTACAATGATGATCTCCTGTCATAGGATGTTAAGAAGAACAATCGTAACTTAGACAGAATTAGAGAATAATTTAAATTTTTTCAAAAAAACTATTGACAAAATAGATTTTAAGTATTATAATGATTTTAAATTTGAATATCACAAAAAATGACTATGACGAGGACGGTCGGATTGCAAAACCTAGAGAGAGTTGCCGGTTGGTGCAAGGCAATGGTGGAGCTTTCCAATGACTTATCACCTCTGAGTTGGAGGACCGAAAAGCAAAGCTTAGTAGACTCCTTCCGTAATGCTGCGTAAAGGCAAAGGGCTTGTTTGAGCTCGGTGAGTGACGGGATATTTATATTTCGTAATTTGAGTGGTACCGCGGGTTATTATAACTCGTCTCAAAGTTATATTTGAGGCGAGTTTTTTGTTTTATTCAAATTTGTAACCAAATATCAAATTTGTCAAAAATCGAAAGGAGACAAAAACAATGGATTACAGTTTGAAGGAAGTTGCAGGCAGAATCAAAGACCTGCGCGAAGCAAAAGGATACACACAAGAAGAGCTTGCAAAGCTTTGTGGTGTGTCAGCGGAAGATTATAAGATTTTAGAAAAAGGCGAAACAGATTTCAGCTTCACTTTCATCTACAAATGTGCAAAGGCTTGTGGAGTTGAAGTTGTAGATTTGCTTGAAGGCACAAGTACAACTCTTACCTCCTTTGCTATCACAAGAAAAGGCGAAGGACTTAAAATCGTAAAGAAACACGGCGTAGAATATAATAACCTTGCACCTAAGTTCAGAGAAAAACTGGCAGAGCCATTTCTTGTTAAGTTTCCTTATCTTGAAGAAGAACAGAATGCGCCGATTCAGCTCAATTCTCACAATGGTCAGGAATTTGATGTTATCGTAAAAGGCTCGCTCAAAGTTCAGGTCGGAAATCATGTAGATGTCCTTCACGAAGGAGATTCTATTTTCTATAACAGCCTCATTCCGCACGGCATGGTTGCAGTTTCAGAGGGCGGTTGTGAGTTCCATGCAGTTGTATTGAATCCGCACGACGGAACGGTTGGAGAGGAATACCCAGAAGCGCCGATGATTGCGGCAAAAGTTGCAACTCAAAAAATGAAATCAGAAACAGTTGCAGATAAGTTTATCGAATCATTTTACGATGAAAACGGTGTATTTAGCGGTATCAAATTCAAGAATGCAGATACATTCAACTTCGCATTTGACTGTGTGGATGCTATCGCCGAAAAGAATCCTGAAAAATTGGCTATGATGTGGGTTGCAAATGATAAGACAGACCGAAAATTTACTTTCAGCGATATGAAAAAGTATTCTGCAAAGACTGCAAACTACTTTGAATCACTCGGCATCAAAAAAGGCGATACGGTAATGCTTGTACTGAAAAGACATTATCAGTTCTGGTTCTCAATGCTTGCACTTCATAAAATCGGTGCTATTGCAATCCCTGCAACCAATCAGCTTGTAGAACACGATTTTGATTACAGATATAAAGCAGCAAAAGTAAAAGCTGTTGTTTGTACTGCAGACGGCAATGTATCTGTTGAAGCAGAAAAAGCAGCAGCAAATTATCCCGATATGGTTAAAGTATTGGTCGGTGGTGAAAAAGAAGGTTGGCACGATTTCAATGTTGAAATGGAACGCTTCAGTACACACTTTGATCGCACAGAAAATACACCTTGCGGTAACGATCCGATGCTGATGCTCTTCACGTCAGGAACAACAGGATATCCGAGAATCGCAACACACTCATACAAATACGCTCTCGGACATTATCCGACTGCAAAGCATTGGCATAATGTAAATCCTGACGGACTTCACTTCACAATTTCTGATACAGGTTGGGGTAAAGCTCTTTGGGGTAAGCTGTACGGACAATGGCTCTGCGAAGCAGCACAGTTCACATATGACTTTGACAGATTCCATTCGGAAGATATCTTACCGATGTTTGCTAAATACCATATCACAACATTCTGCGCACCGCCTACAATGTATCGTTTCTTTATAAAAGAAGATTTGTCAAAGTACGACCTTTCTTCTATTGAATATGCAACAACAGCCGGCGAAGCATTAAATCCTGAAGTATTCAATCAGTTCAAGAAAGCAACAGGACTTACCATCATGGAAGGCTTTGGTCAGACAGAAACTACGCTTTCTATCGCAAACTTTGTTGGCTCAACACCGAAAATCGGTTCAATGGGCAGACCGAGTCCTTTGTATGATGTAGTTGTCCTTGATCCTGACGGAAACGAATGCAAGACCGGAGATACGGGCGAAATCTGCATCAGAGTTAAAGATGAAGTGCGTTGCGGTCTCTTTATAGGTTATTACCTTGACGAAGAAAAGACAAACGAAGTATGGCATGACGGATACTATCATACAGGTGATCAGGCAACAATGGACGAAGACGGATACCTTTGGTATGTGGGCAGAATCGACGATGTTATCAAATCATCCGGTTATCGCATCGGACCTTTTGAAATCGAAAGCGTTATCATGGAACTTCCATATGTTTTGGAATGTGCAATCACTCCTGTTCCCGATGAAGTCAGAGGACAGATTGTAAAGGCTACCATCGTACTTG
>JAZNUV010000034.1:0-47636 GCA_045592445.1 Clostridia bacterium | reverse complement strand
CAAAGATTCTCCCTCTTCATTTGTCAGTAATTCTGATTTAACAAGCAATCTCAACCAATATTCAGTTTCAGCCGTTTCTTTCAAAGATATGTGTAATTTAGATATAAAGTCAGCCTTGCTTTGTCCGTAATTGGCTTCATTTATATTTGCACCAATGCTTGTTCCACTTCTAACTATTTGTTTTGATATAATTGTTTCCTTTTTATCCTTAATAAGATATCTTTGTAACTTAATTATCCTTGCCGCAAAGTCTATCGATTTATCTATTAAAATATTCTCTTTCATATTCATCACCAAGAACATTATATCATTAACTTCAAGTAATTTCAATTATTAATTATTCATTAGCCGTGCGACTTCATCATTCATTATTCATTTAAAAATCCTGTCAAATTTAATGAATGATGAATATTGAATCATGAAAAATGAATAATACAAAACAAAAAATCCTATCTTTCGACAGGATTTTTGTTTTGGCGCGCTGTAAGGGATTCGAACCCCTGGCCTTATGGTCCGTAGCCATACGCTCTATCCAGCTGAGCTAACAGCGCACTTCCTTTAAAATACTTATATAGTATAGCACAGCTTTTGGTAAAATGCAAGCTTTTTTTATTTTCTTTTATGATTTTTTATTTTTTTGCCGATTTTTCAGCAATTCTATCGCTAAATCCGCGTTCTCATCCGCTCTTTTTTTCAATGCTGTTGCCTTTTGATGCAGGTTTTTCTTTTCGGTTTCGTAATCTTTATAAATTGCATCGACATACCCGCACAGCTTTTCTGCCTTTGTATCTTCCATATCAGCAATATACGGCTTTTCGATATACTGCATAAAGCCTGTCACCTTCGGGTCATACGCAAGCCCGATGACAGGTACACCCCCGCCCACCGCATACACAAGCGTATGCAGTCGCATACTTAAAATCAAATCGCAAGCGTGTACGATGCCGACAAGCTCGGGCACCGTATATTCTGCTTGGAGGACACAAAGCGGGGTTTCCATATGCGCGGCAAGCCTCTCCGCAACCTTAGAGTCTGTCACACGCTTCATCGGAATAAAAATCGGCGTAAGCCCATAAGTTTTTGCGGCATAGTCCGCCACTTTTGCAATTTGAGATAGATATATCCTGTCATTCCCTTGCCATGCGCGCAACGAAATGCCAAAATAGCGCGTTCCTGCGGGTGCGCCTTCTTTTTCTAAAAGTTCTTGTACCGCATCGCGGGGAATGCCTGACAATGTAAGTGCCGGGTCTGCCATTACACGCATCGGCGGACCTGCCACGCCCATATCAAGAAGTTCTTCCAATGATGCTTGGTCGCGCAAGGTCACCATATCAGCGGCTTCTACCGCACGGGCAGCACGGTTACGGTTTTTTCCATGAAGCGGCCCAATACCGTTTGCATACACATACACCCCTGCGCCCTTCTTACGCGCCATGCGCATAATATAAAGGTAATACCAAAGTGATTTTTTGCTGGTTACATCCTGCAAAAGGCTACCGCCGCCAAATAAGAGAAGGTGTGCCTTTGAAAATGCGCGCGCCACCGCCGACACAGAAAAGCGATGTATGGCATCTGTTTTATAAATACGCGCTGTCTCCTGCGGCGTTGCCGACAAAACGAGCGTTCGTATATTCGGCATTTTCTCACGCAGGCTTTTCAGAATTGCCAAAAGAAGTGCGTCATCTCCGCTATTATGAAAGCCGTAGTAACCGCTGAGTACCACGTCATATGCCTTTGTATCCTGATGGTCCCGTAAGATTGCGCGGTAAATTTCCATATGGCTTTCCGCAAGGCTTGTGTCAGAGAAATGTGTTGTCGCTTTTTGATATAGCGCTTCCCCCATTTCATTTCGGCGCGATGCGTCCGCCGCCATGTAGATTATTTTTTCGGCAAAGGCGTTGTAATCCTCTGCCGGGAATAAAAGCCCTTCTTCTCCGTCCGTAATCAAATCCGGAATACCACCCACCGCGGCACTGATCGTTGCCTTTTTCATGCGTGCACCTTCCAGCAATACATATGGAAAGCTTTCACTTCTGGAGGACAACGTGTTAATATCAATAAAATTTATAAAGTTGTAGATGTTCCCGACAAAGCCTGTGAAAAAGAGCTTGTCCGCAATGTTTTCCTCCGCCGCAAGGCGCACTAAGGCGTCTCGCCCTTCTCCGTCACCTGCAATTACAAAGCGTAAATCTGCATTTTCCTTAGCTGCACGCGCCGCCGCACGAATAAAAATATCATGCCCTTTTACATGGTCATGTCTGCCGATAAGCCCAACATAAATTTTATCTGCCTCATACGGAATCCCAACGCTTTTTGCAAATGCTTCTTTTTCCATATATGTCAGCTCACCGCTGTAATCCATGCCGTTATATACCGTAAATACACGGCTTGGGCGAAAGCCGCGGTCAATCAGCATATCCCGAAAGTTTGAGGACACGCCGATATAGTAATCCATTTTTTTTAATGCCCGCACGTTGAGATTTGTGTATACCAGTTTGCGATAAAAGCCATCAAAATCCATGCGATAATCGCTATGCACTGTCGTAACCACCGGAATTTTGATGCGTCGTTTTAAATACTGCGCCACAAAATTTGCCCGTGCACCATGCACGTGCAAAATGGAAAATCCTTCTTTTTTAATCATGTCTGCCAGCGTGCGGACAACGGAGAGATCAAAACGATTTTTTTGATGTACAAGTACAGATTCCACCGCCCGCTCTTTTATCTGCTGATAAAAAACGCCGGGAGTCAGACAAGCAATTTTCACCTCTGCCCGTTTGGAAAGTGCGTCTAAAAGCGCGAAAACATGTGTTTTCGCGCCGCCTGTATCTCCGCCGCTGATAAGATGCAAAACCTTCATAGCGTTCCTTCTTCCTTTTCTGCCGTGCGAACAGATGCCATTGCCATGCCTGCCGCAATGAAAAATGCGAGCTGTACGCGCGGGTAAAACCAAGTGTATTCCGCAAAACCAATGAGCGTAATCCCCGCCACTGCGGCAGCCGCAGCACAGAGAATCCGCTTTTGTGCCCGTGATTTTGTGCGCAGTGCATGCACACTTGTGCGTCGCACCAGGCTCCAACTATACCACAAAAGGCTTATAAAGCCCAAAACACCCATTTCAATTAAAATTTCCATAAACTGCATGTGCGAATGCGGCGCAACACCCGTTTCCCCAACCGCATAAGCAGGGTATACAGCTTGAAAAGCACCGGGCCCGAGCCCTACACCCGGAAGCCAGTATCCGTCCCGCAGCATAGCAAGGCACCCCGTCCAGATATCTACACGGTAGGAGCTGGAGCTATCTGCTAAATTTCCGATTGTTAAAATTCGATTTAAAATTGTTTCGGGGAGTAAGGGTATCGAAAGAAATGCAGCCAATATTAAAATCGGCAAAAGCCGCCTATTGTAAAGCGCCGTAAATACCACGACGGCCGCGGCAAATGCAAGCCAACCCGAACGCGAATATGTTAATAACAGTCCGACTACGCAAAGTGCCACCAAGAATAATCCGCCGCACTTTTCCCATGCTTTCTTTCTGTTTAATGTCCATGCGAAACCAAACGGAATAAAAAGAACTAAAAATTCCGCATAGTTATTGGGATTGCCAAGCGTTGCAAACGCGCGGCCGGGCATTCCTTTATTGAGTGCCAAATCCGTCAGAGAGGCATCGCTTTCAATCCCCATCATGCGCTGTGCCACCGCAATAACTGCTGTAGCAGCTGATACAGCAAGCATAACGCCGCACATCGTATCAAGCTTTTTTGTGGTTGACATCATGCCATATAGAATAAGGGAGAATAAAAATGCCGTCCAGAAAAAGACGAGTACGCGTACACTGTCTCCCATTGCGGGCGAGCCAATGACGCTTGCGGTTGTAATAAACATAAAAACCAAAAGCGAAAACCACAGCCCCGTCACATTTTTCCCAAAGTCTTTCTTCTCGCCCAAAAGGCAGATAAAATATACCGCCGCAAGACCCACTGCCAAAACGAGCGCATACATATTATTCCAGATTTTGTGCGGCATTGCAAATATCAAAAGTACCGCCGCCATCAAAAAGACCTCTGCATGCATAAGGCGTGCGGGCATTAAAAAGCGCGTATACAAACGATGATTGATACTCCCCATATTCAGGCGGCGCAAAGCACGATAAATCCTGCCGAAAAATAAAAGTACGCCGTTCCAGATTTTCTGCAACACACGGTAAAGGAAGGAGGATTTCGCATAATCATCTATACTTTTTGTGCGCAGATTGAAGCGGCAGACCGCGCTGCCGCGCGCCCAATCCCCCGCTTTGTGCAAGATTGCATAAATCGCCCGCACCAAAAACGAGGCTTCGACTGCCCGCCATATCCGCACAGCCATCGTTACAAAAGCACTGTTTTGTATCATCAAGGCACCCCTTTACGCTGTTTTCACGCCAATGTCGTATACTCTTAAGTAGATTTTTGCATCGCCTGCATAGAGAACCATAGAATGCCCTACGCCATACATATTGCCGCCGATTTCAGCACCCGTTTCGGTCTTTTCTCCCTGCACCTCGCCCGTGATAATCAAGGAACAAAATCCTTCACGCTGTGCCGGAACATAGCGGCCATCCTCCGTAACAGCCCATGCTACGGGGGCGCCCTTCTCAATTGCCGTCACTGTACCGATCTCCTGTGCACTGGTGCCGTCATACAACTCGTCGCCTATCTCGATTTTATCAGCCACCCAGTCATTCACTTCTTCAACATAATATTTTATTTCCAAGGTCTCGCCCACACTTCCTGATTTCGGTGCTAAAAAGCGAAGCCCCAAAACACAGACTGTTGCCGCCAAAATTACAATAACAATCAAATCAATTACATTTATTTTCCCAAACAGTTTTCCTTGCTTATCAATCAGCATAATTTCCTTCCCTTCTGCGCGTTATCGCGCCATAACATCTTCGTATACAGTATATATTTTTTCCAATATTTTGTCAAGATTAAACACGTTTTTGATGGCTTTCTTTCCGTTTTCACTCAAATGTGCGCAAAGTGCCTTATCTCCCGCAAGTTTTTCAAGTGCTGCCGCCATACCCTCCGTGTCACCGTATTCCACTAAAATACCGCAGTCATTTTGCGGATTGATGATATCACCATTGCCGCCGACGTTTGTTGCTACAACGGGAAGCCCTGCCCCCATTGCCTCTAAAATGGCAAAGCTGAGTGCCTCATAGCATTTTGCCGAGTTAATAAATACGTCCGCCCCCGCCAACAGATTCGGTGCATCCGTGCGGAATCCAAGCTGGAGGATGCGGTCTTTAAGGCCCTTTTCCGCAATTCTTTCCTTGATTTCGTCATAGAGTTCGCCGTCCCCTGCTATCAGGCACACAAAAGGCAGCTGCCGATTGATTTGTGCAATAGAATCCACAAGGTACGGCAGACCTTTCGCAATATGATACCGTGCAAGCGTTACCGCAACAAAGGTATCGTCCGAAATGCCAAGCTCCTGCCGTATGGTCGAGGCGGGTAATGCTTGTTCCGTCTCCCGAAGACCATTAAAAATAACACAAATTTTATCCGCGGGCACGCCGTTTTTGATCATGAGTTCCTTGCCGTTATTACAAACACTGATAATTTGCGCGTCATGCTTTGTAATCAGGCGGTTTGAAATGCGCCATAAAAATCCTGTTTCCAGCGTTAAGTGGCAGGTGTATATCACGCGTGTTTTGCGTCTGTAAAGTCGTGATAAAACGGCAATATAATTTTCGCGCGGGTACTGGGTATGGATAATATCAATCTTGTATCGTTCGCATAGCCGAGCTAATCTTTTTGCCGCTTTCAAATCCCAGGGCGAGCGCATATTTATGCGGCAGGTAGGTACGCCAAGCTCCTGCATTTGCGCAAGAAGCGGTCCCTCCTCGTTATACGCAAAAAAACATTCCGCCTTTTTCGTATGGTATGCCTTCGCCAGGTTATAAACATATTTTTCCGTTCCCGCCTTGCCTGCGTGATTGATAAGATATAATATGCGCATAATTACCCGTCCTTCCTGTTTTTAATAATTCTTGCGGGGTTTCCGCCCACAACCGCATAATCCGGCACATCGTGTGTTACAACCGCACCGCCTGCTATAATGCAACCATTTCCGATTGTTATGCCGGGCAGAATAATAACATTTGCACCAATCCAAACATCATTCCCGATGGTAACCTTATGTTTGGGCGCTGTTTGCAACCGCATCGGAATGGACAGATCACTGGTTTCGTGATTTTGCGTTACAATGGTAACATTCGGCGCCATCATGACGTCATCACCGATGGAAAGCGGACCCGCCACGCGGCAACCAATGCCGAGCCCCGAGTGATTGCCGATGGTAATATCCTTCCCTGAAGCAAAAAATGCACCATGCTCAATGTTTACTTTTTTCCCGCATCCGTCAAGCATCCCTTTTGCCAAAAACCGTCGTATCGTGCCAGCACCGAGGCTATATGGAAGCCCCGTTGCCGGCAGATGCCGTGCAAAACAGTAATATAAAAAATAGCAGATTACGCGTGTCAATCGTTTCATTCCGCCCTCTCCTTTTTCCGTTTTGGTAAAAATCCAAGTATCCATGCCAAAATGCCGTATACGCCTACGCCACACACCACGGGTACGAAAAGCCGAATAAGACGCATCCAAAGCGTGTCCGCAGTTTGTGCCATGCATCCGTTTACAAAACGCACCACGAAAAACATAATCACTGCAGAAAGAAGACTTTTTATAAAGACTGTGCCCATGCCCGCCCCGAACGGGCCGATTTGCCGCCGGAGAAAATATAAAAGTACCGCACATCCCGCCAAAGATGCCACCGAGTAGGCAAGCGGAATCCCAAATGCGCCGATTTTACGGATGAAAATTAAGCTGAGGCTGATGTTCACTGCCATGATGAAAAAACCGTTTATGGCAGGCAGAAGTGTTTTTCTCCGCGCGTAGAACGCACGGTCTAAAATTTCCTTTAAGCCGATACCGAGTATGCCAATCGCATACATCGCCAAAAGACCTGCCGCACTTCCGATTTCCTCCGCCGTAACCTTTCCCCATTTCGTAATCAGCTCCAAAAGCGGCTCACGTACGGCAATGAATCCGAAGGTGACGGGCACAAGTAAAATAATAACAAAATTACAGATATTGCGCAACGTTTCCTTATATTTTTCCATATCGCCCACAGCGACCGACGCTGTCAATTGCGGGTAAATGACTGCCGTTATGGAATATACAAACGCAAGTACCATGTAAAGCGTGATATTTTGTACATAGCTCAAAAGCGTCACCATGCCCGGAAAGCTTGCAATCATGGTTGTGTTGTAAAACATGTTCAGCTGATAGGCGGAAACACCCAAAAGGACAGGTCCCGTCATGCGAAGTGCTGTTTTTATATCCGGGTTTTTCAGGGAAAAGGACATCGTATACCGATAACCCGCCCGATAAAGCGGCGGTACTAAAATCAACGCCTGCATGGAAAGCCCCAAAAGCGTTGCAAGCAAAAGTCCGAACACGCCGTATGTATCGCCCCATAAAAATACATAGAGAATAACAATGAAACTGCTGGGCAAGCTGACGAAAGCAGGCCAGGCGTATTTTCCGTGCGTTTGCAACATACCCTGGAAAATGTAATTGAGCCCGTAAAACAGCATAGCGGGCATCATGACCATGAGTGCCTTTGTAGCAAAACGGGCGTCCCCAAGATTTGTAAAACGCGGCAGAATCGGCGAAATCGCAATTCCAACCAGCACCAAAAGCGCCGTAAATACCGTTGAAACCGTGATTATATTATCCGCAAAGCTTTTTGCCTTTTTTTCTTCATGATTTGCGATATATCCCGCATAAATCGGGATAATGACCGTGGAAAGTGCCGTGCCAAAGCAAGTAAAAATAATATTCGGCACTGAAATCGCATACGAATAAATATTGAGATACATGTCAGATGCGCCGTAGTATGACATGTAAATCTGTACGCTGACAAGCGACATAAGCCGCGAGAAAATCATAATCAACATAACATAGCTGATAGAACCCGCAATGTTTTTCTTCATTCCTGCCATGTCACATTCTCCTTTAAAACGCGGGCTGGATTTCCCCCCACAAGTGATGCGGGCGGTACATCATGTGTTACCACACTGCCTGCGGCAATCACCGCGCCGTCTCCAATCGTTACACCTTTTAAAATCAGTGCGCGGCATCCAATCCACACGTGATTGCCGATTGAAACGGGCCTATATACCTCCCTGTCACTCTCCAGCTTATGATAGTCCCTGTCCATAATACATACATCCCACGCAATAACCGTGCCGCTGCCGATGGAAACCTTTTGGCCTGCATGGATTTCCGTCCTGTCTCCGATATAGGTATGATCGCCAATGCAAAGGGACGCAGTTTGGTCTGTCCCCCATGCGCTCAATTTGACATTGCGATGCAAAAACACCTTGTTTCCGACACGTATGTCCGCATTTTTCTTTTTTATGATAACGCCTCGCTCCGCACGAAGCCATTTACCGCACGCGGCAAACCGCAAGCGGCATAATAACCCGCGGCCGAGCGCTGTCGCAATTCCCATATATTCGCCAAAATTTCTGCGCATCTTGATTCTCCTCTCCTATTTTATCTATTTTACCATATTATTCATAAAATGTCCACCATAAAATTTTTTACCTATTTTTCAAAAAATACTTGACAAATAAAAAAGTGTATTGTATAATAATGATAATGATTACTATTTCTATTTTGGAGGTGCAAGATGCAAAAGCGAAGCCGCCAGCGTGAGCTTCTTTTAGAGGTTCTGCAAGGCACCACCTGCCATCCCGACGCAGATTGGGTATTTTGCGAGATGCGCAAAACACTGCCCTCAATCAGTCTCGGCACCGTGTATCGCAATCTTGCACACCTAACGGCAGAAGGTGTCATAACAAAACTACAGGTCGGGCAGCATGCCGACCGCTTTGACGGGAACATTACCCCCCACTACCATATGGCATGTACAACATGCGGGCGGGTACTGGATTTACCCCTTCCTTATAAGTCTGTGCTTGATGAGGCAGCACAGAAGGACAGCGGCTGTATCATTGACAGCCATGCACTCATATTTTATGGAAAATGCCCGTCTTGCACGGGACAATAAAGAATTTTTGGAGGTAGAAAAGTATGAAAAAATTTGTATGCGCAATCTGTGGGTATGTACATGAAGGGAATGACGCACCGGACTTTTGCCCGCAGTGCAAAGCACCGAAGGCGAAATTTTCTGAGCAAACAGGTGAAAGATCCTGGGCAGCAGAGCATGTTGTAGGTGTCGCAAAAGGCGTTGATGCAGAGATTATCGAAGGTCTTCGCATGAATTTTACGGGCGAATGCACAGAGGTCGGCATGTACCTTGCCATGGCAAGAGTTGCACACCGCGAAGGGTATCCTGAAATTGGTCTTTATTGGGAAAAAGCTGCCTATGAAGAGGCAGAACATGCCGCAAAGTTTGCAGAGCTTTTGGGCGAAGTTGTCAGCGACAGCACAAAAGAAAATCTTACGCTCCGCGTAGATGCTGAAAATGGCGCAACTGCAGGTAAATTTGAACTTGCTAAACGCGCAAAAGAGCTTGGTCTTGACGCAATTCATGATACTGTGCATGAGATGGCGCGCGACGAGGCGAGACACGGAAAGGCTTTTGAAGGCTTACTCAAGAGATACTTTGGTTAAAGTACAACGTCAAAGGGTTTGGATATTTCCCCAAACCCTTATTTTTTTGTCCAAAACATATTGTATCGGATGTGACTTTCGCGAATTTATATTGACAAAAAAACAAAATATGGTATAATAGTATCAAATCAACGAAAAGAGGGTTTATTATGTATAAGAATTATGAAATCAAGGAACCGTTTTTCGAATACGGTCCCAAATGCTATATGTACGGAGATGTGCTGCTGGACATTGCAAAAGGTCTTGACAAGCTCGCTGAGAAATATGATGTGGATGTAATTTTGGACGTGCCTGATACGGAAATTAAAAACATTGCGGATCATACAAAAAGAATTCACGTGTATTCCCAGCATATGGATAGTATCCCCGTAGGCAAGGGCATGGGCAGAACGTTGCCCGAAGCCTTGAAGGCAGCGGGTGCAGTCGGTGTTATGCTGAATCACGCCGAGCATAAGCTTACCATGGAAGAAATTGAGGCGGCAATCAAACGTGCCGACGAAATCGGACTTGCAACGATGGTCTGCGCCGACAGTGTTGACGAAGTACGCGCTATCGCAAAGCTTGGCCCCAACATTTTGGTGGCGGAACCGACAGAGCTTATCGGCACAGGCAAACCCGCAGACAAAGCCTATGTGGATGAGGTTATCCGTTCCATAAAAGAAATCAATCCCGATATCAAACCCTTCCCCTCTGCAGGCATCAGCAAGGGAGAGGATTGCTATAATATTGTAAAGGCAGGTTCCCCCGGTTCCGGATGCTCCAGCGCAATTGCAAAGGCGGAAAATCCCCTTGCTCTTGCCGAGGAAATGATTGCCGCCGTTCGCCGTGCGTACGACGAAGTACATGCAAAATAATTGTAGTAAAACATACACCCTTCGGTACACAATCTGTACTGAAGGGTGTTTTTTGTATCTGGCTTTGGGATTATGATGCAAAAGCCGGCATCAAATCAATTCTTTTTCTTTAAATCATGTATAACCATTCCCGCAACGGTAAATAGCAAAAGGGCAACGTGTTGCAAAAGTTGCGCGTGAGACTTTACGAAAATATCATATGTACACCAAAGCAGCATATTGATAATTGTCCAAAAACGGTACATTTTCCCGTTATCCTGCCCAATGCACATGATGAATGTAAGCGACGCTATAATCACAAGCAGCCCCAGCCATGAGAAACCGCCTGCAACCAGAATGTTAACCGCAATAATCGCGATTGCATAACAAACATTTAGCCAAATCGGAATTTTCTTGTTTTTGGAGTCGAAAAAGTAATTTATAATGGTCTGTGCCGCCCCCAGATAGCACGCAGCAGCTCCGTTTATCCCACTACTGAAAAGATAGCTTGTGGCAGCCAGGAAGTTCCCGCCAAACACCAATAATAAAATAAGCTTTATGCTTTTCCCCTTCATTAGTGAGGCGCTTATCATCAAAGCCAAGCTCAACCCGCTTAATATGTACGTCATAAATTCCATTTTTATCCCCTCTTACTTTTACTTTTGTGTTCGTTTGAAAAAGCCACAATTGTTTTAATTATAGCACATCTCCAAAAAAAAATCAAGTTAAATCCTCGGCTTTCCATTCCAAAATCTTGACAAATTGCCGTTTTTTATGTATACTAAATGTAAAGTATAAAAGGAGGGGCAACAAATTGGAAAACTATACGATCTGTAACTGTAAGCAAGTCACCTATTTTGATGTGGAAGATGCGCTCCATAAGCACGATACCTTTAGCGATGTGGAGAAGGCGTTTGATGAAGTGCAAAAAATCACACATTGTTCCACCGGATGCGGTGGATGCCATGACAAAATCATGAATGTAATTTCTGAAATTATGAGTAAATAAGATTTCTTTGCACGCGGAGTGGCAAGGGAAAAATAAAGGAGGAGAACTATGCAGTATGTATGTCCTTGCGGGTATGTGTATGACCCGGCAATCGGCGACCCCGATAGTGGTATTGCACCCGGCATAGCCTGGGAAGATGTTCCCGCAGATTGGGTTTGCCCCGTATGCGGATTGGGGAAAGACGCGTTTGAAGAAGCATAATGGATTGTTTTTCAAAAAGCGCAGACCGTAAATGATAAGGTTGTCTACAGTAAAATCACACCTTTCGCAGTGCATGTGCATAGCGAAAAGTGTGATTTTTTTCTTAGTCTTTCGGGCGTTCCCTACATTTACCGGTTATGCAGCATTGCATATAACATAAAACAAAACGCGGTCGGATTCTCGTTTATCTGTCCGCCAAATGCATCAAAAATTTTTTGCATATCTTCTTTATAGTGTATATCACCCGTCCCACGGTACAGTTTACCGAGGCAGTATGCGAAAACAGCATTTGCGGAGGGAGTTGCTCCGTCATACCCTTCCATAAGGCGAACAATCATCTTTTCTGAATCCCGTGCAGAAAAATATACGCCGCCACGCTCATCCCAAAAAAGGCGTACCACGTCTGCCCACGTTTCTCGCGCGCTTTGTAAGAAAGTGTCCTCACCCGTCGCGTCATACAGTGCAAGCTGTGCCCACATTAAATACGCGTAATCCTCCGAAAAAGCATTAACGCCTGCTTTCCCTGCAAAATAGCGGCCCAAAAGCCGACTTTGATTATTCCGAAGCTCCGTATTTAAAAAGCGTAAAATACCCTTCGCCGTTTCAACGTAAGACGGCTTTTGGGTTGCCTGTCCGAAAACTGCAAACGCCACCGCAGTAAGTGCGTTTTGTCCTGTCAGAATCTTTCGGTCTATTTCTGGCGCAACTCTGTGCCTTCTTGCTTCCGAAAGCGCTGCCATGGCATTTGCAAATGGCGCTGTATCTGTGCGTTCCACATACGGCAACGACTTTTCCGAAATATGAAAAGCATGGCAAAATGCGCGGCTCTCTTTTCCCAGAATTTCACGCACCTCGCTTGCATCCCACAAATAATATGCGCCCTCACCCTCCGAAGTTGTCGCACTGACAGCGCTGTAAAATCCGCCGTCAGGGCTTTGCATTGTATGCTGCAAAAAGATAAGCGTTTCCTCTGCGTATGGCAGAAAGCTACCACCCGCCTCTGTATAAGCGATTGCCAAAAGCGCGTTATCATACAGCATTTTTTCGTAATGCGGCCGATGCCATGCCGCATCCGTTGCATAGCGAAAAAAACCACCGCCGAGAAGGTCACAAAGCCCGCCGTCGTGCATTTTTTGTAATGTTTTCTCTGCCATTGCGCGTGCTTTGGCATCTCTGTTTTTCCGTCCGTATTCCAGCAAAAAAAGGAGTACCCCCGTCATCGGAAATTTCGGTGCCTCGCCGAACCCACCGTTTTCCTTATCAAACGCCTTTTCCAAAAGGGTTACCGCATGCTCTGCAATATCTGTGTTGACGCCTTCCTTGTAAAGCCCCGCCTGTTCCCGATTCAGGGCATCCGTTATTTTTCCTGCGGTGTCCACCACCTCCTGCCGCCGCGATGCCCACGCGTCCGCGGCATTTTTCAAAATTGTTTTGAAGCCGACATGGTCGCCCGTGTCCTCCTTCGGATAATATGTCCCTGCAAAAAAGGGCTTTTTGGAAGGTGTCAGCAAAAGGTTCAGCGGCCATCCGCCACTCCCCGTCATCGCATGGCACACATTCATATATGTCGCATCCACATCCGGACGTTCCTCACGGTCAACTTTTATCGGAATAAAGCTTCGGTTTATAAGTTTTGCCGTTTCTAAATCCGAAAAGCTTTCTGTCGCCATTGTATGGCACCAGTAGCACGCACTGTAACCAATGCTTAAAAGTATGGGTTTATCCTCCGTTTCCGCACGTTCAAATGCCTCCACACCCCACGGATACCAATCAATCGGTCCCTGCGCATGTTGCAAAAGATACGGGCTTTTTTCATTTTGCAATTGATTTGCCAAAATGTTACCCCACTTTCTAAATAAAGTACTTGCATATTTTACCCGAATGTGATATAATTTTATACGATTTTTGGAAAAAAATCGAACGCATGATAAAAAGGGAGGTATTTCGATATGCTACTGCAAATAAGTGGCGGAATTACTGCGCCGCGCGGATGGCGTGCAGGCGGTGTAAATGCCGGTATCAAAGCGGGAAATCAAAAACCCGATATGGCACTTTTAGTGAGTGATGTACCCGCCGTCAGCGCAGGTGTCTATACAAAAAATCTTGTAAAGGCGGCACCCGTGACATGGTCCTCCTTTCTCACCGGTCAATACGAAACGGCACAGGCCATTATCGTAAACAGCGGCGTTGCCAACGCCTGCACGGGTGACGAAGGCTATAAAAACGCTATTGAAATGGCGAAAAAAACCGCAGAATGTTTTGGGCTTCGCCAGGAAATGGTACTCGTTGCCTCCACCGGTGTCATCGGAAAACAACTCCCGATGGAAAAGATTACGGCAGGTATTGATATGCTTTCAAAATCCTTATCGGCTGAAGAATCTGCAGGCACCTTGGCTGCTACCGCGATTATGACGACGGATACGGAGAAAAAAGAAATTGCCGTCACCTTTACGCTTGGCGATACAAAAGTAACGATTGGCGGTATGTGCAAGGGCAGCGGCATGATTCATCCGAACATGGGCACCATGCTCGGCTTTATTACAACGGACGTTTCGATTTCCAAAGAAATGCTCCAACGCGCCCTTTCGAGTGATATAGAGGATACCTTTAACATGGTTTCCGTAGATGGAGATACTTCGACAAATGATACCGTTTTTCTTCTTGCCAACGGCATGGCGGGCAACCCCCGCATTACGGAGGAAAATGCAGATTACACAAAATTCTGTGCTGCACTCAGGCATGTAACCTCTTTCCTTGCAAAACGAATTGCCGAGGATGGAGAAGGGGCAACAAAGCTTTTGGAGGTTGTTGTGCAGAATGCGGCGCAAAAGGCAGATGCTGTTACATTGGCAAAATCCGTCGCCTGTTCAAGCCTTGTAAAATCCGCCATGTACGGCAGTGATGCCAACTGGGGCCGCGTTATGTGCGCGCTAGGCTATGCAGGTGTGGAATTCGACCCTTCTCTGACGGATATTACCTTCCGCAGCAGCAACGGCTCCGTACAGGTTGTCCGCGGCGGAATGGCTGCAGAATATGATGAAGAGGAAGCAACAAAGGTCCTCTCGGCGCCGCGTGTTTCTATGTATATTGACATAAAAAGCGGAAACGCCACCGCAACGGCCTGGGGCTGTGATTTAACATACGATTATGTAAAAATAAATGCTGATTACCGTTCGTAGGCATTACTCTCGAAACGGATCAAATATACGCGCATTACGAAAAAAGGAAGGGAAAAAAATGGACAAGAACACGAAAGCCATGCAGGCTCATTATGACTGGCAAGGCAAAATTGAAGTTGTAGCACGCGCTAAGGCGGGCACTGCGGAGGAATTGGCCGTTGCCTATACCCCCGGTGTTGCAGAACCTTGCCTTGCTATTCAAGAAAATCAAGAAGAATCTTTTGCGCTGACAAGACGGTGGAACCTAGTCGGCGTTATTACGGACGGCACTGCCGTTTTAGGCCTCGGCAACATTGGCCCCGAAGCCGGCATGCCGGTTATGGAAGGCAAATGTGTACTCTTTAAGGAATTCGGGGATGTAGACGCTTTCCCGCTTTGCGTTCGCGCAAATTCGACCGAGGAGCTTATACAAACGATTGCAAATATTGCACCGAGCTTCGGCGGTATCAATTTAGAGGATATCGCGGCGCCCGCCTGCTTTGAAGTGGAACGCCGTTTGAAAGAAATCTGCGATATTCCTGTGTTTCATGACGACCAGCATGGCACTGCCATCGTAACCGGTGCAGCACTTCTTAACGCACTTCGTTTGGTGAAAAAGGATATTCGTGATGTAGAATGTGTCATCAGCGGCGCCGGTGCCGCCGGCATTTCCATTGCGGAGCACTTAATGCGCATGGGCATGCAACACGTTACGCTCTGTAACAGCCGCGGCATTGTCTGCGAGGGTGACCCGAAATTGAACCCTGCCGCCGCTGAAATTGCAACACGCACAAATCGCAGTAAAAAGACAGGCTCACTCGCGGACGCACTCCGCGGTGCGGATGTTTTTGTCGGCGTTTCTGCGCCGGGTCTCGTAACGGAAGAAATGGTAGCCTCCATGGCAAAAGACCCGATTGTTATGGCAATGGCAAATCCCGTACCCGAAATTATGCCTGACAAAGCACTCGCCGCAGGTGCCGCTGTTGTCGGCACGGGCAGAAGTGACTTCCCGAATCAGATTAACAACGTTTTAGCATTCCCCGGCATCTTCCGTGGTGCTTTGGATGTTCGTGCCTCGGATATCAATGATGAAATGCAGATGGCAGCATCCTATGCAATTGCTTCCCTCGTTTCCGACGAGGAATTGACGGCAGAATACATTCTGCCTGCTGCATTTGATAAACGTGTTGGCAAAACCGTTGCCGCCGCCGTTGCAGAGGCAGCTAGAAAGACCGGCGTAGCCAGAAAATAGTTTGAAACCTTAAAAGAGCGTTCCCGTTTTCACGGGAACGCTCTTTTCTTACTTCTGTAAATTCTCTAAAATTTCCTTTGCCCCATAAAGCCATTCGCCCGAAAGTGTTTCCACCGCACCCGCATCACAAGCAGCGGCGATACCGGGTTCCATGGGAATTTTGCCGATGACAGGCAATCCATGTCCTTTTGCAATCTCGTCAATATGGCTTTCTCCGTATACATAAATCTTTTTGTCGCAATCCGGGCATTTTACATAGCTCATATTTTCCACAAGTCCCAAAACAGGAATGTTCATCATTTCTGCCATCTTCACAGCCTTTTCCACAATCATAGAAACCAGCTCCTGCGGTGAGGTGACAATCACGATGCCGTCTACAGGAATAGACTGAAATACCGTCAGCGGTACATCGCCCGTTCCGGGCGGCATATCAATAAACATAAAATCTTCATTTTCCCAAATAACATCCGTCCAAAACTGTGTTACAGTGCCGCCGATAACAGGGCCGCGCCACACCACAGGGTCTGTCTGATTCTCCAAAAGCAGATTTAAAGACATGATATCAATACCTGTTTTAGAGCGTACAGGGTAAAGCCCTGTTTCGTTGCATTTGGGGCGTTCTTCCCCAATCCCGAACATTTTCGGTACGGAAGGGCCTGTAATATCCGCATCCAAAATTGCGGTTTTATAGCCGCTTCTTTGGCTTTGCGTTGCCAAAAGCGCCGTTACAAGTGACTTACCCACGCCACCTTTACCGCTGACAACGCCGATAACCTTTTTAATGCTCGACATCGCATGCGGTGCCTTCAAAAAGCTTTCAGGGGTAGAACAGCTTCCGCCGCAATTCTCGCAGTCATGATTACAATTTTCACTCATTTTAATTCTCCTCCTTGTACAATGCGTATTATAGCAAATTTTAACCTATATGTCAAGCCATGTGGCAAAAACAAACAATAGCAGCAGTATCCCGAAATTAAACAATGAATACATTTTTATATAGTGCCACGCCTGCCCCTTCATTCGCTTTGTATACTCTTTGAATGTAATGAGGCTTGCAAGTGACGCGATCAGCGTACCCGTGCCGCCGATATTCACTGCCACCAAAAGCGCAGGATAATGGTCTGTGAATTTTGAAAGCAGGACCGCGCTCGGCACGTTACTGATGACCTGGCACGATGCCACGCCGCAAAGCAGCGCATTTTTCTCCATCATGCCGCTTAAAAACGTATGCACGGCGGGTATCCGTGCCATATTGCCTGCAAAAACAAAAAAGGCGCAAAAAGTAAGCAGTAATGGATAGTCTACCTTTAAAAGCGCATTTCTATCCAAAATGAAAAGCGCAACTACAATCACCACAATGCCTGTAAGGCAAGATACGGCGCGAAATACAATGGCAATTGAAAACGCAAACAAGGCAAGGTATATTGCCGTCAAAATGCGATGCAAATGATGAATGGTTTCATTTTCCAAAGAAAGCGGCTCTTTTTTTACAAAAACAATCGTACACATTGTGATAAGAAATATGGATAGCAGAAACGGGGGCAACATAATTTTTATAAATTCCCCCGTCGGAATTTGAAAGTAGCTGTACATATAAAGGTTTTGCGGATTGCCAAACGGCGTGAGCATCCCGCCCAAATTAGCGGCAATGGTCTGCATAACAAATGTAAACGCCAGCTTATCAGTCCGCCCCGTGCTGTTTAACACAAGATAACCAAGCGGCAAAAATGTAAGCAGTGCCATATCGTTTGCAATCAGCATCGAGCCGATAAAGGTGACGTAAATAAGGGCTAATATAGTAGCGCGCAAATTTTTAAAAAAAAGAATGATTTTCCGTGCAACAATCTGAAAAAAATGAATATTTTTCAGCGCGCAAATGACTGCCAACGTACAAAAGAGGCAAGTTAATGTGCGTGCATCAAAATACGAAAGATACGCTTTGTCAGGCGGTACAAAGAATGTTGTGACAAGTGCCGCCGAACACGCAATCGCAAGTACAATATTTTTCTTTAGAAACTGAATCATAAAAACAACTCCCGACTGCGTATTGTATCACAGTCGGGAGGTCTTGTCAAATCTTTTTTACGCCCAAAACATTTCACCTTCTGCCTCGCGGATTAAAATGCGTTTCAGAAAATCAACTGCTTTTAAAAGGCCTTCCTCCGCGTGCATCAAAGGATCCTCATGTTCAATACTGATAGCGCCGTCGTAGCCGACAATGCGCAACATGCTTATCATTTTCTTCCAGTATTTTGTATCGTTGCCGTAGCCAACAGTGCGAAATGTCCATGCGCGTTTTTTGATATCGCCGTAATGTTTTGTGTCCAGCACTCCGTTTTCCGCGGTATTTTTTTCGTCTATATAGGTATCCTTTGCATGGAAATGATATATTGCACTGCCCAAAAGGCGAATCGCCTCCGTCGGGTCTATACCCTGCCAAACCATATGACTCGGGTCAAAATTTGCGCCGACCCTATCCCCCACCGCCGCACGCAGCCTAAGAAGCGTTTCGGGATTATATACGCAAAAACCGGGGTGCATCTCAAACGCAATTTTTGTAACGCCGTGTGCAGCGGCAAATTCCGCTTCCTTTTTCCAATACGGTATCAGTTTATCATTCCATTGATAGTCCAAAATCTTTTGAAAATCCTCGGGCCATGCGCAGGTAACCCAGTTCGGATATTGGGAATTTTCGCTATCACCCGGGCATCCCGAAAAAGTTACAACCGTATCCACGCCCAGCTTTTCCGCAAGCAGTACCGCATTTTCAAAGTCACGATGAAAGGATTCTGCAATCGCTTTTTGCGGATGCAAAGCGTTTCCGTGTGCGGAGATTGCGCTGATGGAAAGTTCATTCTCTTTTAAAAGTGCCTTGACTGATTCTATTTTTTTAGGATTTTCCAAAAGCGCATCGGGGTCAAGGTGCGTTTTCCCCGGGAAACCACCCGCACCGATTTCAACCGTCTCTACCCCATGTGCATGCAAAAAGGATAGTGCCTCCGCAAGGCTTTTATGATATAATGCCGCCGTCAACACGCCAAGTTTCATGGTTTATCCTCCTACTTATTAAAATATACGGGCTCGCCTGTCTTTGCAGACGTATAAATGCCCTCCAGAATCTGACTGACCACAAGCGCTTCCTCGGGCTTTACTACGGGTTCTGTATCCTCTTCTATGCATTTAAGCCATAGGCGCATGGACTTATCCGAAGCATTTTCCGACTTGCCTTCGTAAAATGCCGCCCCGCCTGACTTTGTGTCAACCTTTGTCATGGCAAGGTGCCCGTACATCGCGCGGTTAAAGCGAAGTCCATCCAGCATATCCGCGCCGCCCTTTGTCCCGCATATTGTCGTTTTTGCTTCGCAGGGGTCCGCGATATTCAAAGCCCAGCTTGATTCTAAGATAATGGTTGCACCATTTTCCATTCGGATAAATCCAAACGCGGCATCCTCAACTGTATACGCATCTACGTCCCAGTCTCCCCATGCATTCCCCGTCTCTGTCTGATTCCGAAGCTTTGCAAATGTGCTGCCGACGACCATATGCGGCTTATAATTATTCATCATCCAAAGCGTCAAATCCAAAGCGTGCGTGCCAATGTCGATAAGCGGGCCGCCGCCTTGCTCATATTCGTTTAAAAATACGCCCCAGGTTGGCACGGCACGGCGGCGGATCGCATGCGCCTTTCCAAAATAAATTTCACCGAACTCACCGCTATCTGCCGCGCGTTTCATTGTCAAGGCTTCTTCCGTGAAGCGATTTTGATACCCAACGGATAGCTTTTTACCTGTTTTTCTTGCCGCCTCGAGCATCTTTTTTGCCTCTGCCGCCGTCTTTGCCATCGGCTTTTCGCACATGACATGCTTGCCCTTATAAAGTGCGTCGATTGTAATTTCCGCATGGGAACGATTGGGCGTGCAGATATGCACAATATCAATTGCCTTGTCCTCCAAAAGGGCTTCGTAATCCGTGTAGGTTTTTGCACAAGAGGTGCCAAACCTTTGTGCGGCGGCGGCCGCCTTTTCCGGAACAACATCACAAAACGCCACCATTTCTGCATTTTCCTGCCTTGCAAGTGATTCCATATGCTTGCCGATTGCAATGCCGCCGCATCCGATTATTCCGATTTTAAACCTTGCCATCTGTATACTCCCTTTCTTTTACGCATTCCTTTAAATTTGTATGAGAAAGCAACGTCTTTTATTTCCGTTTTTCTTTATATCCTCTATATTTTGCAAAAAAACCATATTTATCCGCAAAAATCAGAATAAAAAGAGAACACAGACGGCGGCATGCTTTAGCCACGTCCGTGTTCTGTTATAGGTTTTATTCAGATTTTACAGCCTTTCAATCGGTAAATACTGCCTGTTTAAAAGCCGATTAACTAAAAGCTCCATCGGCACGCCTTCCCGCTTTGGCACGCCAACCTCTTGCGCCGTCCGAATGGCAGCAAACACATAATCCGCCGCCCCTGCCGCCGCTTTAGAAAGAGATTCGCCCGAAAGCATACCGCCGCACAGAACCGAAGTGTACAAATCCCCTGTCCCCGGATAGCGCACATGTACATACGGGTTTTGAATTTTATACATCTCGTCATTCTTTTTATCGTACACCAAGACAGCCACCGTATCTATGTTGGGAACACCTGTAATTACAACGCTTCCCTGCGTCATTTCCCCAAGCTTTTCAGCCGCCTTTTTTGCCGTTTCCATATTCCCCGCCATCGGCAAATCCGTCAAGAAACAAGCCTCCGTCAAATTCGGTGTTATAACATCCGCAGTTTCTATTAAAGAACGCATGGCATTGATCATACTTTCATCAAAGCAGTCGTACCATTGCCCGTCATCTGCAAATACGGGGTCCACTACCACAAGCGGCGCGTTTGCCCGCGTAATAAAGTCTTTTGTAATTTCGACGCCGTGCGCAGAACCGATAAAGCCTGTGTATACACAGTCAAAAACGCAGTTTTCTCTTTCCCAATGTGCAAAACAATCCGATAAAAACGCAGTCATGTCCTGCATGGCATACCCTGTATAAAACCCTGTAATAGAAGACAAAACTGCCGTCGGCGCTGGGCACGCCTGATGGCCCATTACGCTTAAGGTCGGCATAACCACAGTAAGGGAGCTGCGCCCAAACCCCGCAATATCGTGTACTGCCGCCACTTTTTTCGGCTTATTCCGCATTTTCCTGTAAGGCATCAATCAAAGCCTCATTTTCACCCTTTAAAAATGCATGGACATCGTCTGCCGTTATGTTCTTTGTCGGCGCATCGGCAGGTTGTTCTTTTTTACAGGCAGCCGCGGTAAAAAGCAACGCACCTGCAAGGCATAGCCCTATAAGCCTTTGCATATTCTTTTCTCCTTTTTCTCCGGTTTTTAGTTTTTCAGGCTGTGCATGGGGGCAGGAATTCTGCCGCCGCGGCTGACAAACGTATCGCAGCGATAGGGATTGACGGGCATTACGGGACCATATCCCAAAAGACCGCCGAAATCAACCGCGTCACCCACTTTTTTGCCCGGTGCAGGGATAATACGAAGTGCCGTAGTCTTGCAGTTGACCATGCCAATGGCTGCCTCGTCTGCCAAAATGCCTGAAATCGTCTCCGCGCTTGTATCTCCGGGGACGACCACCATGTCGATGCCGACGGAGCAGACACACGTCATCGCCTCAAGCTTTTCTAAGGAAAGTGCGCCACATTCCACTGCCGCAATCATGCCTGCATCTTCACTGACAGGAATAAACGCACCGCTTAAACCTCCTACAAAAGAGGACGCCATAACGCCGCCCTTTTTCACCGCGTCATTCAGAAGTGCCAATGCCGCCGTTGTACCCGGTGCGCCGCACTTTTCAAGCCCCATTTCCTCTAAAATATATGCAACACTGTCACCCACAGCAGGTGTTGGTGCCAGAGATAAATCGACAATACCAAATGGAACGCCAAGGCGACGTGATGCCTCTGTTGCTACAAGCTGCCCCATTCTTGTGATTTTAAACGCCGTCTTTTTAATCGTTTCCGCTACCGTGCCAAAATCCGCACCTTTGACCTTTTCCAGTGCGCATTTGACAACACCGGGGCCGCTGACGCCGACGTTAATAACGCTTTCATGCTCACCTACCCCGTGAAATGCCCCCGCCATAAAGGGATTATCTTCCACTGCATTGGCAAACACAACAAGCTTTGCACAGCCGAATCCTGCTTTATCTGCCGTTTTTGCGGCAGTTTCTTTTATGATGCGCCCCATCATGGCGACCGCATCCATATTCATGCCCGCCTTTGTCGAGGCAATGTTTACGCTTGCACAAACGCGTTCCGTCTCCGAAAGAACTTGGGGAATGGTTTCCAAAAACTTGCGTTCACCCGTTGTAAACCCTTTTTGCACCAAAGCGGAATAACCACCGATAAAGTTTATCCCTGTTTCGTGCGCCGCTTTGTCCATTGCACGTGCAAGCTCCATATACGCGCCCGACGCCTCGCCCACAATGGAAATCGGCGTTACCGACACGCGTTTATTGATAATCGGAATCCCGTATTCACGCTCTATATCCTCGCCCGTTTTGACAAGATTGCCCGCAAGACGCATAATTTTATCATAGACCGCCGCCGCGGACGCTTTCCCGTCACTTCGGATGCAATCCAAAAGCGAGATACCCATTGTAATTGTACGGACATCCAGATGCTCTTGCCTTATCATCTGAATTGTTTCCAGTATTTCTGATGTATTAATCAAGACAACGCCTCCTAAATTCTGTGCATGGAATGAAAAATTTCTTCATGCTGCACAGTGATTGTAACGCCGACGCGTGCCGCCAATTCTTCCATTTCCGCCTCAAGCTCCGCCACCGTCTTTCCGCTTTCAGAAAGATCTGCCAGCATCAGCATGGTAAAAATCCCCTGCATAATTGTTTGGCTGATGTCTAATATATTGACATGATTTTTTGCTAAACTTGCCGTGACCTCAGCAATAATACCGACGCGGTCACTCCCCAAAACCGTGATGACTGCTTTCACCTTATAAAACCCCTTTCATCCTACGTAATCAACATGTATTATACCATTCGCATCCTGAAAAGTCAAGTCATAGACGCAATTATTCCTACGGGCCGCAAGACAATCACGCGGCGGAAAATTCCGTTTCTCAAAAGCGTACCGATGCCTTCTTTTGAAAGTGCGTCCTCCTTCCCGATGCCGTGTAACGAGCAGATTACACTCACCCCGCTGTATACCGCCTCCGTTATAGCCTCTCCATCCGCACGCGTACCGATTTCGTCCGTAATCAGAACTTGCGGAGACATGCCACGCAAAAGCATACGCATTCCCTCCGCCTTAGGGCATCCATCATACACGTCCGTCAAAAATCCGACATCGTTTTGCGCCTCCCCCCGATACATCGCCGCGATTTCCCCGCGTTCGTCCAAAAGCCCGACGCGGAAACGATAGGTGCCGCCGCCAAGTTGCCTTGCAATGTCCCGCAAAAGCGTTGTTTTTCCCGCAGCAGGCGGTGAAATTACCAGTGTATTTAAGATGTCCGTGCCTTGCACGATAGAGGGCATCACCCGATCTGCTGCACCCAGAATTTGATGTGCAACGCGAAGGTTTACCGAAGAAATATCCGCCAAATGATGTACTTTTCCGTCCTCCACCACCGTCCGCCCGCATATCCCCGCGCGATGTCCGCCCGCAATCGTGACAAAACCTTGCCTTAAATCTCCCTGCCGTGCATAGATGGAATTTTGACAAAGCCGTTCCGCAGTGCGGCGTACTGCATCAGCGCCGAGCGGTTCATCCCCCACATGGAGCGTGTCCGATACAATTACAGGCGGGCAGCCGACGCGAATCCGAATTTCCCGCACCCGCTCCGCTGCCTCCTCTGTTTTTCGGTAAAAATTACCGACCTCTGTCGGAAAATATCGTAAAATTTCAGAAAAATCCATTTTATACCGCCTCCTTTTTTCTATGTATATGCGGCATAAAATACATAAAGACGCAGATACTACGAAAAAAGGAAGGGACTGAATTTGTTGTTTCATACATTGCTTTTAATTGCAGAATCCTTAATTTCCTTTATGGTGGGCATTTATTTTTTTTATATGCTGCGCTCGCAGCGTGACAATAAAAATGCGCTCCGAAAGGAATCTTTGCGCGAGCTGGAAAAGCTGCACCGTATGCGCGGTATAAAGTTGACAACGCCTCTATCCGAAAAAACACGCCCTGCGTCTTTTTCGGAAATCCACGGTCAATCCGAAGGGCTAAAGGCGCTTCGCGCCGCACTTTGCGGCACAAATCCGCAGCACGTTTTAATCTATGGTCCGCCGGGCGTTGGAAAAACCGCGGCGGCACGTGCCGCCCTCTCGGAGGCGGCGCATCTGCCGCAATCTCCCTTTACCAAGTCCTCTCCCTTTGTGGAACTTGATGCCGCCACCCTTCGATATGACGAGCGCGGGATTGCTGACCCGCTGATTGGCTCGGTGCATGACCCCATCTATCAAGGTGCGGGTGCCTATGGCCCCGGCGGTATCCCGCAACCGAAGTTTGGTGCCGTCACACACGCGCACGGAGGCATTTTATTTTTGGATGAAATCGGCGAGTTACCGTCCACGCAACTCAACAAGCTCCTGAAGGTGCTGGAGGACAGGCGTGTCCTGCCCGAAAGTGCATATTACAGTCGCGATAACAAAGAAATCCCGCGTCATATCCATGATATTTTTCAAAATGGTATGCCTGCGGACTTCCGCCTTGTCGGTGCGACCACCCGTTCTCCCGAGGAATTGCCTGCCGCCTTGCGCTCTCGCTGTGCCGAAATTTTTTTCACGGCACTTTCGAATACAGATTTACTGGAAATTGCGCGCGGCGCTGTAAAAAAAAGCGGTTTTTCCGCAACAGATACCGCTTTGGAAGCTGCAGTGCAGTATGCCTCCAACGGGCGTGATATCGTAAATATTCTGCAAACGGCAGGCAGTGTTGCGCAATGCGAAGGCCGTGCACAGATTACCCCCGGGGATGTTTTGTGGGTTGCCGAGGCAGGTCGATACGCCCCGCATCGGGAGGTCCGTTGTCTCGGGCAGACGCGTGTGGGCGTGGTGCACGGGCTTGCCGTTGCGGGGCTCGCAGGCGGATTTTTAGCCGATATTGAAGCCGTAGCCACCTATGAAAAAGGCGGCGGCAGCCTGACTCTGACGGGTATTGTCGAAGAGGAAAGTGTTTCTGCCGGTGCAAGACAACTTATGCGTACCGGCTCTACAAAGGCATCCGTAATCAATGCCGTGCGTGTTTTGGAGACCGTTTGCGATTTTCGCCCCCTGGATTGGCGGCTGCATGTAAACTTTCCCGGCGGCGCTATTACGGATGGTCCTTCTGCCGGCATTGCCATTTTTGCAGCGCTTTATTCTGCCATCACAGGCTATGCCATCCCCGATACCGTTGCATTGACGGGCGAACTGACGCCCAAAGGCTCGGTTCTGCCTGTCGGCGGCATCCCGCAAAAACTCCTGGCGGCACACGCCGCAGGCATAAAAACCGTGCTTTTACCCGCGGAAAATGATGTGCCGAATACGCCGCTTTGCACCGTTTCCATTTCCTCTGTCAGCGCGCTTTTGAAAGAACTTTTTCCTTCCGTAGCCGCTATAAAAGAGGAGACACCTTCGCCAAATCTTTGTGCTGTACAAAGTGCCGCCGTATTCAAGGCATAATATAGCCCCGAAAACATCCAGTTTTCGGGGCTATCTCGTTCCTTTTATTTATACCATATAAGGCTTTAATTCTTCACAAATTGCCTCAGGTGCATCTGTGTGCACTTCTACATGAATCGGTTTTGCAAGATCTAAGCTGAAAATGCCCATAATTGATTTTGCATCCACAATATAGCGACCGGAAATCAAGTCGATTTCAAAGTCATATTTATTCACAATATTTACGAATTCCTTTACGTCCCCAATTGACGCGAGTCTTACATCAAATGCTTTCATTTGTAATTCCTCCTTATTCTTTCTACTTATATTATATCTTTTTTCCCAGAAAAGTCAAGTATTTTCCAAAAATTCTCTTTTATGCGCCTAACGTTTCTATTTTTATAATAGATATTTCATAGGCAGTTTTGGATACAAATGCGTCCTCCGCTATCTTCTTGCGATATTCGCGTGACTGAATCCGTCCGCTGATTTGCACCTTATCTCCCACCTCTAAATTTCGCGTAAAGCGTGCATTGCGCCCCCATGCAATGCAGGGGATATAGTCTGATTTATTATAGGAACGGTTGACCGCCAAAAGCATGTCGGAAATTTCGCGACCAAACGGTGTGTGGCGATATACGGGCGGCTTGCAAAGATAGCCGATTAGCGTAATTTCATTCGGCGTACCACTGACCTCCTCCGGGAAGCGAATGTCACGTGCAAACAGAGTAAGCATAAGCCGATTCCCATTTTCCGTATAGTTATTATAGGAACGAAATTGTCCGCTGACTACAATGGTATCCCCCGGATGTAATGTGGACGGCTCGCAAAGCCGTTCGGATATCGTTACCGGAATACTATCACTTGTCTCACTAAGGCGCGGCACGGAAACATGAAAAATATAAAATCCCTCTCCGTATACTGCATGGCTGAATACTGCCTCATCCTCGATGATACCTGAAATCATAGCTGTGTTTGTCTCCATTATCTTTTCTCCTTCCAATTTGTAGCTCTCTCCTTTTCTAAAATATGGGTAATTTTGATTTTGTATGCATACTTTCGGAATTTCTTCCATCTTTTTCCAATTATACCACATTTTAGTTTTAATTGCAAGCAAATTTACAAAATTTGGAAATTATTTTTATACTGCCGCCGAAAGTGCGGATGCACCATATAAAATAACCGCCAGCCGTTCCAGTAATCTATGCTTATTCCGTCGCACCGTGGATGTATCACAATGAATTTGATAGGCTATCTCCTCTTCCGGCATACCTATCACATATTTCAAATATAAAATATCATAATACGGGTCATTTTGAAGCATCTCTACCGCGTTTTCAATCCGCCTTAACGTCAGACGGTTAAAGGCAAGCTCGCATTGGATATCATACACCCGCTCCTCTATCTGCCCTGCATCCGTAGGCGTAAAAAACAAAAGTGTACCTTGTTTTTCTCCGCCATACTGTGGCTTTGTTTTTTCACGCCTGAGTGTTGCCACCTCTGCCTCTGTATGTACATGTGCCGTCGTCGTTCGTTTTCTTACAGAATGGTCCCGCAAAGCGCGCAAATAAGAAAGTTCCTCCTCCAGTGCCTCAATGCGAATGCAAAGCCCTTGCTGCGCATACAAAAGCTGTTCGGCACGCTTTATGTAGCTCCCGTTTTTTGATTGCCGCATATCTCCCGATTTCTTCTTGTGTTCTTCCCAAAATTCCTTCTTTTTTTCTGTCATAGCTTCTCTCCTTTTTTTATAATATATTGCATTTTATCCTGCAAAAGCAATTTCATATAAGGCGCTGGATTTTGACATATCTGTGCATAAATTGCATGATATGCCGTCCCTCGCTTTGTATTTTGTCTGGCAAATTCCATTGCGTCCGTTGCAAGCGAAATAAAACAGTCCTGACAAAGTATGCCCTCAGAAACCGGGATTTCGGCTTTTGCGTTTGCACAAATTGCGCAACACTTTTCCATTTCACATCTCCTCCTGTTGCTTTTTAGCAACATTGTTAGTATACACCCTTTTTAAAAAGGTGTCAAGTACTTTTTTGTTTTTATCGGTATTTTTTTTTGCTTGTCCGACTATACTGTGGTATGGATTTTAACTTTTTACCATGATTTTTGAAAGGAGCTTTTTTATGCAACATCGTACTGTCGCCCTTGTTGGGAACCCCAACTGCGGCAAAACCACACTGTTTAATGTACTGACAGGGGAACGGCGGCGCGTCTCAAACCGTGCCGGCGTTACGGTAGAAAAAAAAGAAAGTTCCTTTGCAACCGATACAGGTCGAATTTCGATTGTGGACTTGCCCGGTATCTATTCCCTGTCCCCGCATGCTGCCGACGATGCAGAAACGTGGCATTATTTAAAGGAAACGCCGCCGGATTTAATTATAAATGTTTTAGATGAAACAAATCTCGAAAGACATTTAATTCTTTCTATTCAGCTTGCTGCCTTACATATCCCGATGCTGCTTGTTTTGAACATGCATGATGCGGCGCAAAAACGCGGTATTTTTGTAGACACAAAGCTTTTGGAAAACGCTTTTTCCTATCCTGTGATCCAGATTTCCGCCGCGAAAAAGGATGGGCTCGACGCGCTTTTTGCTGCGCTTTCCCGAGATATTCCCGTGTCGCCCCCACCCGCCACGGTCTCAAACAGTGTCACCTATGCGCATACTCTTTCCATGCATATCGGTGCTCGTTCTGCTTCGCCCTCTTCTAAAGGCAGAAACATTTGGCGTACCCTGCATGGGTTTTCACTGGATTCCATTCTTCTTCATCCAATCTGGGGCCTCCCGATTTTTCTCTGTGTGTTGTTTTTTGTATTTGTCCTTACCTTCTATATGCCGGGCGGTATGCTCGGCACAGCATTTTCCGCATTGATAAACGGTCCTTGCACATCGCTTTTACATGCGCTTCTCACCTCTTTTGCCGTGCCGCCGTTTTTGGTTTCACTTATTATTCGCGGTATCTGCCCCGCCATCGGTAGTGTGGCGGCATTTTTTCCGCAAATCATGATTTTATTTTTTCTGTTGACGCTTTTGGAGGACTGCGGGTATATGGCACGCGGCGTCTTTTTAACAGATCGTATATTTGCCAGCCTCGGTCTTTGCGGTAACTGTTTTATACCAATGGTACTGGGTTTCGGATGCAGTGTGCCCGCCGTTCTCTCTACGCGTTCTCTGCCCTCGCCGCATGCAAGGCGCACGGCAGTGGCCGTGGTTCCCTTTATTTCTTGCAGCGCACGTATGCCCGTATATCTTATGCTGTGCAGTCTTTATTTTAAAGAATATACCGCTATTGTCATTTTTTCATTATACCTGATCGGCATTTTGGCCGCTGCAATTTCTGCCCGTCTTTTCACGCTGAAAAAGCCTTCTCAAAACTTTTTGACGGAATTGCCGCCGTACCGCATCCCCTCGTTCGCCGCCGTAGGCGGTGTTCTCCGCGAGAAAATGCGTACCTTTACTCACCGCACCGCACTGGTCCTTCTTGTAGCAGGCATCATCATTCGTCTCCTCTCGGATTTTGACTTTTCCCTTGCTCCGTCAGAAAATGGCGGTATGCTCCGTCAAATCGGCACGTTCATTGCCCCGATTTTTGCGCCGCTTGGCTTTGGCGATGCAACGGCCGCCGCCGCTCTTTTATGTGGGTTGCTCGCAAAGGAAGCAATTGTCAGCACCCTTTCCGTAGCAGGCATCTCTTTTTCCTCGCCTGCTGCCGCGTATGCCTTTATGGTCTTTGTTTTACTATATACGCCTTGCGTTGCAACCATGGCAGCCATACGACAGGAAATGGGTAGCCGCCGTATGACTGCATGGACTCTTCTCTATCAGTTTTCCCTGGCGTACCTCATTTCCGCCGCCTTGTATCATCTTTTTTCCTGGATTTCATCCTACTTGTAAATCGAGCCGCAACTTATCCGCAATCAGGGCAATAAATTCGGAGTTTGTTGGCTTTCCTTTGATACTGTTTACCGTGTAGCCAAAAAGACGATATAAAACCTCGTCGTTTCCGCGCATACAGGCAACCTCAATGGCATGACGAATTGCACGTTCCACGCGCGAAGGAGAGGTATTGTGCCGACCCGCGACCTTGGGGTAGAGCTGTTTTGTGACTGCGTTTATAAGCTCCGCATCATCAATGGAAAGAATGATAGCATCGCGTAGATATTGGTACCCTTTAATGTTTGCAGGGATGCCTACAGAATGAATGGTATCTGTCACCGTCCTTTCGATCATGTGTTTTTTGGCCGCACCATCCGTAGTCGGTGGCGTAGCAGGCAAGCCAACTGCTTTAATCGGATAGCATAATGCACGAATGCGCTCAATTAAGACGCGCGCCTCAAACGGCTTCATCATACAAAAATCTGCGCCACCGTCCATACACATACGCATTGTAGTGTCCTGCATTGCTGCCGAAAGCATTACCGTACGCGGACGTTGTGCGGGCGGCATTCTTTTTATCTCGGCAAGTGCACTGATGCCGTCCATCTTCGGCATGACAATATCCAAAATCACCAAATCAGGGTGCATACGGCGCACCATACGTACACCCTCCTCCCCGTCATGCGCAACGCCTACGACAGAAAAACCGGGCGTTTTTTCTAAAGTAGCTTTCAGTTCCTCTGTCAGCTGAACGTCATCATCTGTAAGTACGACTTTAATTGTGTCCTCCATGTTCTACCTCCTAAATGGTAATATTTTCCATTTCTTATTTTACAATATTTTCCATTTTTTTGCAAGCTTTTTTGTAATTATTTTTTAAAATCTACACAAATTCCGTTTTTTAGGCATTTATCCGTGCAAAAAACGGCAAATTTTTGTAAAAAAAACCATACAAACCAGAAAACTCTGTTTTGTATGGTTTTGAATGATTTCGAATTAACCGAATACGGCCAACAAGAAGCCTGCAGCAACTGCCGAGCCAATAACGCCTGCCACATTCGGACCCATCGCGTGCATTAAAAGGAAGTTTGCAGGATTTGCCTTTTGCCCCACCATTTGGGAGACGCGTGCTGCCATCGGCACGGCGGATACCCCCGCAGAACCGATCAGCGGATTGATTTTACCGCCTGAAAGCTTGCACATCAGCTTGCCGATAAGAAGGCCGCCCAATGTAGAGAAGCAAAATGCCAACAGTCCCAAAACGATAATTTTCAGCGTGTCTAACCGCAAAAATGTATCAAATCGTGCCGTAGCGCCAACACTGACACTCAGAAAGATTGTAACGATATTCATAAGACTGTTTTGTGCCGTATCAGAAAGGCGCTCTGTTACGCCGCACTCCCGCAATAAATTTCCGAGCATCAAACACCCCAAAAGCGGTGCAACGGACGGCAGAATCAAGCAGGTTATAATCGTCACCATAATCGGGAAAACGATTTTTTCCGTTTTCGATACGGGCCGAAGCTGTTCCATTTTGATTTCGCGTTCTTTCTTTGTTGTCACAAGCTTCATAAGCGGCGGCTGTATCAGCGGAATTAACGCCATATAAGAATATGCTGCAATCGCAATCGGTGCTAAAAGCTCCGGCTTTAAGGTCTTGGTAAGCCAAATTGCCGTCGGCCCATCCGCGCCGCCGATAATACCGATGGAAGCGGCCGCTTGTCCGTCAAAGCCAAGCAAAATTGCCATAATAAGTGCAAGGTAAATACCAATCTGTGCCGCAGCGCCCAAAAACATTGATTTCGGATTCGCAATCATAGGCCCGAAATCCGTCATGGCGCCGACGCCAAGGAATATGAGCGACGGATATAGTCCCGTTTTGACGCCAATATATAAAATGTCCAAAAGTCCGCCCGTTTGTAATACTTTCGCATAATCAATCGGTCCCGTTCCTGCCCAAAGTTCAGGATTATATACCCCCGAAATCGGCAGATTGGATAAAAGCATACCAAAGGCAATGCCTATCAGTAGAAGCGGCTCGAATTTTTTTACAATGCCAAGATACAAAAGCACGCAGGACAAAAGAATCATCAAGAGCTGGCGAAATCCGTCACCCGTAAACTGCATAGCAAGCTGCGCTATGCCTGATTGGTTCCAGACCTCTGTAAGTGTATGTAAAAAGTCCATGCTCTACGCCTCCCTATGCGAGGACAACTAAAGGTGCGCCACTATCAACTGTTGCACCGTTTGTCGCAACTACCTGTGTTACAGTGCCATCTTTCGGTGCTACTATTTCGTTTTCCATTTTCATAGCTTCAATGATGACTAAAACATCACCCTTTTTGACTGCCTGTCCTGCTGCAACCTTAATACCGAGTACAGTACCGGGGAGGGGAGCAGAAACAACTTCGCCAGCGCCGGTAACGGCTACAGATGCTTGGGCGGGTGCAGGTGCCGGAGCAGCTGCGGGTGCCGGAGCAGCTGCAGGGGCGGGTGCAGGGGCTGCCGCATCATATTCTGCCGCAACCGTTGCCACGCCTTTTTCTACCTCAACTTCATATGTTTTCCCGTTTAGTGTTACTTTGTATTTCATTTCTATACCTTCCTTTCATAACGGACATAAGGATTTCCCTTATGCCTCCACCTCTTTAATTGAAATAAACCGAAGTGTGTTCAGCGGTTCTCCGAGTTTATCCGCCGTAATCGCCATCAGCATTGCTGCCGTTTTCTCCGGCACATCGTGAAGTGCAATTTCGCCGCAACTACCCTTTGCGTTGCTGACTACGGGTGCCGCAGGCGTAGCGGGCACTTCGGCTTTCTCTGATTCCTTATTGAGAAGTGCCGTCATGATTTTGATGCAGACCAAAATCAGAATCAGTACCGCAAACACGATCACTATGCCAAGTGCCGATTCGCCGAGTGACTGAAATAAAAGATCATTGATATTCATAGCACGTCCATCCTTTCCTACATCGTTTCAATTGTATAGCGAACGCGATTTTCACGTTTCGCCTGCCGATTTGCAAAGAACTTCTCCGCAACCTGCGGGAAAGCAATATAGGAAAGCACGTCTTCATCGCTCTCTGCACGGTTTCCAAGCTCTTCTTTTGTTGCCGCAAAGGCATCGGAAAGTGTGTCTGCGAAACGGCATGTAACCGGTTCCTCGCCCATGAGTGCTTTCTTTTGCAGCTCACTGTCGATTTCGCCGGGCGCCTTGCCATACTCGCCGCGCAAATAGGCCTTGACTTCTTTACTGATATTTTTATAGCGTTCGCCGACCAGCACATTGGTTGCCGCCTGTACGCCGACCATCTGGCTCATCGGTGTTACGAGCGGGGGATAACCGAGATCCTTGCGGACACGGGGTGTTTCCATAAGCACCTCATCCAATCTATCCAGTGCATTTTGCGCCTTCAGCTGTGCAATCAGGTTCGAAAGCATGCCGCCCGGAATCTGATAATTCAGTGCATTGGTATCTGTTGCCAAAACTGTCGGATTCAAAGTGCCGTTTGCGATAAATTCGGCACGAACAGGTTTGAAAAAGTCAT
This sequence comes from Clostridia bacterium, assembly GCA_045592445.1. Taxonomy (GTDB): domain Bacteria; phylum Bacillota; class Clostridia; order UMGS1883; family UMGS1540; genus JAQXGO01. Next base: position 14,390 of record JAZNUV010000034.1, on the reverse strand, counting down.
TGACTTCTTTTGTAATCTTATCGTCCAAATCCACTGTGTAACCGAGCTGGCGAAGTGCGTATGCAAGCGTTTCCGTTGCCGGTTGGCTTGTGCCGCCCGAGAAACAGGAGGATGCGGTATCAATGACATCTGCGCCTGCCTCGATTGCCTTCAGATACGTCATAAACGCAAGCCCGGTGGTGCAATGCGTGTGTACCACAACAGGAAGCTTGACTGCGCCCTTAATTGCCTTCACAAGGTCATACGCCTCCTGCGGGCCCATAACGCCCGCCATATCCTTAATACAGATAGAGCCAACGCCCATTTCTTCCATTTCACGTGCAAGCTTTACATAATTTTCAAGCGTGTGAACAGGGCTTGTAGTATAGGAAATTGCGCCCGACGCGTGTGCGCCCATGCGATTCGTTTCCTCGACCGCAACGCGGATGTTGCGAAGGTCATTCAACGCGTCAAAAATTCGGATGATGTCAATACCGTTTTGCACGGAATGTTGAATAAACTTTTTCACTACATCGTCGGGATAATGCTTGTACCCCAAAAGATTCTGGCCGCGAAGCAGCATTTGCAGTTTTGTATCGGGCATTTTTTCTTTAATGCGCCGCAAACGTTCCCACGGGTCTTCATCAAGATAGCGCAAACAGGAATCAAACGTTGCGCCGCCCCAACACTCTACCGAATAGTACCCCGCCTTATTCATCGTTTCGAGAATCGGCTCAAACTTTTCAAACGGCAAACGTGTTGCAATGAGGGACTGATTCGCGTCCCGAAGGACAGTTTCTGTAAATTGTACCTTCATATTTTTTCCTCCCATATCTGTTTTTAACTCTCTTTCAACGCCCCAAAAATCCTTGCATTGAAAATAATTATATTTGATTTCGATTATACAATATTTTCCTTAAAATGTCAATCTTTTTTGCGCGAAAAAATATATTTTCCATCGGAAAGAAAAAGTATAAGAATATATATAATTTTTGTCGATATGCAAACTTCGTTTGCTCGATATTTTTACTGTCGTAAAATCGATATGTTTTTCGTTTCACTCAAAACTCGATATAATATAAATCTCGTTGCCGTAAGGCAACATATCGAGTGTGTCAACACATATCGAGTTCCAACGGAACATATCGAAAATCTCGCAGAAATTTATATCAAAAAAGCGACAGCTATCTGTCGATTTCTGTCGCTTTTTTCTGGTGGAAGCGGCGGGAGTTGAACCCGCGTCCGAAAACATATTCACAAGAGCTTCTCCGAGCGCAGTTTATGATTTAGAATTCCCTCCTCCGCAAGTTCATAAACAACCTTACGGATTCAGTAGCTTCATTATGCATGCTTGCGGCAAAGCTTACGCAAGTCACGTTCACTGCTAAGTCACGCCCTGTCCCGCGCCGCAGTCCTCACGGGCAAGACGGCAGCTTTAATTAAGCTGCAAAAGCTAACTTATTATTGTCGCTTAAAATTTAAAGTTTGGGATTTTAGAGAGGTTCCCGCCTCTGCTCGCTTCTCCAGCTTCAACATCCCCGTCGAAACCGTTGCGCCCCCATATCGATTGGGCAACCTTTGCGCCCAATCAAAGTATACGCATTATTTTTTATCTGTATTCAATATTTCTTTTATACTTGCGCTAAGCCCCGCAATGCCTTGAATTTCAGAGGGAATAATCAACTTTGTAGCCTTCCCGTCTGCCACTTTTTCCAAAGATTCCAGGCTTTGAATGGTTAAAAACGCCTTGCCGGGATCTGCTTCATTTATCATACGAATCCCTTCCGCCTTCGCCTTTTGTACCTTTAAAATAGCCTCAGCTTCACCTTCTGCCTTTCGGATGGCAGCTTCCCGTTCTGCCTCAGCACGCAGAATGGCCGATTCCTTTTCACCCTCAGCAACCAAAACGGCTGACTTCTTTTCCCCTTCGGCGCGCAAAATGGATTCACGGCGTTCTCTTTCTGCCTTCATTTGTTTTTCCATGGCATCCTGAATCTCGCGCGGGGGTATAATATTTTTCAGCTCAACACGGTTAATTTTAATACCCCACGGATCGGTTGCTTCATCCAAAATGGCACGCATTTTCGTATTAACCGTATCGCGGGAAGTTAACGTTTCGTCCAGTTCCAAATCACCGATAATGTTTCGAAGCGTTGTGGCAGTTAAATTTTCTATAGCCATCATGGGGCGCTCCACCCCGTACGTATAAAGCTTCGGATCGGTAATCTGAAAATAAACAACCGTATCAATATGCATGGTTACATTGTCCTTTGTGATTACGGCTTGCGGTTCAAAATCAACTACCTGTTCCTTCAAATTCACCTTGCGTGAAATTTTATCAAAAAACGGAAGCTTAAAATGAAAACCGACATCCCATGTCCCTTTATATGTGCCAAGCCTCTCTATTACATACGCATGTGCTTGCGGCACAATCTTCATATTCCCGATGATTACGCAAAATAAAATCACAACCAGCAACCAAAGTATAGCCATATTCTCTCCTTCCTGCGCCCTTACCTGCGGCGCACAACAGCTTTTACGCCCTGTATGCCTTGCACGGTTACCTGTTCACCGCGGCAAACAGCAGCATCCTCCTCTGCCACAGCAGACCAAACGGACCCCAAAACCTTAATTTGCCCGGTTCCTGCCGTATTATCAATATCCTCAGTTACAACGGCTTCTTTGCCGATAATCCGATCCGCATTCGTCGGTATTTTCCGCAATGCCATATGCCGTTTTACAAGCGGCAATATGAGCACCAGGGAGATGACGGAAATCAAGAAAAACAGCGTAACCTCTAAAACCACAGAAGCGCCGAGGAATGATCCCACCATGGCAAATAAGGCACCGACAGCAAACCAAATGGTGTATAGTTGCATCGTACAGATTTCCAGTATCAGCATTGCAACAAGAACAATGCCCCAAAAAACCGCATTTGTCATATTTGTCACCTCTTGTATCAGTATATCATAATGCATATCCGTTGTCAAATTATTTTTCTGTTGTATCAGTGGAAAATATATGGTAAAATAGGGAAAAGAAAGGATGACACATATGCAAAAAGTTTTAGTGGGTATGAGCGGCGGTGTGGACAGTACCGCGGCTGTTATACTTTTACAAAAAGCAGAATATGAAGTTTTTGGACTTACGCTTCTTTTGCACGACGATGAAAAATCCGCGCAGGAAGCGGCGGCATCCGCGCGCACACTTGGTATTTCGCACGATATTTTAGATATGCGAAAGCACTTTCATGCATCGGTGATTGCTCCGTTTTTGGAAGCGTACCAAAACGGACAAACGCCGAATCCATGCGTTTTGTGCAACGCAAATATAAAAATTGCCGCTATGATAGACTATGCAGACACGCATGGATACGACCTGATTGCAACCGGGCATTATGCACACGTAAGGCAAGTCGGTGGCCGCGCCATGCTCTGGCGCGGAACCGATGTGAAAAAGGACCAATCCTATTTCCTGTCTATGGTGCCTGCCGCTTGGATTTCGCGTCTTTTACTCCCGCTGGGTAATCTCACAAAAGACGAAGTACGGAATGTAGCACGCGAGGTACTCCCCGCGATAGCAGAAAAAAAAGATAGTTTAGAAATCTGTTTCATCCCCGATGATGACTACGGCGCTTTCTTGGAAAGTCGTATGCCTTCTTTAAAAAAAGAAGGAAAAATTTTAGACCAAAATGGCCTTACCGTCGGCTTTCACAATGGCGTGCATCGGTACACGATCGGGCAGCGAAAAGGGCTCGGTGCATTTGGGAAAAAAGTATTTGTAACCGATATTAACGCTGCGGAAAACACCGTTACCATCGGAGAAAATGAAGCTCTTTTTTCACACGGGCTTTATGCGGAAAACGTAAATCTTATGTTGCCGAACCCGCCTGCCGAAATACGCGTAACGGCAAAAATTCGCAGCGCAGGCCCTCTCGTCCCCGCCACCTGCCGCCTTGCCGGTGATACCCTTACCCTGATTTTTGACGAGCCGCAACGTGCAGTGACCCCGGGGCAGACAGTCGCCTTATATCAAGGTGAAATGCTGCTTCTGGGCGCAACTATTTTGCGCCGCGAAGAAAAATTTTAAAAAAACTTGACAAAATATGTTTTATTCTATAATATGTATATCGTATACATATTTTGAGGAGGTTTTGGTATGACAGCTTCTTTGTACGGCATCGGCCTTTTTCGGCTTGCAAAGATTCTTGAAAGTGCGCTTTTGAAGGCTATGCGTCCAATTACAAAGCGGTATGGCCTCACCGTAACACAGGCACAACTTCTATGCAGCGTCTATAAGATGGGCTCTGCCACGGTCGGCACGATTGCAAAAACGCTCGGGCTTGCCCGCACAAACACCTCCGCCATGTGCAAAAAACTGGCGAATATGGGTTTTCTGCACCGTCGCAGGCAAACGGAGGACGAGCGCGTTGTTTCCATTGTACTAACCGACACGGGTGTGGATGCGGTGCGAGAAATTGAAAATCGCCTCTCCCGCATTTATCGAAAGCAGGAAAAGGTGCTGAGCTTTGCACAACTTGAAAAATTTATGCATTCCTTTACGGAGGATTCTTCAGAGGAGGAGAAATAATGGAAAAGAAACGGCGCGGGGACAGAAAGGATGCGCGGCGCGTTCGGGGTTTGGATGCGATGCATGTCTTTATGCCCTATCTTTTGCCGAATCGTACCGATAACGAAGCGTTTGTGACGGAAACGGTAGACTTAACCGCTATAAACGACTTTTTGAAGGAAAAAAACAAGGATAATCCCGCCTATAAATACACCATTTTTCATGTGGTGGCGGCGGCGCTTGCGAAAACGCTGTATCTAAGACCGAAGCTGAACCGTTTTGTTACAGGGCATCGGCTTTATGAACGGAATGAAATTCTTTTGTCTTTTGTCGCAAAGCGCATTTTTTCTGACGATGGCGAGGAGGCATTGATTCTCCTGCATTGCGATAAAGACAGCACCATCGACTCGATACACGACAAAATTTGCAGCCGCGTTTCCAAAACACGCAAGGAAGGTGTGGTGGATGACACGACGAAAATTATGAACGCACTTGCCGGTCTGCCACGCTTTGTGCTTCGTTTTCTGATTCGTATTATCAATTTTCTGGAATACCACGATATGTTGCCTGCTTTTCTGCGGTATGCGGACCCATATCATTCTACCGTATTTATATCGAATCTCGGCAGTATCAAGCTGAAATCGGGCTATCATCACCTGACAAACTGGGGTACAACCTCTCTCTTTGTCGTAATCGGCGAAAAGCATTTTGCCCCTGTTTTTTCTGCAGACGGTACAAGTGAGGTCCGCGAGGTTTTGCCTCTTGGCATCACGCTTGATGAACGTATTGCCGACGGGTACTATTACGCAAAATCCATAAAGCTTTTAAAACATTTGCTTACGCATCCTCATCTTTTGGAGTTGCCGGCAGATGTTCCCGTTGAATATGAATCAAAAGAAAAGGAAGGTGCTTTAAAATGATAGAACGGTCATGCCCGTGGGAGCGTTTTTACGGACCCGTTCCCGCAAAGCTTACCTACCCCGACTGTACAATGGCAGAACTTGTGGCAGAATCCGCTAAACGCTATCCCGCCTATTCGGCATACGATTTTATGGGCAAGGCCACCGATTACGAAACCATGATAAAAGAAGTGCATCTTTGTGCCAAAGCCTTCCGCGGGCTCGGCATCCGTCCCGCCGACAAGGTTACACTCTGTATGCCCAACGTACCACAGACTGTAATTTGTTTTTATGCCCTTAATCTGATCGGCGCGGTACCAAACATGATTCACCCCCTTTCCAGTGAAGGTGAGATTGAATTTTATCTGCGCGACTCCGAAAGTGTAGCCGCCATTACGCTCGACCAGTTTTATCCGAAATTTGAAGCCATTCGAAGCAAAGTCAATCTGCCGCATCTTATTATTACATCTGTAGCGGATGCACTCGGCACAGTTATGAAAATCGGCTTTTCCTTAACAAAGGGGCGGAAAATCCCGCCTATCCCGCAAGATGCAGATATCATTCGCTGGAAAAACTTTTTGCGTATCGGCGAAAGCTTTGTCGGCAATTATGTTTATAATGGCAAAGCGGACGATGTTGCAGTTATTTTATATAGTGGCGGCACAACAGGCACTACGAAAGGGATTCAGCTTTCAAATCGAAATTTCAACGCACTCGCCCTGCAAACCGCCGCGATGAGCGTGACTTGTAAGCCAGGTCAATCCATGCTCGCCGTCATGCCGATGTTCCACGGGTTCGGTCTCGGCGTTTGCATTCATACGATGCTTGTGGCAGGCTGTCGTTGCATACTGGTTCCACAGTTTAACGCGCAAAGCTACGCAGAGCTGTTACGAAAAAAACGCCCCAACTATATTGCGGGTGTGCCTACTCTCTACGAAGCTATTTTACGAAACCCCGATATGGAAGGCGTGGATTTATCCTGCCTGATGGGCGTTTTCTCGGGTGGCGATTCGCTTTCTATTGAACTCAAAAAGAAATTTGACGCTTTTTTAAAAGACCACGGCGCCACCATCCAAATTCGCGAGGGTTACGGGACAACGGAGTGTGTAACAGCAAGCTGTTTGACGCCCTACGACACCTTCCGCGAAGGCAGCATCGGTATTCCCTTCCCCGATACATACTACAAAATTGTCAAACCTGACACAACGGAAGAGGTTCCCTATGGTACGGAGGGCGAGATTTGCCTTTCAGGTCCTACGGTCATGGTGGGATATGCAAACCAACCCGAGGAAACGGCGAACACCCTAAAAACGCATGCGGACGGCTACATTTGGCTTCACACAGGCGACCTCGGTATTATGGACCCCGACGGGTTTGTGTACTACCGCCAACGCATGAAACGCATGATTATCTCAAGCGGCTACAACATTTACCCTTCTCAGCTTGAGAATATTATTGACGCGCATCCTCTCGTGCATATGAGCTGTGTTATCGGGGTGCCCGACAACTACAAGATGCAGAAGGTTAAGGCGTTTGTGATCCTCAAGCCCGGTACGGTGGCAACGGACGAAATCCGCGAGGACCTTTTTGCGCATTGTCGGAAAAACATTGCAAAATATGCGATGCCTTACGATATTGAAATCCGTGAGCAACTTCCTAAAACATTGGTCGGCAAGGTTGCCTACCGCGAATTGGAGAAAGAGGAGCTTGCATCAAGTGCACAGGCGTAATCAAAAGACGGGGATGTTTAAAAATGCGTAGACCGCACAACCTTCGCCTCTCGGCGTACCCGTGTACGCCTTCGGGTTCCCACGGCAAGGCTCAACGCCTTGCCGTGGCTCAGTTTGCCCGTTCTACAACATTTTTATTTCATCCCCCAAAACGGGGTTGTTTAAAAACTTCAGTTTTTAAACAACCCCGTTTTTATAATTTACTTGCATTTTCCATATCGGCGCGGTATAATAAAATAAAAAACGCGGAGTGATTATAAGATGCTTATTGACTTACACACACATTCCATAAAATCAGACGGCGCCATGACGCCTTCGGAGGTTGTAGAAACCGCCCATGCCGCCTCACTTGCCGCCATGAGTCTTACCGACCATGACGTAATTGACGGCGTGGAAGAAGCCATGGCGCGCGGTAAGGAATTGGGAATTGAAGTAATCCCGGGGATTGAGCTTTCTGCAAAATTTAAGACAGAAACGCACGTTCTCGGCTATTTTGTGGATTTAGAAAATCCGCATTTCTTAAAAAAATTAGAGGAAATCCGCCGTGTGCGTGAACAGCGGAATCTGGAAACAGCAGAGAACCTGCAGAAAATCGGGTTTGACGTTACGGTAGAGGATGCGGCTCGTCTTGCGCCTTGCGGTCTTATCGGGCGCGCGCATTTTGCCCGTGCCATGGTAGAAAAAGGCTACGTCGGCTCTGTAAAGGAAGCCTTTGATTTATATCTTGCCAATGGGAAGCCGGGGTATTCCACGTTGCAGCTTTTAACCCCGCGTGACGCCGTTGAACTGATTAAAAGTGCAGGCGGTCTTGCGTTTTTGGCGCATCTTCATTTAACGCGCCTTTCAGGAGATGAGCTATACAAATTTGTTTCAGATTTGAAGGACGCGGGGCTTGACGGCGTCGAGGGCTACTACACGGAATACACACCCGAAATGCAGGCAGAATATCAATCACTTGCCGCCTCTTTGGATTTAGCCATCTCGGGCGGTACGGACTTTCATGCCGCGATGAAACCGCACATCTCGATTGGCAAGGGGCTCGGTAATTTAGAAATCCCGTACAGTGTATTGGAGAATATGAAGGCACTGCGCCGTTAGGAGAACAGCATGAAAATTTTATTTTTCGGTGATATTGTCGGTCGTATGGGGCGGGAAGCCGTTTTGGCACAAATCGGCGCACTGCGCCGTCACTTTACGCCCGATATTCTCGTTGCAAATGCTGAAAATGCCTCGGGCGGCTTCGGTCTTTCCCGCGATAGTGCCGAAACACTTCTATACGCGGGCATTGACGTTTTCACAACAGGGAATCACGTCTTTTCAAAGAATAAGATTATATCGCTTTTTGATGAAATGCCCATTTTGCGGCCTTTTAATCTCCCTGCAGCCGACCCCGGCAAAGGCTTTTTGACGGTGGAAACGGCAAAAGGTGAACGGCTTGCGGTTTTAAACCTGATCGGCAGGCTTTATATGGATTTGCCTTGTGAAAACCCTTTTTTTGCTTTAGACAACGCCCTCAAAAAAATTGATACCCCGCATATTATTGTGGATTTTCATGCCGAAGCGACAAGCGAGAAAAAAGCGCTCGGCTATTATGCCGACGGCAGAGTAAGCGGCGTTTTCGGCACGCACACACATGTGCAGACGGCGGATGACGCCATCTTAAGCGGTGGTACGGCGTATATTACGGATGTCGGCATGTGTGGCGCGGCGCACTCCGTCTTAGGTGCTGAAATCTCAATGGCAACATCGCGCTTTATTTCCTCTGTCCGCCGCCCCTATGAAGCGGCAACGGAGGGCCCGAGGAGCATAAACGCCGTATTTTTGGAAACAGACAAAAACGGACGGGCTATCTCATTTGAGAAAATTGCAAGTAGCGGAAAGGATTTTTAAAATGCTTACGAAAAAAGAAGAAAGAACACACGAAATCAGAACAAACCCCGTCGGCGGCAGCGGAGAACTGGATGTAGACAGTCTTTTCTGTGAACCCCAAAAGCCGCAAAAAGTGCGTACCTACGCACATATGCAGCTTGCGGCAGGTGGTGAGATCGGCTACCATACACATAGCGGCGAAAGTGAAAGTTATTACATTTTATCCGGCACCGGCACATATAATGATGACGGCACCTCGTATTCCGTCCGTGCAGGAGACGTTACCTTTACGCCAAGCGGACACGGGCACGGGCTTAAGAATGACGGCGATGTGCCGCTTTCCTTCATGGCACTGATTGTGCTGGACTAAAAAGCTTGACATCTTTGGGCTTTTGTGATAGACTTTGTTTGTCTTATGCGGACAAAAACCTTATAAAGTAGGTACGCCTACGGAAACGGAGCGGATTATGCGACCTTTTATTGATACTTTTAATTTTTGCATTTTTATTGTCTTTACGCTGATGTATGCATATCAGTTTGTTTATGCCTTTATCGGTCTTATATACCGAAAGCCGACGGATCAAGACATACCCGCGAAATCCTTCCATAAATTCGGCATTATTATTGCCGCGCGAAACGAATCTGCTGTTATTGGTGCGCTTTTAGAGAGTATTAACAACCAAAACTACCCGCAGGATGCTCTGGATGTTTTTGTGATTGCCGATAACTGTACGGACAATACTGCAGAAATTGCACGCGCCCACGGTGCTTTTGCGTATGAACGGCAGGACACGTCCGCCATCGGCAAAGGTTGGGCACTTGACTTTCTCTTTAAAAAGCTCATGGAAGAAAATAAGTTCGATAATTATGAAGGCTTTTGTGTTTTAGATGCTGACAATCTTTTGGATGAAAACTTTATGGCGGAAATGAATAAGATGTTCGACCGCGGTCACCGCATTCTGACAAGCTACCGCAATTCCAAAAACTACGCCGCCAACTGGATTTCTGCAGGCTATGGCCTTTGGTTTATGCGTGAGGCACGTTTTCTCAATAACCCGCGTATGCGGCTCGGCGCGTCTTGCGCCATCTCGGGTACAGGCTTTTTGGTGCACCATGATATTATTGAAAAGAATAACGGCTGGAAGCATCATCTTCTGACGGAGGATATTGAATTTACGATTGACAGTGTTATTCATGGTGAGAAAGTCGGCTACTGCGACGGTGCTATTTTATATGACGAGCAGCCCACCAGCATGCGTCAATCGTGGGTACAACGTCTCAGATGGGCGAAAGGTTTCTATCAGGTTATTTCAAACTACGGCATCAAACTTTGGTGCAATATTTTTGCAGGCAAGAACAAGCGTATGTCAAGCTTTGATATGTTTATGACAGTAGCGCCCGCCTATCTTGTCACCGTGCTGACACTGATTATCAATCTTGTTGTCTTTACCATTGCTTCCATTTTGCACGACAACGGACTTCTCTACGCTTCGGGCACGGCAATGCTCGGCGCAATCGGCAGCTTCTACGGCGTATTCTTTTTCATGGGTACGCTAACGTTGATTTCCGAATGGAAAAAAATAAAATGTGCACCTGCCAAAAAAATATGGTACACACTTTTATTTCCGTTTTTCCTCTTTACCTATGTACCCATTTCCGTTGTCGCCCTCTTTAAAAAGGTGGTATGGAAACCCGTTGTACATACGGATGTAAAAACGCTTGACGAAGTTCGCTAAATTAAAACACGCGCCGCTCAAAATAAGCGGCGCGTTTTATATGCCCTGAAATTAAACATAACTGCGGTCAAAGATAATCACGGTAAAATAAGAGGGATTTAAAGCATGCAGCCGCTTATCAACCTCTGCCTTCAGTTCCGCATCGCGCATCTGAAACTTTTTCGGCACAACCAAATCGAAAATAAGGTTCGTATGTGTGTCGCCGCTTACAATGCGAAAATCGTGAATAGAAAGCCTTGCATCTATGGTTCCGATAATGTCTATAACCTTTTCCTTCAGGGTGTTTGTCAGCACATCGTCCGTATCAATCGGGTCAAGATGAATGGAAAGTAAAACACCAAGCGTATCAAAAATGCGCCGTTCTGCTAAATCTATGACATCGTGGATTTTTAAAATATCACTATCCGCACGTACCTCTGCATGAATAGATGCAATGTACTTTTCAGGGCCGTAATTATGGATGATTAAATCGTGCGTACCCTCAATCTCATCACATTCGAGAATCATTTGTTCAATCCGCTCCGAAAGCATTTTCGGCGGAGCCTGCCCCAAAAGCGGGCCCAGGGTATCCTTTAAAATACCGATGCCGGAATAAATAACAAACGCCGACACACCGAGCCCGATGTATCCATCTGCCCAAATCCCCGCCTTTGCGAGTATGGCGGACAGTATGGTTGCCGCCGTTACCAAAACGTCATTTAAACTGTCCCGCCCTGCCGCTGCCATCGCAGGCGCACCCGTGTTTTTGCCAAGCCGCGTATGGTAAACGGCAAGCGCAAGTTTTACAGGGATGGTCAGGCATAATAAAAGAAGCGTTATCATGTTGAAGGAAACTGCCGAAGGATGTATGATTTTTTCAGCTGCACCGCGCAGAAGTTCTGCCCCGAGCAGCAAAATCAGCATGGCTACAATCAGCCCCGAAATATATTCCATCCGTCCGTGTCCAAAGGGATGCTCTTCATCCGACGGCTTCCCCGCCAAAAAAATGCCTACTAAATTGACAACGGAGGAGCCTGCGTCCGATAAATTATTGAATGAATCCGCCATAACCGATACGCTGCCCGACAGCGTGCCGACAATAAATTTTATAATGAATAACAGAAAATTTATACTGATTCCCGTCCACGCACCACGACTTAAGGCACATTCCCGATTGTTTTTTTCCATCTGCGTTCAAACTCCTTTTTTATGTAGCTTATTAAAGTATAAATCAAATGTCTACTGTTTTTTCTCTTTAACTGTATTTATTGATGAAATCAACATCCTACGAATTTAGCTGAATAGATTTAGATGCCTTCATTTTGTGAAGTTTTAAACACTCGTTCAAAGTGAAGTTTGGTTTGCCACTTCGCCATCAGGCGAAACTTCACTTACGGAGTAACCTTCACTATCGCAAGATAAATTCACTTGCCCGCAAGGGCAAACTTAGTTGATTTCATCTTTGATGAAATCATTATAGAATCAGTGAACGATTTAGATGACAGTTAGCTATTGGACAACAAAATTCCAACAGCTAACATCTATCTTTATAGATATTCAATATTTTTTTATTTTGTCTTGCAATGCGGTCTGTATCCATACTTTTTAAAATCATTCTTTATCTCTCTTGCATATTTTATTAGTTCATAGTTTGCTTCTTCCATAGTCGGAAAAACCCGATGAGATTTACTACATCTTTCGCCAAATATTATAAGTGTATAATACTCTTCAACCTTATTAAGCAATACGGAATATTCTCCTAAATCTTCATACGTATCAATTCCTATTCCCACATAATCGTTTAAATTCTCTTCATTTATTATCCGCATACGTTCTTCAGTCGTCATTTGAGGTATTGTATCTTCATATGAATCTTGGATTCTTTGAATTTTATTGCTCGCTTCTGCATATTTTTTTCTCGAATCGTAGCATCTCTCCCGAAATACAATTCAATATCCTTGATCATAATTCGTTCCATCTCATCATATATTGTATCGCCATACAATATCTCCCGTATTGTTTTTTTCACTTAATTACACCTTCCTCGCTTTTCTTTTGCTGTATTCAATCTTGTAATCAGTCATTTACGAAGGAAACTTCACTACCTTCAGGTAACTTCACTTGCCCGTCAGGACAAACTTAGTTAATGAATTCAACTTTATTGAATTCATTATATCACAGTTTTTCCCGAAATACAACCACGTATTTTATTGACTTTCTGCCCTTACCTATGTTATACTAAATAGAAAATAAAGCCAAAGGAGAGCCTTATGCGTCTTGCAATTACTGACCTCGGTTCCAATACCATCCGCACCGTCCTCTATGAAAACGGCGCGCCCGTTTTGAATACAAGCGTTTTCGCGGGTGTGGTACAATATATTGAAAACGACAAGCTTTCGCAAAAGGGTGTCTCTGCTATTTTACAGGCATTTTCAACCCTTTCACCGCACTATACATCGGCAGAAATGCATATTGCCTTTGCCACTGCCTCTTTGCGCGGCCTTCAAAACAGCACGGCAATCATAAACGAAATCCGTGAAAAAACGGGCGTTTTTGTGCGGCTTTTGTCCGCCGAAGAGGAGGCACGGTATGATTATCTCGGGCTTATGCGCGCAAAGTCTGTAAAAGAAGGCATCGGCGGTGATTTGGGTGGCGGCAGCATGCAGCTTTATACCTTCAGCGAGCGTGGTCTCGGTTCCTATTGTTCTCTTCCGCTCGGCAGCATGCGCCTTCGATGCGCGTTTTCTGAAGGCGACATACCTTCCCCTTCGGAAAGTGTTGCCATAAAAGCACACGTGCTCGCACAGCTTAAAACGAATTCTGCCTTTTTAAACGCAGGTTACGAAACGCTCTATCTTACAGGCGGCAGTATTCGTGCGATTGTAAAACTTTTCGGCAAGGGCGGCCGTATTACAAAGGATGAAATTCATGCCGCTATCCGAAACGTTTCCTATGAAAGTTTGAAAACCGAAGTCGGCAACAGGGCGCAAACCATAGTGCCCGCACTTTTAACGCTCGAAGTGCTTCTCTCCTATACGGGTGTTATGCAAATCGAAGCGGTGGAAAGCGGCGTCAGAGAAGGTATTTTGGCGGAATTATCGGCGAAAGCCTAGTATACGATTGAAAGAAGGATTCTATTTGCAGTACGAAATCTTTGACATGCATGTGCATGTATTTCCTGATGTGATTGCGCACAAAGCCGTTCGGAATTTAGGCGTGTATTATGAGGTGCCCATGGCGGACGGCATTTACGCCTACGCCGAGGGGAAAAACGCCCATCGGTTTTTGGGCATAAAGGAGTAGATATGTGGGATTTATTTGTTTCTTTTTTCAAAATCGGTCTTTTCACCTTCGGCGGCGGCTACGCCATGCTGCCTGTGATTGAACGTGAGGTGATTGACCGCCGCGGTTGGTGTACGTCGGATGAGATTTTGGACTGCTACGCCATTGCACAATGCACACCCGGTGTGATTGCCGTGAATACCGCAACCTTTATCGGATATAAACGGCGGGGCGCCTTCGGCGGTATCGTTGCAACCTGTGCCGTGGTACTCCCTTCTCTTTTCATTATTACAATCATTGCCGCGTTTATAAGAAACTTTGCATCCATTGCCGCTGTGGGGCATGCC
>JAZNUV010000033.1:0-45161 GCA_045592445.1 Clostridia bacterium | reverse complement strand
GATTATGAAAAATTGTGTCGCGGCATTGTGGTAGAGTCTAAAGAAGAGGCAATGGCACTTATTGAAGATTTTGGAAGTTAACATAAAATATGCGGGACGGAAACAGAATGCGTAATTTGTTTCCGTCCCGTGAACTTTTATAGAATTTTGTAAATTTTTTCAACTTTTCAGTAAATTTCTATTGCATTTTTTACGTAAATATAGTATGATAAATAGGATTATGAAAAAGGGGTGTACATATGCAAATTTCAAAAAAATATTCCGGTATTAGCGCGTCACCGACGCTTTTGATTGATTCAAAATACAAGGCAATGAAGGCAGAAGGGATAGATGTTGTCGGTTTTGGTGCAGGTGAGCCGGATTTTGATACGCCGGATCATATTAAAGAGGCGGCAATTGAGGCAATCCGCGCGGGCGCAACCAAATATACGCCGGCATCGGGTACGCCGGCGCTGAAAAAAGCAATCTGCAAAAAACTGCAAAACGAGAATGGTCTTCAATATACACCATCACAAATTGTTGTCAGTAACGGAGCCAAACATTCGCTGACGAATGTTTTTGGTGCAATTTTAAATCCGGGCGATGAGGTCATCGTGCCCATACCGGCATGGGTAAGCTATCCTGAAATGGTCAAATTGGCGGATGGTGTGCCTGTGTATCTTGAGACAAGTGAAGAAAATAACTTTAAGTTTACCGCGGATGCACTTCGCAATGCGATTACACCGCGTACGAAGGCTTTGGTTTTAAATAGCCCTTCAAACCCGACGGGTATGGTATATAACAGGGAGGAGCTTGAGGAAATTGCTGCGATATGCGTCGAAAAGGATATCTATGTAGTTTCCGACGAAATTTATGAGCATCTGATTTACGAAGGAGAACGTGTTTCCATCGCTTCCTTGGGAGAGGAAATTAAAGAGCGTACAATCATTGTAAATGGGCTTTCTAAAACTTTTGCGATGACGGGTTGGCGTATCGGCTACACAGCATCGAATGAAAAGATAGCAAAGCTTATGGGAAATGTACAAAGTCATGCTACCTCGAATCCGAATTCCATTGCGCAGGTTGCCGCTGTTGCAGCGCTTGAAGGTGGATTGGATTTTGTGGCAGACATGAAGGCAAAATACAAAAAAAGAAGAGAGTATATGGTGGAGCGCATAAACCGCATGGATGGAGTTTCGTGCATTATGCCTCAGGGCGCATTCTACGTTATGATGAACATGAAAGAACTCTACGGAAAGACATGTGATGGTACGAAGATTTTATCTGCCAACACTTTCGCAGAGTTATTTCTTGAAAAAGCACTTGTCGCGGTTGTGCCGGGTGATGGCTTTATGGCGGAAGGTTATGTGCGTTGGTCTTATGCTACTTCGATGGAAAATATCGAAAAGGGACTTGACAGACTGGAAACATTTCTCATGTCACTTCGGTAATACCGCAATTCGGAGGCAATTATGAATGCGATTTTTCTACTGAAAGCGAAAAGCACGATTTGTTACATACAGGATGATAATACGGTGCGGCAAGGGCTTGAAAAGCTTCGCGCACATGGATTTACGGCCATTCCTGTCATCCGGGAGGACGGAAGCTACGCCGGCAGCGTCAGCGAGGGTGACTTTTTATGGCATCTTCTTGAAAAGGGCGGCGATATACGTGCGCAGGAGGAACATCTGATTCGGGATATTATTCGAAAGGATTGGAACCCCGCCGCACGTGTAGATGTATCGTTGCAAGAACTTTTGGAACGTGTTCTGCGCCAGAATTTTGTGCCGCTTGTAGATGACAGAAATCTTTTTATCGGAATTATTACAAGACAAGATGTGATTCGATATTTTACAGAAAAACGGTAATCAATATCCCCCGCAATAGCGGGGGATATTTTATTACATAAGCTTTGCTTTTAGGCGATTGATTTTAATACCTTGCGATGCGAAATTTGTTTCGTACTCGGTCTTAACATTCTCGGGGTCATTCAGGCTATGCAAATCCCGTGTGACATCATAGAGAGAAAAACCATTTTCTGCAAAGGTACGAAGAGAAAAATCAAAATAGGGAACATTATCAGTTTTTAACCATATTTCTCCGTCCGGAGCAAGCAAGGACTTGTAAAACTGCAAATATCCGGGCGCAGTCAAACGGCGCTTTGCGTGGCGGGGACGGGGCCAGGGGTCATTGAAATTCAAATAAATCCGTTCGCACTTTCCTTTTTGTGGCAAATCTGCAAGACGCATAACATCACCGAGCAAGAATTGCACATTGGGAAGTTCTGCCGCTGCCGCTTTTTCAAGGGCAAGCACCATCACACTCGTGACTTTTTCCACTGCTAAAAACTGGATTTGGGGATGCAAATATGCAGTCTGTGCAATAAACGCACCTTTTCCGCATCCAATTTCGATATGAAAGGGAAGCTGAGGCGAAAAATCCGCTGCTTCGGCAAGTAAATAATCTGTTGTTGCTTCCATGCGCTCTTTGGCATGTTTTTTATTTCGCATCCGCATACATTGAATGTCCTTTCTTATTTTCTTTAGTTTGCGTAAACCATGGTGTTTTCGTTCTTTGAAGGGGAAGAAAAGGCTTGTATGATACGATTTGTATCCGTTATAATCAGTGCACACATACCCGTCTTTTCGCAAACCTCATGCAGCATAGATAATATATCATATTGGTCAGCTGTATCGGTTAAAAGTTCCGGCTTATACAAAAGAACGGTGTGCACACCTGCTGCAACTGCGGCCGCAATGCCGAGACGACATGTTTCGTAAAAAGATAAATCTCTTGTTGACATGGATGCGTAATCTGCAGGCAACCCTGCCACGGATAAAATGTGAGAAAGATCATCTTCTTTCTTCAAATTGCCAAATGCACGTAAGACAGAAGCTGCATTTTTTGCAGGTGGAAAAAGCATGCCTTTTCGTATCAGTAAGCTTTTTTTGCGAAAAGAACGACTTTTAGAGAGTGTTTTGTTCTCAAAAATCAGGGAACCACGCCATGGACGACGTCGGCCTGAAAATACCGTCAACGCGTTTTTGGCAGGCACGGCATGGATTTCACCGCCGTGTAATGTAAAATCTAACGTTTCCATACCGCGGCGTGGCACAAGCTTAGATGCGGTTATATAGGCTTTTTCGGCAGGAGATAGAGCGGGAAAAGGTACAAAAGATGCAGCCTTTTCGAGATAGTGCATATACGGGTGCGCGGCACCCTCTGCGGCCCAAAGCCTATCTTTATGCATCATATATACAGTTTCGCCATATTTACGAGCAAAATTGATATCACTTGTCAGGAATAAGAGCGTAGTATTTTTGATTTTACAGACTTTAATTAAAAGGTTATAAATCGCATCAGCATCCGCATCGGCGGCGTCAAGTGAGGAGACTGTCAAAATCGCAATTGCCGGGTCTGTGGCAAGTGCAGTGGCATAGAGCACGGCACGTTTCTCTTTTGCGGACAAGTTTTCAAGACGTTTTGATAAAAGACGTTCCGCATCTGTAACGCCGAGAAGCTGCATAATACGTTTCGTATCCAAGAGAATTCGGTGTGCATTTTTTTTCATATCATCACGAAACGGAGCCGTAATGTATTGCTTGACAGTTTTGTGTATACCATCTAAAGCATTGTTTTGCGGTAAAACGGCAATATTCATCATGCGTGCATAGCGCATTTCGGTTTCATCAAGCCGTTCCGTTTCAACATGATCGACAAAAAGGCGTCCTGTCAGTGTATATGAAGAGGGATACATGCGTGTAATAAGACGAATAAGTGCGTCTTTATGGCTGCCAGAGGTGCCGCAAATCGCCACAATTTCACCAGGCGCAGCGGTTAAGTTTATTTCAGATAAATACTGGCGACCGTCATAGCGTAAAGAAACATCTTCTAAAAGTATGGTTTCAGACATGGGTCAGGGCTCCTTTCACAATCTGATACAACGAGAATACCAAAGCGGCAACCGTGCATAAAACAGAGGCAGAGAGATAGTCAGGCTGCATATTCTGCCAAACTGAAAAGAATGCAGAGAGAGAAATGCCGATAAAAATACTTTTGAAAAGCTGACCAATAAGCGGGAGAAAAACAAGCGGGGTCAATACACTTTTTCCGTATTTTTTTAAAGGAAGAGGGCGAAGCGCCTGTGCTTTTTTAAGGCAATCAAGCATAGATTGCATGGCTGCGAAACCGATAGGGACACCGAGTGCGACCGAAAAAGGCAGAAACCTTACGCTAAGCATAAACAGACCGTAAAGCGGCACACATAAAATTGTATTCAATAAGAAGGTAAAGAGGTGATGCCCGATAAAATGAAAGAACAATCCGAAAAGCGCACCAACTATAAATCCGCCTATACTACCCAAAAATGCATCTGTCATAATATGACGCGCAAAAGAAAGAGAGTTTAAAAACATAGGGTCTGTGGGGAGATAACGGTACCCGACAAAAATATAGGCACATGAAAGAAACAAAGCAAAAAGAAAAATAAAAATCCATACTGTGCGTGCAGTGGAAAAATGCGGGGAATCCAATGCTTTTTGCGGCGCACCGAGCATCCAATACAAAAGAAACCCAAAAAAACCAAAAAGGACGACCTGGAAAACAAAACCAAATAAAACTTCTGTTGAGTTCATTACGGTGCCGAAGAGGCGCCAAAAAGTAATAAAGCTCATTAAAGCTGCAGTATTTTGAAAGAAATAGGCATAATTTTCGCGTGTATACAGAAAACGGCGTGCGTGGGATACTGTCATGCCGCGCCGTACAAGATGCGTTCCCGTGGGGCTTGCAAAGGAAACACGATTGGTTATATGCAGTATGCAAAAAAGAAGGGCAGCTATAAAAAGCGGCAAATCCGACCATACGCCGAAAATGCGCAAAAGAGAACTGCCTCCGATTATGCCACCACACAAAAGTAAGGTAAAAAGTATTTTACAAAGACACTTAGCAAAGGGAGATAGAGCAATATTTCCAAAAAACGGTACAACCAAAAGACAAAGAAGATAAATGCCGATTGACGGCATGTCAAAGTGCGGTACAATACCGCCCCAATACCCTAAAGCGGCAAGTGATAAAATTGCTAGAATATAAGCCATGAAAATTGGTAGTTTTTTCATATGTACAAAACCTTTCAAAAATACACAATATATACTTTATTATCATACACGAAAATAAAAAAGTTGTCAAACAAAAAGAGACGCGTATTTATGCGAAATACATTTTTTTCATATAGTATTCTGCTTCCGCTTGGTATGTATCACCGAGTAAACGATGTTGCATATAATCTTCGTACGCTTCTATGCGCCATTTTTCAATCGGCATGGCAATCTGCTTTTTTAAAAATGCGTCTGCCCGTGCGGTATCCTCGGGTGAAATGCCCTGTCCTGCCAATACATTCATTTCTACATAACGATGCAGAATAAAACGGCGTGAGGCAGCGGCACGTGCGTCACTAAAAGGATTTTTCGCTGCATTGTCCGCATAAATACCAAGCCTGGCGAGTATGGACTTTTCCTCGTCGGTAATCGTTTCATCCCACATCGGCAAGCGTGGATTGAGGAATCCCTGCGCCTCCAAAATTTTATATGCAATCAGACAATGCCCGATGTTGCCGGGATGAACACGGTCAGGGCCGATAATGGTTTCGGTAAGCCGACAGGCGTTTGCTCTTGTAAGCGGCGTGTGCAAATCCAGGGAAGGGGAAAAGGTGTCTGTAATCCATGATGCAGCACGCTGTAAGGCAATATCATACCCACCATATAAGGGGGCTGATATCCTGGGATTTTCATCGTGTGGTGTCGGCGTGAAAAAAATATGCGGTATATGCCCGAGCATAGAATCCAGCAGTTTGACATTTTCACAGTAGGTATTGAATGCACGTGCACGTTTTTCACAAAGCGCATCCGTTATTTTTGCGCTGTCTGCATACAGAGCGGGTTGCAGGTCATTCATGCCGAACATGACGGTTGCGGCAGTTGGATTTATACCTGACACCAATGTCTCAAAATTATCAATTGTAAAACGCGTGCTTAAACCGGGAATGGCGGCATTATAAAATAAAATATTTTTTTCGGGATAATGTAAAACATAAAAATCAATTAGAATGCGGGTGTATTTTTCGGCAGCAGTAATACTATCCCCGAAAAAAATAACAATATCACCATTTTTCCACGCACTGGTTTGCATAGATTATCTCCTTATACTGTTACAGTAGGTTATGCCCCGCCATACTAAAGTAGCTGTTATTGCCGGCAATAATGTGGTCTATGACCGGAATTTCAATTTCACGTAGTGCATGGGTAAGCTTTTTAGTAAGGCGTATATCACTTTCCGAAGGCTGGAGGGAGCCGGAGGGATGGTTATGCACCAAGATAACTTTAAAGGCGCGATGCATAAGCGCAGATTCCACGACTTTTCTTACATCTACGCTTGTTTTATATGCAGAGCCGGACTCCAATTTGGAAAAACCCGTAACATAGTGGGAGGGGTCAAGACATAAAATGTAGAAGCCTTCTGTATTTTTTTCTACAATCATATCAAGAACATAAGAACCGACTTCATCCAAAGTAATAAGACGCGGGCGTTTTGCCCATTGGTTTTGTGTATAAAGAGTGATACAATCCCGCAAAAGATGAAAGAAAAGTGCACTTGATTTGCCGACGCCGGGCACGCTACAAATATGCGCAACATCAGCATCCAAAACACCGCTGAGTGAGCCAAAGGTGTCTAATAATTTATGTGCCGTGGCGTTCGTGTCTACGCGGGGCTGTGTATAAAATAAAAGTAATTCCAAAACTTCATGCGGTGCAAGCCCCGAGATACCGTTTTTCAGATAACGTTCTCGCATTCGTTCGCGATGCCCCTCATGCATGAGAATGCCTCCATAATCTTTTGTAAACTAAAAATGTACGGCTATAAAACCGTACATCCTGTGGTGACCCCAAAGGGAATCGAACCCTTGTTTTAGCCGTGAGAGGGCTACGTCCTAGGCCGCTAGACGATGGGGCCATTTCAATTTGTATTTTAACACGATTTTTGCAATATGTCAAGCATTATTTGTAAAAAGGTGAAAAAATATAATATAAATAGAAGATTTTCATGAAAAAATTTAAAAAGTCGGGAACTTTTTTTATAGATGTACGTCTAACATATTGATAACGCAATACAAACCATATATGAGTACGTAGAAGGAGAAAGAGTATGAAACCAAAAAAAGTAATTGCAGCAATTTTGGCAGGGGTATCCGTTTTTACCTTGGCAGCTTGCGGGGGGAAAAAAGATGTAGAACAGCCGAATGAGCAGGAACAGCAAGTAGAAGAAGTCGTAAATCCGGTCGAGGAGGAAATTACGACGGAAGAAAATAAAGAGGAGACGCCAAAACCTGAAGATAAAAAAGAAGAGCCCAAACCTACACCATCTGAAACGAAACAACCTGAAAAGGTTCAGACACCGACACCGGAAGTAACGCCGACAGTAGAGCCAAAACCGCAGGAAACACCAGTACCCGAGGAGCAAGATACAACAGTCGGGCAAAAGCTTTTGAAAGACTTTTATGGAAAAGCGGCATCTGCCTCAAGCGCACTTTCCTTGGCGGAAGCGATTGCATCCAATTCGATACTTCCTTTTTCTGCCGCATCTATGTTGGTCGAGCCGGGACTTTTATCCGGCTTTGGTAATACAGAAATCAATGGATTTAAAGAGGGCGCAACCTTTGGTCCTATAATCGGCTCGGTTCCGTTTGTAGGCTATGTGTTTGTACTAGAGGAAGGCACAAATGCTTCGAACTTTATTTCTACATTAAAATCAAACGCGGACCTACGGTGGAACATTTGCGTTGAAGCAGATGAAATGGTCGCCGGCAGCTCCGGAAATAAGGTGTTTTTCGTTATGTGTCCAAAAGACTTTAGTCAAGAAGGATAAAAGAAAAGAAAAACGGACGTTACGTTTCTGCGTCCGTTTTTTATATGAGGTGCGAACATGGTATTTTCAAGTATTCCTTTTTTATATTATTTTTTACCTTGCGTGCTTTTGGTATATTTTATATCACCAAAACAGCTTAAAAATGTGGTACTTCTTCTTTTCAGTCTTTTGTTTTATGCATGGGGAGAGCCACAGTACGTTTTTTTGATGCTTGCAACGATTCTCTTAAACTATGGATTGGGGCTTTTGATTGAAAAATTTCGTGGAAAACCTTTATCCCGCATTTTTATGGGACTTTCTGTATTGTTTTCTCTTGGGTTTTTGGGATATTTTAAATATGCAGACTTTTTTATCGCAAACTTTGAGCTGATGACAGGGATTCCCGTTAAACTTTTGAAAATCACATTGCCTATCGGTATTAGCTTTTATACATTTCAAATTTTAAGTTATACAATTGATGTATATCGTGGGAGCGTGAAAGCGCAGAAAAATCCTATAACGCTGGCAACGTATGTTGCGCTTTTTCCGCAACTGATTGCAGGGCCGATTGTCCGTTATATTGATGTTGAAAGCAAGCTTTGCGAAAGGAGGCACAGTTTTGAAAAAACTGCGCAAGGCATTCGGCGCTTTGTAATCGGATTATCAAAAAAAGTAATTTTAGCAAATACATTGGGCGAACTTTGCGAAGCGTTTGGGATGGCGGGTGACAAATCCGTTCTCTTTTACTGGCTGTATGTAGTTTCATTTATGCTGCAGGTTTACTTTGACTTTTCTGGGTATAGCGATATGGCAATCGGTCTTGGCAAAATATTTGCCTTCGAATTCTTAGAAAACTTTCAGTATCCCTTTGTTGCAAAGAGTATAACCGAATTTTGGCGCAGATGGCACATATCTCTTGGTTCCTGGTTTCGTGACTATGTGTATATTCCGATGGGCGGCAACCGCGTCGGACGCGGCAGAATGTTGTTTAATATCTTTACAGTCTGGTTTCTTACGGGATTTTGGCATGGTGCAGAATGGAATTTTATAGTGTGGGGACTTTACTTCGGTGTGCTTTTAACACTTGAAAAATTCTTTCTCGGAAAATATATCGCAAAGTCAAAAACGTTCGGACATGTTTATGTTTTGTTTTTGGTTGCAATCAGTTTTGCTATATTCAGCGCAGACAGTATGAAAAATGCAATTTCCTGCGTCGGCGGCATGTTCGGCTATGGTAGTTTGCCAATTTCTTCGCCATCGTTTATATATAACCTCAGAAGTTTTGGACCTATACTGATAATCGCAGCGGTTGCAGCAACGCCGCTTCCGAAAATACTGCTTGCAAAGTGCTGCGAGAAAAAAGGATTTTCGATGGTTTGGACATATGCGGAATTGTTAATATTGGTCTGTCTTTTCCTGATTGCAACTGCATTTTTGGCAGACGGCGCGTTTAATCCGTTTTTATACTTTCGCTTTTAAGGAGGACTGTTATGCGTAAAAATATTATAACGACCGTGATTTTTGCCATACTGCTTTTTGGAATTTCGGCATTATGCATTTTAAAACCTGCCGATGCTTTTTCGGAAAGTGAAAGGAGGGAACTTGCAGCCTTTCCCGAACTTACGGGCGAAAGACTAAAAGACGGTACTTTTATACAGGATTTTGAAACGTATGCGACCGAAAGATTTCCGTACCGCGATACATTTCGCACGGCAAAAGCTATATTTACAACACAAGTTTTAAAAAAGCTTGATAATAATGGTGTTTTTGTTGCCGACGGGCATATTTCCAAAATCGACAGTATAGAAAATCCAGCTATGATGGAGCACGCTGCAGAGCGTTTTGCCTATCTTTATCAAACGTATATGCAGGATAAAAACATAAAGGTTTATTTCTCTGTTATTCCGGATAAGAACTTTCTGCTTGCAACGAAAAACGGATATCCATCGCTTGACTATAAGGGATTTACGGAAAGGATGCAAGCAAAAACAAACTACATGCAATACATTGATGTGACGTCACTTTTGGAAATTGGAGACTATTATACGACCGACACGCATTGGCGGCAAGAGAAAATTACGGATATTGCCAAAAAGATTGCAAGTGAAATGGGTAGAGAAATAAAAGCAGAGTATACAGAAAATAAGCTCCATAATCCGTTCTATGGCGTATATGCCGGTCAACTTGCTATGCCTTTCCCGCCGGATGAAATGATATATCTGACCAATGATATTCTTGACGGGTGCGAGGTTACCTATTATGACACGGGAAAGCCGAAGTCGGGTGAAATGTATAACATGAAAAAGGCATTCGGCAAAGACCCGTATGAAATGTTTTTGTCCGGTACAACGCCGCTTGTCACAATTGAAAATCCGAGCGCAAAGACAAATCAGGAGCTAATTCTTTTTCGTGATTCCTTCGGCAGCAGTCTCGCACCGCTTTTAACGGAAGGATATAGAAAAATAACACTTGTTGATATTCGCTATATGAAGAGCGCGTTTGTCGGAAACTTAGTGAGTTTTAAAAACTGCGATGTGTTGTTTTTGTACAGTACAACACTTTTGAATAACAGTTTGGCAATGCAATGAAAAACGGGACTGTCCTACAAAAGACAGTCCCGTTTTCGCTTATGCTTTTTTTCGTATAAGGGGGAAAATATCAAATCGAAATGCCGCAACTAGAATGGAGCCGAAAACAAAGCATTCCGTCAGCATCCCCGGATAGGAATGATTAACAAGATTGTAGATAAACCAGCACGGAGAGGATGGGGCGGTGACAATGCGAACAAGACGTGGATTTTCAATCCAAAAGCCTGCCGTAGTAAGCAGCATTCCCAAAATGGGTAAAATGCTGTAATAATTTGTCCAGCTTAGAATGCCGGCAAGCATGAATAGAGCACAAAAAAGCCAAAACCAAAGTATGTTGGAAGCCCACTTTTCACCTTTTTGGCGAAATATTGCAGCGCGGAATATGCCGATGAAATTTAAAGCGGCACCCACATACGCACCGAGCAGAAAAAAATGGATTGTAAAGAATACGGAGGAAATCATTTGCAGAGTCACAATGCGTTTTTGCGTATTTTGCTGAAACGATATAATTGCAATTGCAAGTGCGATTATACCGATAATTTGTGCAGTCAGAAACATAAAAAACCTCCAGGAATCTTAATTAAATTGATTTAGATTTTGCGGCAGGAGAGGCAGAACTACGGAAAAATGCACCGCGTGTGTAGGTGCCGGGGAAAGGAAGTTCGTTATGATATAGACGCATAATTTCCGTCACCTCCGCCGCAGTTTCCGTAGTAAAGCGGAGAATATAAGCATGGATGTTTGCACCGCGTAAAAGCGTGAGTTTATCTGCCATATAAAGGGGATGCGCGTTTAAAATCTCGTTGCGATGCGGGTATGCACAAAGCGTCGGAAACACATTGCCCTTAATATCTGTTAGCGGGTACCAATTTTTGCCGTGCGTGCATGCCTTTTGGTTTCGCGCGAGGCAATTTTCCGTTGTCATGAGTGTATGTCGGCCGTAAATCAGAACATTCGTAGGAATCGGCTTGGGCATGGATTTTAGCTGGGAAAGCGTAAGTTCGGGCGACGCAGTAATCTCAACTACATCTGCCTCGAGAGCTGCTAAAGCATTTGTAATATTAAGACCGCTGCCACCATAGGGAATTAGACCGAGTGCGCGGCAAAGCGTGCTCTGACCGATGGTGTGGCACAAAACGCGAGTCAGTCCAAGCTTTTTGAGTGCAGATAATTTCTTGCGTACGGTCGGCTCCTCTTTGTCAAAAAATACAGTGGGCAAAACGGCACCGATTTTTTCACTTTTTATGTCTGTAATCGAAAAAAGTGGTAACCATATGAAATCCGCCTCTGGATTTTGCGGTATTTGTGACTCGTTTTGAAACATCAAGTACGTTTTTGGCGTTTTCTGCGGTAGGGTATTGACAGCCTCGCTCGATTCGTAAAACGTATGAGGAATTGTTTGTGCATTTGTAAATGCAGAAAGCGCATCACGCCGTAATGCGTTGAGCGATGCCGCAGACAGGTAGAGATTTGGCTCCACCGAAACGGAAATTGTAGGTACAAAAGGTGTACCGCCAAGCTTTGTAAGCTGTTTTTCGCAGTCAGCGGCAGTAATAGCGCGGGTTTTTGCTGCTGCGGGGATTTCGCCGTTGACCGTGACAGCGGTAACGCCGTCGGAAACAGAAAGGGATGTAGGTGCGTTGGCAGAAACAGAAAGAGACATCGAAAGCGGCACCGTTTTCGGTGTTGGCATCTTGACTATGGTGGAGGCAGACCTTTTTTTGTCAGCTTCCGTACGATAACCAAGCATCGCTTCGCTTGCACCTTGGGTATAGTAGGCGTCCGTAAAGCCCTGACGGGAAAATAAATTTTTTAAAAAATGTAATTCATCGGTGGTGGCACTGCGTTTTTCATCAATTAAACGGCGATAGACAGAAACCACACCCGCAACGTATTCAGGGGATTTTAGTCGACCTTCAATTTTAAGAGAGGCAATGGGTTGTGCAAGAAGAGATGGCATATGTGCGGCAAGGCAAAGGTCGTGCAGGCTCAGCTCGTAGCCGTTTTTGTAGCGATGGCGGCACGGCTGTGCACAAAGACCGCGATTTCCGCTGCGCTCTGCAAGCATACTGCTGAAGTAGCATTGACCTGAATAGCACATACAAAGTGCACCATGAATAAAAACTTCAATTTCCACGGGAGAATTCCGAATCATATCAGCGTCAAATGCTTCACGTGCTAAAACAACACGGGTAAAGCCAAGTTCTTTTGCGCGAGCAAGACCATGGCTTGTATGCACGGTCATTTGAGTACTCGCATGTATAGGCAGGTCAGGAACAGTTCGGCGAAAAAGATTTGCAAGCCCTAAATCCTGCACAATTACACCATCAAGACCCAATGTGGAAAGAAAGGCAATATGGGCAGGCATCTGTGAAAGCTCACGCTCCGTTAAAAGCGTATTCAGAGTCAGATATGCCTTCACATGGCGAGCGTGGCAGTATTGTACTGCGTCACGAAGCGCATCCTCTGTAAAGTTATTACCTGCAAGGCGGGCGTTATGCGTGTTTCCGCCGAAGTATACTGCGTCTGCGCCGGCATTGACGGCAGCCTCTAAAGCATCGCGGGAGCCGGCGGGTGCTAATAACTCATGCATGGTGTTCACCTTTCTAAAAAGTTTTACAGGGCAAAAAGCCCTGTAAAAAATACTATAAAAGAATTTGTATGGCGTGCCGTTGATTTTGAATTTCAATCGTAGCGGCACCCGGTTCATACTCACCATCAAGCGACCATGGAACAATGGTTTCTGCGGTGAGCGTAAGCTGATTTGTTTGTAAAAATGTAATATATTCCGTGTTATATTGTTGACGGAGAAGGGAAGTGATAATGCGTTGCAGGTCAATCATATTCTGCGGCATACGCACCAATAAAACTTCAAACAATCCGTCATGAAAGCTGCTTTTTTCTGCATTGATTTTGACCATACCGCCGATAGATGAAGTGTTTGTAATTGCACCGAACACAAAGTTATCGGACACAGCAACCGAAGCCGTGTTAATCGTCATATGATAAGGACGAATATTCGGCAAATCGCGCATAGCCTCCAAAACATACGCCATATGACCAATTTTGTTTTTAGACGCTTGTGGCGCCTTATAGGAAGATTCCGTAAACGCACCGAAGGAAGCGACATAGGTAAAGTAGCGATGATTAAAAGAACCAATATCCAGCGGTACAGGCGTACCGTTTACGATTGTCTGCGCCGCCTTTGGGATTTCCTTTGGAATTCCTAAAGCCGTAGCAAAATCATTCGTAGTTCCGCAAGGGATATAACCGAGAAGCGGTTTTTGCGGTGAGAGCATAAGTCCGCTGATTACATTATTTAAGGTCCCGTCACCGCCGACGCAAACCAGAATATCAAAACAAGCAGCGTTTTTTTTCACAAAAGAAATCGTGCTTTCGGCATCTTTTGTGTTGTAGACAGAAACCATGTAAGACGGAAACATGGCGGGTATATCGTACATACGAGACGCCATCTTCCCAGCAATCGGATTTATGATAAGCAAAAGCTTTTTTAAAATACCGCTATGCATCGAATCCATCCTTTGAAAAATCAAATTATTTCACCGGTCACGGCACATTCTAAAAATAGGAAAGCTCCATGATAACACTCTCGATATTTATATCATATCTGCATCCTGCAGAATTTTAAGCGGATTATCATACAATACGGTTTTAGCACACGCGGGGCCCGCAAGTCGCGCTACAAGGCGTGCTGCGCGTGCAAGTCGCGGTGAACGGGTATTGATATGATGGCAATCGGATGCAATGGAAAAAATAAAGCCGGCACGTAAGAGTTTCCTTGCTAAAAGTGCACGGGAGGGATGACGAAAATAAAAAAGAGAATCGCTATTAATGGAAAGAAGCACACCGGATTCAAAAAGTTTTTGTAAAAAAGAAAAAGCCCCTTGTCCCTGAAAGCTTCGCACTGCATGAGCTATGATAGGAATATATCCCTGTTCTATAAGCGTTGCAGTCATTTGCAAAACAGCTGTTTTAGAGATTGCTTCCGAAAATTCTAAAAGCACATAACGACTGCCGGCGAGAGTCAACGCGTCTTTAGAGAGAATTGCTCGAATCGTATCTGCGTCTGCCAGAATTTCATTTCCTGTGTAAACACGAACTGACAGGTTGTTTTGCTGTGCCCATGTGTTAAGCTCTGCCGTGCGTGCTACAATTTTAGCAGGGGAAACAGAACCGGCACCAATATAATGCGGCGTTGCTATAATATGCCGTGTACCCTCAGCATCAGCAAGACGCAACATGGCAGCTGATTCAACAAAGGATTTAGGACCGTCATCAACGTTCCATAAAATATGCGTATGGATATCAATATAAGCAGTCATATCAATAATATTTACTGTAGTAGCTATAATGTTTATAGCCGCGTGTACGTTTTGTAACCCGATTGAGAATAATACCACGAATATCCGCACCGGCAGAATGAAGATTCTCAATTGCTATATTCAAATCATCCGTGCGGGTTTTCTCAACAGTCGTAACAACCAAAACTGCATCCGCAAAACGGGAGGCAATCGCAGCGTCTGAAAGAACTGCAACAGGCGGTGTATCTATAATAATAAGGTCAAAGCTTTCACGCAATGAATCGATTATCTCTACAATTTTTTTGGAAGCTAGGATTTCTGCAGGGTTTGGTGGCAATGTACCACTGTTTAAAAGGTAAAGATTCTCGACGTCCGTTGGCTTGATGGCCTCTTCTAATGTAATTTTATCCAAAAGATGGTCTGTAATACCCAAAGTGTTGTCCAAACGGAAAAAATTATGTAAAACAGGACACCGTAAATCAAAATCTATAATGAGAGTTTTCTTACCCGCATATGCAAAAGCTTTGGCGAGGTTGCAAGCAACAGTGGATTTTCCCTCCTGTGCAACAGAACTCGTCAACAAAACAGTCTGTAATTTCTTGGCTGTTCCCGAAAATTCTAAATTGGTTCGGAGAACACGATAAGCTTCCATGACTGGTGTATTTTTTTTCAACAAATAAAAATTTCGTTTTGATGTTTTACGCGTTTTAAAATGCATCATGACAATTCACCATCCTCTTCCAGCACATCTGCCTCCGTAATTTTGGGAATCAATGCAAGAACAGGCAGATCATACAAGAGTGTAATGTCCTCGGGTCCGTGTAATCTTTTGTCAAATGTTTCAATCAAAAGAATAAGCCCAAAACCTAAGACTGCTCCGATTACAATCGATACCACTAAATAATTGCGGCTACGACCTGGATTCGGCACTTTAGGAACCACGGCACGGTCAACCGGCTGCATGTTTTCAATTTTTAGGATTTCATTTGCGGCTACAATCAATGTATCCGTGAGTGTATTGGCAATTCTTGCCGCATGTACAGGATTTGCATCCGTAACGGTAAGCTTTACAATACGTGAATCTTCAATTAGGGAAACAACAATATTAGAGGGATTGACATTGATTTCATCAGGGAGATTTTGTCTGACAACATCAAGTACACGGGAAGAGGTGGCAAGCACCTGGCAATCTGCCTTTAACTTTTCAGAGATTGCAATATTGGTTGCAGTCGTACGGGTCGCGTCCGGGGTATCATTTGATATAAATATGGTGGTTCTTGCGGAGTAGACAGGTTCCATGTGAAAGGAAACATAGTATAAAGCAAATGAAAAACAGAGGATGATACTGGCAAGACAAATATACCAGCGTGACTTCAGTACTGTTAAAATCATATTTATGGGTAATTGTTTATTCGTATTCATGAGAGGCAGGGTCCTTTCATAACGATGTATTTTCGTCAGCATGCGGACGAAGACTTTTCCCAATTAGTTTTTCTAACGAAGCAACCAGTGCGACATCATCTGTATCCAAATATCGACGTAATTCTTCAAGTTTTACGGGAAAATCCGTCGCAACTTCCATCGGTGGAACCGTGTAAAGTTTCTGGTGCTTGGTAGCAGAGATGCCTTCTTCTTCCAAAAGCAGTTCTTCGTACAGTTTTTCACCGGGACGAAGGCCTGTATATTGGATTTTAATATCTTTATCCGGTTGAAAACCGGCAAGACGAATCATTTGTCGTGCTAAATCATCAATTTTGACAGGTTTCCCCATGTCCAAAATAAAGATTTCGCCGCCCTGCGCCATTGCACCTGCCTCAATTACAAGCTGTGCCGCCTCAGGGATAGTCATAAAAAAGCGTGTTATATCTTTATGGGTTACGGTAACGGGACCACCCAAGCGTATTTGCTTTTGAAAACGTGGGATGACGCTACCGCTACTGCCTAAAACATTGCCAAACCTTACAAGGGAAAACCTTGTTTCACTGTGCTTACTTTTATGCTGAATAATCAATTCTGCAGCACGCTTTGTTGCACCCATTACATTTGTCGGATTGACGGCCTTATCCGTTGAAATCATGACAAAGTGGGCAACCTGATGTTTGTCTGCACAATTTGCAAGATTTAAAGTACCGAAGACATTGTTTTTTACCGCCTCACCGGGACATGATTCACAAATCGGCACATGCTTATGCGCTGCGGCATGAAAAATAATTTGTGGTTTATATTTTGCCAAAACTGTATCGAGTCGAGTTATATCTTGCACGGAACCAATAATAATTTCCGTGCGGAGAAATGGATGCGTACGAGAGAGTTCGTTTTGCAAGGTATATGCGCCATGCTCCAGGATATCAAAAATCAAAAGATTAGATGGCTTGTAATTCGCGATTTGACGACAAAGCTCTTGCCCGATAGAACCACCGCCACCTGTTACGAGGATTACTTTATCACGCAGGAAGTTGTCAATCAGTGTGGTATCTAATGTGATTTCGTCCCGATTCAGGAATGTTGTTACGTCAATATCCGTAAAGGCCGCAGGTGACATTTCCGTAAATAAAATATCATGAAGCGGCGGCAAGGTTTTAATTTTTGCTCCGGTTGAAAGCGCAATTTCTGTAATTTTAGATTTTTCGCGATCTGAGGCGGAGGGAATTGCAAGTAATATGACATCAATATTATAATTTTCCACAATTGCGGGTATGTCATACCGAGTGCCGATAACACGAAGGCCTTGCGTATAACAGTGGACTTTTTCGGGGGAATCATCCACTATGGCAACGGGTATATATTCCATGTGAGAGGCATCCTGCATGGCACGGATCGCCAATATGCCTGCACTTCCTGCGCCCACTACCAGGACGCGTTTGGCAGCGCCTTTATGCTTTTGGTGCAAAAATCGTCTTATAATGCGATATAAAATACGTGTACTGCAAATCAGCAGAATCTGGATTGCCCACGCAACAATATATGCAGAAAAATCCACAGGAAGTTGCATAAGTTTATGGACAATCAAGGATAACAGTACCGAGATGGAGATTGCAGAAAAAATCGAAATCGTTTCTCGTGATTCTGCATATTCCCATAGACTGGTATATGCGTGAAGAAGATGTAACGCCGGAAGGGTAATCAGGATTGCGGTAAATAAATATAAGGAGATACCTTGCCAAAGCATAAACCGCTGCGCCGTATGCAAGGTTGCATAGGTACCGGCGTAATAGGCAATACAAATTGAAATAACATCTAAGGCAAGAAAGAGAATACGACGAAATATAAGAGGTTTTTGCCGTAAATTCTGCATGTAAATATCTCCTTTTAAGTTATTTTATGCAAACATGGGGCTTACGGAAATATCGGCATATATACGCTTAATAGCTTCAGCAAAGATGTCGGCAACTGATAAGACATGTATTTTATCCAGCATTTTTTCTTGTGGGAGCTCAATTGTATCCAAAACAACAAGCTCTTGAATAGGAGATTCCGCAATGCGTTTTATGGCAGGACCGGATAAAACCGGGTGCGTGCAGCATGCGTAAATTTCCTTTGCACCGCGTTCCATAAGCGCGGATGCGCCGTTTGTGATTGTGCCGGCGGTATCAATCATGTCATCAACCAGGATGATACGCTTGTCTTTAATATCACCAATAATATTCATAACTTCCGCTACATTTGCTTTCGGACGGCGTTTGTCAATAATTGCAATTGGAACATTAAGCCGTTGTGCAAATTTGCGGGCACGGGTTACACTGCCGAAATCAGGGGATACAACAACCACATCGTCCATATTATCTGCAAATTTTTTCATATAATATGGAGCGAGTTTCGCAAAACCGAGCAGATGATCCAGCGGGATATTAAAGAACCCTTGAATTTGTGCTGCATGTAAATCCATTGTCAGAACACGATTTGCGCCGGCAGCTGTAATCAAATCTGCAACCAGCTTTGCAGAAATCGGATCACGCGCCTTTGCTTTTCTGTCTTGTCGTGCATATCCATAGTAGGGGATAACTGCAGTAATACGCCCTGCAGAAGCACGCTTGAAGGCGTCAATCATAATTAAAAGTTCCATTAAATTATCATTTACAGGATCGCAGGTAGACTGAACCACAAACACGTCAGAACCGCGGACGGTTTCATTTATATTTACATAAATCTCACCATCGCTGAATTTGCCGACGTCTGCTTTGCCAAGGGAAATCTCGCCAATATGTATATGCGAATCATCAAGACCAAGCTTGTACTCGGCCACCTTGTTTTTAAGTGCAGTGACAATATCCGAGGCAAGACGAGGGTTGGAATTCGCTGTAAAAATTTTAATGTCATTTCCATGTGTTATCATTTGCAATCGCTCCTTTTATGTATAATCGTGCAGAAAGACCGGAAATAATCAAGAATCATCTCTGCTTTTTTCAATATGATTTCATTTAAAATAAAAACATACCATAACTATTTTATATTTTATCGCATTTTTTTAGAAAAAGCAATACCTATTTATAATGAAGGCAAAATTTTTTTCTGTAATACATCGAGAGACCGATTGGCCAATGCTGTATAACGTGCATGTTTATCACGAATTCGTTCAGAAAGAGGCGGTAAAATACCAAAATTTGCATTCATCGGTTGGAAATTTCCTTTTGCATCGCCAGAAATGTAGTGACTGAGTGCCCCAATCATACTTTCGGGTGGCAGCATAACTGTTTCCTGACCGTTTGCACGGCGCACTGCATTTATTCCTGCTATAATACCCGACGCGGCAGATTCCATATAACCTTCTACGCCTGTAATTTGCCCCGCAAAAAAAATATTGGGATTTGCACGAAGTGAAAAATCCGCAGAAAGTACGCGCGGGGAACAAATGAAGCTGTTCCGATGCATAACGCCATATCTTGCAAAGACAGCATTCCTAAGAGCAGGAATTTTAGAGAAAACGCGCTTTTGTTCGCCCCATTTGAGGTTAGTTTGAAAGCCGACAAGATTATAAAGCGTACCTGCAAGATTATCTTGCCTAAGCTGTACGACAGCATATGGACGGCTGTCATCATGTGGATTACGAATACCCACGGGGCGCAAGGGACCATAGAGCAACGTGTCATGACCGCGGGCAGCCATCACTTCAATCGGCATACAACCTTCAAATACGGCGTGCGTATCCGCTTCGTGCAATTGTGCACGTTCAGCAGTAACTAAAGCCTCATAAAATGCGTCATATTCATCGCGTGATAAGGGGCAGTTTATATAATCGTCACCCCCGCGACCGTAGCGAGCACCAAAAAAGGCGTGCTGCATATCAATCGAGTCCTTTTCAACAATCGGTGCGGCAGCATCATAAAAACTGAGCGCGTCACCCGTCAGCGTCTGAATATCTGCACAGAGGGCACCGTCAACCAACGGACCGGGTGCAACAATTACAATATCATCCCGCATAACAGACAAAACCTCTTGCCGAATGATATGGATGTTTGGATGTGCAGAAAGTTTTTCGGTTACAAGTGAAGAAAACACTTCACGGTCTACCGCAAGCGCGCCACCGGCAGGTACGCGTGCCTTTTCAGCACATTCAAGGGTTACAGAACCGAAAAGCTTCATCTCTGTCTTTAAAAGGCCGCCTGCACTGTCAAGCCGGTCTGCTTTTAGTGAATTGCTGCAAACAAGCTCACACAAAGATTCACTTTGGTGAGCGGGCGAAAAACGCTGAGGTTTCATATCATAAAGATAAACTGTGGCACCACGTGATGCCGCAGCAAAAGCGGCTTCGGAGCCGGCAAGTCCGCCGCCAATAACATGTATTTGCATAAAAAACTCCTTATGGATTATGATTTGCAGTCCTTATTGGAACAGACGACCAAACGTTCTTTTCCTTTTTTCTTTTCCACCATAGGACTGCCACATTTGTCGCAAAGATTGCCCGTAGGCTTATCCCAAAGGAGAACATCACAGGCATCACTGTTTTCACAGATATAAAACAGACGTCCTTTTTTGGAATGGCGTTCTAGGATTTTGCCGCCGCATTTCGGGCAAGATACGCCGATGTCTTTTACAATAGGCTTGGCATTGCGGCATTCGGGGAAGCCGGGGCAAGCCAGGAACTTGCCAAAACGTCCCATCTTATAGACCATGTTTCGGCCGCATTTCTCACAAATAATATCGGATTCCTCATCCTTGACTTCTACCTTTCCAATTGCAGTATCTGCCTTCTCAAGCGTCTCAGCAAAAGGAGTGTAAAAATCACGCACAAGAGCGGTCCAGTTTTCTGTCCCTTCCTCCACGTCGTCAAGCTTTCGTTCCATATCAGCAGTAAAAGCAACATTTATAATATTACCGAAATAGTCCTTCATAAGGTCAGTCGTGACATAACCGAGCTCTGTCGGGCGAAATAGTTT
Organism: Clostridia bacterium; assembly: GCA_045592445.1. Taxonomy (GTDB): domain Bacteria; phylum Bacillota; class Clostridia; order UMGS1883; family UMGS1540; genus JAQXGO01. The sequence continues at coordinate 24,002 of JAZNUV010000033.1, read as the reverse complement.
CTTTTCACGTACGACATAGCCTCTCGTCAGAATTGTAGAAATGGTTGGCGCGTAGGTACTTGGGCGACCAATGCCCTTTTCTTCCATCAGACGGACAAGTGCACCTTCCGTAAAGCGGGAAGGCGGTTCCGTAAAGTTTTGTTGCATGTCCGGGGCAACCAGTGTGAGCGTTTGCTCATCTGTAAGCGGTGGCAACGTGCCCGTTAGGTCATCTGTGGAGGTGTTACTATATAAAGTTTCAAAGCCTTTAAATTTCTGTTTTGAAAAAGAGGATTTAAATAAATAGCCTGCGGCTATAATATCTGCCTGCATGGTTTCATATACGGCGTTTGCCATCTGGCTTGCCACAAATCGCTCCCAGATAAGCTTATAAAGCTTATACTGGTCATTCGGAAGTGTTTGCCGCGCAATTTCAGGCGTAATTTCAACGTTTGTGGGACGAATAGCCTCGTGCGCGTCCTGTGCGCCGGCGCGTGTTTTAAAATAACGTGCGCGCGCGGGGGTGTTTATTTCACCATATTTTTGCTGAATAAAAGAACGCACAGAAGACAAGGCTTCTTCAGAAATGCGAAGGGAGTCCGTACGCATATAAGTAATAAGACCAACTGTACCAAACCCGTCAATATCGACGCCTTCATAAAGTATCTGTGCGGCAGACATCGTTTTGCGGGAAGTAAAGCCAAGGCAACGAGACGCTTCTTGTTGCATGGTGCTGGTGGTAAAAGGCGGTGCAGGTGATTTTTGCTTTTCGTCCCTTTTTACAGATTTAACCGTGAATGCGGCAGCAGACACAGCGTTAAAAATAGATTCTGCCGTTTCGCGGTTTGAAACCGTCATTTTTTTGCCGCCTTTACCATGAAATCGAGCTTTAAACTTAATTTTAGAAGTCGGTTCCTGAAGCTCAGCGGATAATGACCAATATTCCTCGGGGATAAAATCATCTATTTCTTGTTCGCGCTCAACAATCAGACGTGTCAAAACAGACTGTACACGCCCTGCACTCAGACCTTTTTTAATTTTGCGCCATAAAAGCGGGCTGAGTTGGTATCCTAAAATGCGGTCGACCACACGGCGTGCCTGCTGTGCATCCACTAGGGAAAGGTCAATTTCGCGCGGAGAGGATACAGCAGCTTTTAGAGCTGTTTTGGTAATTTCATTAAATGTAATGCGGCATTTGGAATGTGGGTCAAGCCCCAAAACAAATGCCAGATGCCATGCAATGGCTTCTCCTTCACGGTCAGGGTCAGTTGCAAGAAAAACACGATCAGCAGCTTTTGCTTCCTTTTTTAAAGTGGCCATAAGGTCACCTTTTCCACGAATGGTAATGTATTTAGGGGCAAAATTATTTTCAATGTCAATGCCGAGTTGACTTTTCGGCAAATCACGCAGATGCCCAAACGAGGCGACGACGGTATAGTCACGCCCCAAATATTTTTTTATCGTTTTGGCTTTAGCGGGAGATTCTACAATAATCAGTTTTTTTGCCATAATGTTTGTTTCCCTTTCATCGGTTTTATATACAATATCTATTTTACAGTATCATATTTATATGGGTTTGTAAAGAGATTTTTATTTTTTTTCTTCTTTTTGTCGGAAATAGGCATAAATATTTTGTGCGCATCCTGTATCAATGCCTTTGACAGCGGCGAGTTCCTCCACGCTTGCTGCGCGTATTTTAGAAACAGACTTAAAGTGTGACAGGAGTGCCTTCTTTTTGGCTGGACCGACGCCACGAATCCCATCAAGCTCGCTTGCAAAACTTTTTTTCTCACGTAATTTTTTGTGATACGAAATGGCAAAACGATGTGCCTCATCCTGCACAAGCGTGATAAGGCGGAAGGCGGCACTGCCGTGGGCAAGATGCACTTCACCATCCGTACGAACAAGACCGCGTGTATGATGATGGTCGTCTTTTACCATGCCAAGGACTGGCACGGGAACGGCAAGGTCGGAAAGCACTTCTTCCGCGGCGGCGACATGTCCTTTGCCGCCGTCCACCAATATAAGGTCGGGGCAAGTTTCAAACCCTGCATCACTATCATGATATCGCATAAAGCGGCGCGCCAAAACCTCTTTCATTGAGTCATAGTCATTCGAGCCGATGATAAATTTGATTTTAAATCGCTTATATGCATCGGGGGCTTTTTTACCATTTAAGAACACAACCATCGAGCCAACACTTTCACTGCCACCTGTGTTCGAAATATCGTATGCCTCAATTCTGGCGGGCGGAGTGTCCATACCGATTTCGCGCGCAAGCTCGGACAGAGCCTTATCGCGATTCGTTTTCCGCAGTACATCCATTCGGAAATTTTCAAGTGCATGCGTGCAGTTTTTTTCTGCCATATCGCAAAGCTGGCGGAGCGTACCGCGCTGCGGTGTACGCACCGATACTGCCTTGCCGCGTTTTTCGGAAAGATACCGCGCCGTGTCCGCGGCGTTCGGAAGGGGGCATGCAGAAACAATATTTTCAGGCACGTATACATCCTGATTATAATACGCTGTAATAAAATCCTCCATGATTTCGCCGGTATCTGTATACAGGATATTCTCAGCACGGTGTACGCGACTGCCTAAAAGCTTACCGCCACGAAGAAAGAATATGGAAAAGACGGCTAAATCATCGCTACCGACAACGGCAAAAATATCTGCATTTTTATAGTTGCCAATTACCTTTTGATCCTTTGCAATCCGACGGATGCCATCAATTTTATCACGATAGCCCGCAGCTGCTTCAAATTCCATTTTCTCCGCATGCATTTTCATTTTATTTTCTAATTCTTGCAGAAGTCTTGTATGCTCTCCATTTAAAAAACGCGCAATTTCTTCAAAACGACTTTGGTATTCCGAAAGGGGAATGAGACCTGTACATGGCGCATCACACCGATGCATGGCATGGTACAGACATGGGCGGTCATGTCCTATATCGCGCGGAAATTTTTTATTACAATGCTGAACCTTAAATATTTTCCGTATAACATCTAATGTCTCATATACAACAGAAGCAGAAGGGTAGGGGCCAAAGTAACGAGCGCCGTCACCTAAATCCCGCCGGGCAAGCACAATGCGCGGATACATCTCGTTCGTGATTTTAATAAAAGGATAGCCTTTGTCATCCTTTAAAAGAATGTTATATCGAGGGCGGTGTTCCTTAATTAAATTCAATTCAAGACAAAGTGATTCAAACTCCGTGTCCGTTATTATATAAGAAAAGTCGTCAATTTTTTCAATCATGGCAAGTACTTTCGGCGTATGCACTGTGCCTGCACGAAAATATTGACGGACACGGTTTTTTAAGATTTTAGCCTTGCCGACATAAATGACTGTGCCTTTTTCATCCCGCATAATGTAAACGCCGGGAGATGCAGGCAATGTTTTCAGTTTTTCAATAATTTTTTCATTCATAGCCATAGTATGCATTTCACTTTCTGCCAATATGCATATGATTAAAAAAACAGCCCATATAAGGCTGTTTCAGAATAAAATACCTATTCACAGGCACCGCATGAAATGAGCTTGACAAGTGCATCAAGCGCGTCGACTGCATCGACTCCGTCGGCAGACAATGTAATTTCCGTACCGCGTGTAATACCGAGCGACAAAACACCCAAAAGACTTTTTGCGTTTACGCGGCGCTCTTCTCTTTCAACCCAAATGCCGGCAGAAAACTCATTCGCCTTTTGAATAAATAGTGTAGCGGTTTTTGCATGTAAACCAACTTGATTTTGTACGACTACGTTCCGAGATAACATAAATAACGCTCCCTTATTATGATACGGTGTGTGCCAAACAGTTGTGCGGATGCCATAGACCAAAAAAGCGTAAATCGGGCGGCTATGCCGCCCGAAAGCGATTATTCGCCAACTTTAACAACTTCTCTGCCTTTATAGTAGCCGCAGGCACTGCAAATGCGATGGGGACGGATTAATGCCTTGCACTTCGGACATTCAATCATGCCGGGGGCATCCAATCTGTACGTTGCACGTCTCTTATCGCGTCTGGCCTTTGACGTTTTATTCTTCGGTACTGCCATCTTTAACACCTCATCTTTCTACCAAAAACACAGTTTAAAAAATACTTACTGTAATAAATTGTATTATATCGTGTTTAACTCATTTTGTCAATACATTTTTTTATTTTTTTTCAATGATAAAAGAAAAATTGCATGAAGAATCGTTTGTTTAAATATATAGTATGGAATAGTATAACAATAGTGGGAGGATTTTTATGAAAATTTTTGTAGTGGATAAGTATGTAATTATGACAGTTTGCATTGCACTTTTGGCATCGGTTTTTGTAGTGTCACTTGCAGGAGTGAATGCAGTGCCGACGGGCGCTCAAAATGAAACATCATTGCCGATTTATGCTGTAGAAACAGAGGACAAGGTCGTCGCATTGACGCTGAATGCAGCATGGAACGACACGGATATCGACCAAATATTGGAAACATTACGGCAAAATAATATTAAATGTACTTTTTTTGCTGTGGGAACATGGGTGGAGAAGTATCCCGAAGCAGTAAAAAAAATTCTGGCAGACGGACATGAGATGGGAAATCATTCCTATAATCATGCGCACTATAACACTTTGGATATTGAGAAAATGTGCGCAGATATGGATGCGTGTGATAAGCTTTTAAAGGCACATGGTGCGGACTCCAAACTATTTCGCGCACCATACGGCGAGTATAACGAAAAAGTTGTAGAGGCATGCGAAAAAACCGGACGGTACTGCATACAGTGGGATGTAGACAGTTTAGATTGGAAGGGACTTTCGGAAACGGAAATGACAGAAAGGATTCTGCAACGTATTCATAACGGTTCTATTATTTTGCTTCACAACGGGACAGAACAAACGGCGGATGCGTTACCCGGTATCATCAAAGAAATTCGTGCCGCGGGCTATGAATTCAAAACGGTAGGGGAGCTTATTTATAAAGACAATTATCGTATTGACCATGCAGGACGGCAATGGAAAAAAGAAAATCAGCCCGATGAATCATCGAGCCGATAATAACTAATATTTTTTAGTCAAAAAGCGGTTCTAAGGCTGCCGTCAGCTTTTGTACCGCTTTTTTTTCAATACGGCTAACGTAGGAGCGGGAAATGCCAAGCTTTTTTGCAACTTCTCTTTGTGTTCCTTCCTCTGCACCGCAAAGACCGTAGCGCATGGAAAGAACTTTTTGTTCGCGTGGCCGAAGGGAGTGGCGCATGGCACTGTAAAGCTGTTTGATGCGGTACTTCATATCTATTTTTTCTGTGATATCCTCGTCACTGCTATCCAAAACATCTAAAAGACTGACTTCGTTCCCTTCTTTATCAAAGCCGATTGGTTCGTGGAGAGACACTTCATTTTGCAGCTTTTTTCCTGCACGTAAGACCATTAAAACTTCATTTTCGATACATCGTGCGGCGTAGGTTGCAATTCTGATTTTTTTGGAGCTATTGTATGTAGAGATGGCTTTGATAAGGCCGATTGTACCGATAGAAATTAAATCGTCTGCATCAATGCCACACCCTTGATATTTTTTTACAACATGAACAACAAGGCGCAGATTGTGTTCGATTAAAATGTTTTTTGCTTCCTCATCGCCTTCTTCCCAGCGTGCCACATAGGCATCCTCTTCCTCCAAGGTCAACGGTTTGGGGAATGAGCCCGCTGTGCTTACGTAAGAGACCATGAAAAGATTGCGAAATAAAAATGCTGTTATGTATGCCCACAAATCCAATCCCTCCTCTTTTTATACCTTACTACTTTATGCGCAGGAGGAGATAGGTGTGCATGTCTTATATAAATAAAGAAGGATTTAATGCTCTTGCAGTTTTGCAAGTTGGTAGAAGTAGCCTTGATTTGCAAGGAGTGTGTCATAATCGCCAACTTCTACACAACGCCCGTCTTTCATAACAACAATACGGTCTGCGTTTCGTATGGTAGACAGACGATGTGCAACAACAAATGTTGTACGCCCGTGAATTAGCTTGTCCATTGCTTCCTGCACTTTATGTTCCGATACATTATCAAGTGCACTGGTTGCCTCGTCCAAAAGAATGATTTTCGGGTCGCGTATCATGGCGCGGGCAATCGCTATGCGTTGCCGCTGACCGCCGGAAAGGCGACCGCCATGCTCACCGATTTGGGTGTAAATGCCTTCAGGCAAACTGTCAACCACCTCACGAAGATTGGCAAGGTCAATTACACGGTTTACATCATCATCACTTACGTTGGATAATCCGTACGTGATATTATCCCGAACATTCCCTGAGAAAAGAATGTTGTTTTGCGATACAACAGCAATATGCTTACGATAAGCCGTCAGATTTATGTCACGCAGGTCGTGCCCATCAATCGAAAGAGAACCTTCCGTAGGGAAATGGAAGCCGATTAAAAGATTAAGAGCGGTTGTTTTACCCGAACCTGATTCACCCACAAACGCTATATATTCACCCTTTTTCACACTCAGGTTAAAATCTGTCAGAACATGGCTGGATGGGTCATCGGGGTATACAAAGCCAACATTTTTAAATTCGAAACTGCCATCGATTGTTTGCAGGCGCTTTTTTCCGCGGTTGTTTTCAATATCAGTAGAGGCTAAAATCTCAGATACGGAGCCTAGAGATTCAAAACCTTTGGCGATGGCAGGATACAAGGTGAGAAGACTGCTTACGCAACCGAGAAGCTGGTTAAAATAGCTTTGAAATAGCGCAATCTCACCGACGGAAATTTCACCGCGATAGGCGATAATTCCCGTAAAGCAAAGACATGCAAGCTGAAAAATCTGAAAAGCAACATAAGATGAGGAGCCGAACAGCGTTTGTATAGCATCAGTACGCACGGCTTTTTTCTGCACATTCTGTAAATTCTGATTCAGCTTTTTTGTTTCTACATGTTCAAGACCGTGTGCTTTTGTAACAGGAATCATTTCCACCATTTCAGCCACGTCTGAGGACATATGCTCTATTTCTTTACGAAACTCAGTAACAGTACGGCTTATGTTACTGCGAAAGCCGCGTATCAAAAGAGCAGCCACGGGGACAGTGAGCAGGAAGAACAATGCAACATACGGGCTGTGCAGATATGTAATAACAGAAAACACAAGTGTGGAAATAATGGATTGTGTGACGCTTGTTATCATTGTTTTGGACAGTGCTTCGATATTATCTACATCGCGAAGTACTTTGGATTGAATGCGGCCAGAGGACAGATTTTTGTGAAAAGAAATCGTCAAATGCTGTAATTTACGGACAAGCGCGTAGCGAAGACGCATTTCAAGATCACGTGTAGCATGGCTTGTAAAAAACGTTTCGCATTGCTGGGATGGAATGTTCTGTCCGATAATAATTACACCGCCGATAAAATATACAAGAATGCGACGCAACGTATCATCCGTCGGCTTAGTTGCAGCATCAATAATACCCGCGGTAATGAGCGGTAAAATCCATACCGGCAGATTTTTGAGTACAAAAAAAACAATTGACAGCAAATACCTGCTCAAATTGTCTCTAAATAAAAGTATTAAAATTTTAAGCGGATGTTTTTTTGCATCACATCGGAGAAAGATTTCTTCATAATCATACTTACGTTTTTTCATTGTCCCCACTCCTTTATAAGTTGTAAAAATTACACAACAGACATCTACTGCTGTTTATAAAATGATTGGGTCTTTTCGAGGTTATTGTAGCACGGGTGACAAGACAATGTCAATACTTTTGGATAAATAAGTGAATTTTTTTTCAGAATGGCTTTAAATTGGGCTTCCATCCATATACAGACAGGTCAATTTTACCGTCTTTTACAACAATACCTTCGGCTTCTAGAAGTTGGATTTGCATATTTTCACCGCCAAAGACAAACGATTTGGAAACTGCACCGTGGCGGTTTACAACGCGGAAACAGGGAATGGTATCGGGATCAGGGTTTGCATGCAGTGCATACCCTACAACACGCGCAAGACGCGGGTTGCCCGCTAAAGTGGCAATTTGACCGTATGTGGCGACGTGTCCGCGCGGAATTTGGCGAACAATATGGTAGATGCGCTCAAATACTTGCATGAATAATTCCTTTCTATTCTAAAAATATACGGAATGCAGAGGGTAAAGCAATTTCCTCTGAAAGTTGCGATTTTGAAACCCAAGTAAAATCAGGAGAAAGAGAAGAGCATGGGATGTAATAACAGGTCATGTGCCACTCCACATGCGTGAATATATGGATGCGTTCCACCGCACGCCGGGGCGCGTCGGGCGTAAGTTCCCATGCCTCCGCTTTTTTTACGGCTTCGGTAGCGGACAATATGCCATCCGTATTCGGTAATTCCCAAAGAGATGCCAAAAGACCGCCGCGCGGGCGTTTTCTGATAGCTATTTTATCCCCGGCTTGAAAGAAAAATACAGTTTTTTCTTCAATCCGTCTTGCTTTTTTGGGGAGGCGAACGGGTAGTTTTTCAGCGATGCCTGCTTTATGCGCTTTGCAAATTGATGAAAGTGGACACGAAGGGCAACGAGGCGATTTTGGGAGACAAACCATCGCGCCGAGTTCCATAATACTTTGCGTGATATCACCACAATTTCCATCTTTATAAATGGAAGCAAGGGATTGGGCGACATTTTTTTTAACCTTTGGTACATCTATCGGCAGGTCAGAAGCGGTAAGACGTGCGGTAACACGCAGCACATTGCCGTCTACCGCGGGGGTTGGCGCATCAAAGCATATAGAGGCAATGGCGCCCGCTGTATAGGCGCCTATACCGGGCAAGCTGCATATATCATCATAGTGTGTGGGAAAGATACCGCCGAAGTCTTGCATGATACGTTTCGCTGCTTTATGCAAATTGCGGGCGCGTGTATAATAGCCAAGACCTTCCCAATATTTCAAAACAACGTCCAGCGGAGCATCTGCAAGACTTTGCAACGTGGGGAAAAAAGAAAGAAACCTTATATAATAGTCACGCACCGTCTCTACACGCGTTTGTTGAAGCATAATCTCAGAAAGCCAGACGTGATATGGCTCCTTGTCCCATCGCCAGGGAAGATCGCGTTTATTCTCTGCAAACCAAGGCAGCAGAAGGGCAGGAAGCTTTTGATATACGGTCATATTGATTCCTCGCATTTTGAAATTTTTATTCTATATATAGTATAATATTTTTCGTATAAATTGTCAATCTGTGTAACGCTGAATTTGATTTTTTATAAAATTATGAAAAGCACTTGATTTTAAAGCGGGATGTGTGTATAATAAAAATGGTGAAGGAAATGCGAATAGTTGGTCTTGATTATGGCGATGCGCGCATTGGCGTTTCAATTAGTGATGTAATGGGGTGGACAGCACAACCGCTCTGCACCTTGTCTGAAAACGGATGGGAAGCGCAGTTTGCCAAAATTATGGAAATTGTAGCAGCATATAAAGTTGAAAAGTTTGTAATTGGCATGCCGCGAAATATGAACGGAACCATAGGTCCGCGCGGAGAACTGACGCGTGAATTTGCCGCGCGCCTTGCTGAGCACAGTGGGCTTGAGGTTATAGAGTGGGATGAACGTTTATCCTCAAAGGCTGCACATCGTGTGCTTTCGGAAGGCAATGTACACGGCAAAAAGAAAAAGGGTAAGGTCGATAAAATTGCGGCTGTATTCATTTTACAAGGTTATCTCGACAGTATGTCGACAAAATAAAAGGAGGCGCATAGTATGACAGAGGAAAGAGAAAATATAGTGATTTTGGTTGATGAGGAAGGCAAGGAAATGCCCTTTGAGGTGCTTGACATTATTGAGGATGGCGGCAACCGCTATGCGGCAGGTCTTGCGGTGGATGACGCGGAAAACAATGATGAAGAGGCAACGGTTCTGATTATGCGGATCGTGCCCGCAAATGATGAAGAGGATATTTTGGAGCCAATAGAGGACGAGAAGGAATTAGAACATATCTTTGAAATCTTCAAAACGCGTATGGAAGAAGATTTCGAATTTGAGGATGAAGACGAGGAATAATTTTTTCCCTGCGGTGTTCGCGCGGCAAGTATAGAATTTTAGCCAACACTAAAATGAAAGGGAGATAGAAGAACTTTGTGGCGTGTAGGTCCCCCGCCCGTCTTTTGACGGCCGGTATGAGGATAACCCATAAGCAAAGAAAATATATCACCCACCTGCCAAGCAGGTTAAAATTGAAATGTCGGACGGCACATGCGGGGCTGTGTAAAAAGTATTGCGCCATAAGGATTCCTTATGGCGCACTTTTAAATGGAGGAAAACAATGCTTGTATGCGTGACTGTAGCGGTCGTAGCAACCGTATTGCTTTTTATTGTGAATACGCCGCTCGCCATTTCGGCATCATGTGCCACTTTGATTTTTGGCATGGTGGCATATCTTTTGCGTGGCGTTGGGATGCGGCGCACATATAAGTTCCTGGTGCTCGGCGGTATTTTACTCGGCAATGTATTTTTGGCAGTCTATACACATTTCCAGCGGTTTATTCCGTTTTGGGACTATGCGGGATACTATATCGAAACACTGCGTTCCGCAACGCTTATGCGAGAGGACTTGCCCGGCTTTTTTGCTGCATTATATGACACCATGCTGCAAAGCGACTACACAAAATTGCCGACGCTTTTTACTGCGCCAATTTTGGAGATGCTCGGCGGCAGCTTTACCGCGTATATTTTTACTATCTATAATCTTTTTATAGTCCCGTTTTACTGCGTTTTTTCTTGCCTTGTCTATAAAATCAATAAAAAATTTGTGTGGCTCATTTTTCTTTTTACACCTTTTTTAAACCCCGCACTTCGGGGGTATTTGGATGCGGCAGGGCTTATTTATATCAGCGTTTGGCTCGCGGTGGTGTATAGACAGGATTTTCAAAAAATAGAGCTACGGCAAGATATATTACTCGGCTTATTATCCGTGCTTTTGGTTTTTACAAGACGTTGGTACCTTTTCTTTCTGGTAGCTGCATTTGCTGCACTGCTTCTTTCGGGCCTTATCCGAAAAATATATGACAAAGAATATAAAATAAAAATGCTTTTATATAATATTCTGATTTGTGGTGGCACTACACTTATTATTGTTCTTTTATTTTTTCGCCCGTATCTTGTACGCCTTTTCGGAAATCGAATGTCTGATGCGTATTCCGCATATATGTTTGGTGACTTTTGGTGGAATGTTAAATATTTTATCAGTTATTACGGCGTGCTGCCGTTTCTGTTCTTTGCATTAGGTCTTTTTGGCCTTTGTCGGGAACGGATGCGTCAATTTACATGTTTTTTAATATTACAGCTTGTCATTATGTTTTTCCTCTTTACAAGAATTCAGACCATAGGGTATCACCATCAATATCTGTTTGCTGCAAACCTGTTTTTGCTTGCAGCAGTCGGCATATCATCGCTTCCATATGGCAGACAGGGTGTACTCGCGGCGTGGTGCCTTGTACTTTGCGTTTCGTTTTTATATATTTATATTCCGGGTATGCCGGGCGATACATTGCATTTGTTATCAACGAAACGGTTTGTTCCGAAAACTGCGGATACCGCAGGAATCATATCGCTTAGAGATAAAATTAACGAAAAAACAGAAGCAGAAAATGCAACGGTGTATATACTGAGCAGTTCCGAGGCGCTCAATGATGATATTCTAAAAAACACGATGTTGCCAACACGTGAGGATGGGATTTATGGTCTTTTGGGTACAGCACACGTAGATAAGAGGGACGGTTTTCCGAATCATTTTCTTGTGGCAAAATATATTGTGGTAGCAGACCCTGTACAGGTGCATCTTGGGGAGGAAAATCAGCAGGTCGTGGCTTTTTTGGCACGTGAAATATTGGATGGCACTTATACCCAAAATCTGACGAAAATTGAAACTGTACAGATTACAAAGGATATAAAGGCACATATATATCGGCGTGACAGCGGGTATTCCGTAGCATTTTTAGATAGGCTGCGCACGCATTTTGAGACGATTTATCCCGAACATCCGTTTTTGTATGCGATAGATTATATCTGGTCACAAAATTAAATTCAGAAAAAACAGTTGTCAAACCGAAAAAAATGTGATATACTTATTGCATATATACAAAAAGAGAAAGGACATGATATATATGCTTAAAAAGATATTTGCAATTCTCTTGGCAAGTGCGGCATTATTTTCTGTTTCTGCTGCGGCAGCGCCGTCTGAATGGGCAAAAAGCGAAGTGGAATATGCGATAGAAGCAAAAATTGTGCCCCGGCATTTGCAGACAGACTACCAAACGCCGATTACACGTGAGGAATTTTGCGAAACAGCCATGCTGCTTTGGGCACAGCTTTCCGGAAAGGAAATGCCCGTCGCCACATCCGTATTTACGGACACTGCGAATGCATCGGTTGCGGCGGCAGCGTCACTCGGTATAGTAAAGGGTGTAGGTGAGGGCTTGTTTGCACCGCATAGTGCAGTTACAAGGCAGGAAATCTGTGTAATGCTGAAAAATGCACTCGTATCTGCTTGCCCTGATATTGCTCTGCCGGAAAAGTACGTCAATACATTCCCTGATATGGATAAAATAGCTGATTGGGCACTCGTGTCGGTACAATGCCTGAACGCATTCTCTGTTATGCTGGGCGATGAAAATAATCATATCAACCCTTTGGGCAATACAACAAGGGAACAGGCTATTTTACTTTGCTATCGTCTGCTTACAACGCAAAAACTCAGCATGCAGGCTTATATTGAAAAATTCGTGATGGTTCCGAGTGGGAACACGCATGATAATATGCTTGGCGGTGGATTTTTCGTTGGCATGGGTGGCGGCAATGCATATTATGCTGATGCTTCCGGTATTACATCTGTGAAAGGCGCTACCAAATCCAAACTAACCGAATCACCTGCAAAAAATATGGTTGCATTTTCCAATACAGTATACTATATTGGCGCAGATGACAGTATATATATAAAGACGATTGATAGCGGCATAGAACGAAAACTTGTTGATACCAAAACAGATGCATTTTCTGCTTATTTTGGTGCGATTTTCTATCGTAATCTGCATGACGAAGGCAAAATATACAAGTATATTCTTGAAAGCGGCGAGACAATTCGGGTAACAGAGAAATCGGCAGAATTACCTGTTATTGTCGGAGATGGTATTTTCTATTCAACGGGAGACGGTATATATAGACTCGAAAAGGACAATACCTCGACACTGTTGCGAAACGTAGTAAACAAAAAACTTACTTTGCGAAACAATATTTTCTATTATTTAGATGGAGAAAATCGTCTTTGCAGTATCGATAAGGATTTTCAAAACGTAAACGTCTTAACGGAAACAAGTGTCAACATGTACTGCTTTATGCGTGACTGCATTATCATACAGGGCGGTGACGATAACGCCGTTTACAAACTTGACTATCAAGGGCGGTATGAAATCAGAATTGATACAGGCATGTATGTGAAACTGAACACATACGATGATTATGTATATGGCATGGATGGCGAAGGTGTAATTTGCAGCTTCAAAAATGATGCAACAGAAAAAACAAGATTAAATTAGGAGGCAAACAAAGTGAAACAGTACAAAATTGCAGTTGTAGGTGCCACCGGGATGGTCGGCAGAACATTTTTGAAGGTTTTGGAGGAATATAAGCTTCCCGCGGAAAGCTACACACTTTTCTCATCGGCAAAATCTGCAGGCAGTAAAATTACATTTATGGGAAAAGAACACACGGTGCGTGAGCTTACAGAAACTTCTTTTGATGAAGGTTTTGATATCGCACTCTTTTCTGCAGGCGGCAGCACGAGTGAAAAATTTGCACCGATTGCAGCGAGCAAGGGCTGCCTTGTTATCGATAACTCAAGCGCTTGGCGCATGGACCCGAATGTGCCGCTTGTAGTGCCCGAAGTAAATCCGGAGGCAATTAAGGAGCATAAAGGCATTATTGCAAATCCAAACTGCTCCACCATTCAGGCAGTTGTTGCAATTAAACCGCTTTATGATGCATACGGAATCAAGAGAATCATATATTCAACATACCAGGCAGTGTCCGGTGCAGGTCGCGGCGGTTGGGATGATTTAGAGAACGGCATGAAGGGCGAGGCACCGAAAAAGTTTGTGCATCCCATTGCAGGGAATTGCTTGCCGCATATTGACGTTTTCCTGCCGAATGGCTACACAAAGGAAGAAATGAAAATGATTCAGGAAACACAGAAAATTCTTGGAGACCAAAGTCTTAAGATTACGGCAACAACAGTCCGTGTTCCTGTCTTTAACGGACATAGTGAATCCATCAATATAGAACTTGAAAAACCATTTGAATTAGAAGAATTAAAAGAAGTGCTTAAAAATGCTCCCGGTATTGTAGTGCAGGATGACCCGGAGAATAATCTCTACCCCATGCCCGTTACAGCGGCAGGACATGATGAGACATTTGTCGGTCGCATCCGTAGAGATGAAAGTATTGAGAATGGCGTAAATCTTTGGGTGGTTGCTGACAATATCAGAAAGGGTGCGGCGTCAAACGCTGTGCAGATTGCAAGAAAGTTCATCGAATATAACGGATAGAAAGGGGTATTACTATGAGTGGAGTTCCTTTTACAGGGAGCGGTGTTGCCATTGTTACACCATTTCGCGACGGTAAAATTAACTTTGATAAATTAGGAGAGCTTATCGACTTACATATTGCGAATCATACAGATGCAATTATTATTTGCGGTACGACCGGCGAGGCGGCCGCTATGCCGGACGAGGAGCATCTGGAGGCGATTTCCTATACAGTCGATAGAGTGAAGGGACGTATTCCTGTTATTGCAGGTACGGGTTCAAATGACACCATGCATGGTGTCCACCTTTCAAAACGTGCAGAAGAACTCGGCGCGGATGGACTTTTATCTGTAACGCCATACTATAATAAGGCAACACAAAAAGGCCTTGTAATGCATTATATGGAAATTGCAAAGCATGTTGACATTCCGATTATTGTTTACAATGTACCGTCAAGAACAGGCGTGAATTTGCAACCGGAAACACTTTTGAAGTTGACGGAAGCAGATAATATTGTCGGTATTAAAGAGGCTGGCGGTAATCTTTCGCAGGTTGCTAAAATTGCATCAATGTGCGGTGACAGAGTTGCTATTTATTCGGGCGATGATGACGTAATTGTGCCTGTCTTATCGTTGGGTGGTAAAGGCGTAATCTCTGTTTTGGCGAACATTTTGCCGAGAGAAACGCATGATATATGCGAAAAGTTTTTCAATGGAGACATTGCAGGTGCACGCGAGTTGCAGCTTCGTTACTATGACCTTGTAAAAGCCTTGTTTATTGAGGTAAACCCCATTCCGGTAAAGACGGCAATGAATATGCTTGGCTATGATGTCGGTGCACTCAGGCTTCCGCTTTGCGATATGGAAGAAAAAAATCGTGCAATTTTACGACAGGCACTGATTAGCGCAGGTCTTACAATAAAAGAGTAAAAGAGGATAATTGCGAATGACAAACTTAATTATAAGTGGTGCAAATGGAAAGATGGGGCGTACAGTCGCGCATATTGCGGAAAGTACACCCGGTTTTTCCGTCTGTGCCGGCGTAGATATTCAGACCACATCCTATGCTGATTTCCCGATTGTATCGAATCCGAGGGAAATCAATGTACCGGCAGATGTGATTATTGATTTTTCAAATCCTGCTGCACTGCTCACGTTACTTCCGTATGCGGCAGAACGGCATATTCCGATTGTGGTCTGCACAACGGGACTTGGAAAGGAACATTTGAGTCTGCTTGAAGAAACAAGTAAGACTGTTGCAGTGTTTTTCTCGGCGAACATGTCGCTCGGAATAAATCTCTTGATTGCACTTGCAAAAAAAGCAACGGAGGTATTAACAGACGGATTTGATATTGAAATCATTGAAAAGCATCATAATCGTAAGCTGGACGCACCTAGCGGCACTGCCCTTGCTATAGCGGATGCAATTGAGGCAACAATGCCGTCAAGCGGAGAGTATGTCTATGACAGACATAGCGTGCGTCGTCCGCGCGGAAAGCAGGAAATCGGAATTCATGCTGTGCGCGGCGGTACCATTGTTGGTGAACATGATGTACTGTTTGCAGGTAACGATGAAATACTTGAAATTAAGCATACGGCCATGAGCCGCGATATTTTTGCAGTCGGCGCAGTTCGAGCAGCAGGCTTTTTAAAGGACAAGCCCGCAGGAATGTATAACATGGAAGATTTAGTCGCGCAAATCTAATGAAAAATATTGTGTAAAATGTAAAAAAGACTTGCATTTTTGCACGATATACGATAGAATAACAGTATACTTATGAAAGGATTGGAAATTATATATGATTAGTGCAGGAGATTTTAGAAATGGTGTAACCTTTGAATTTGAAGGAAATGTATATCAGATTGTTGAATTTCAACATGTAAAACCTGGTAAAGGTGCAGCGTTTGTAAGAACAAAGCTCAAAAATGTAATAGGTGGCGGTGTGGTAGAAAAAACGTTCAGACCGACGGATAAAATGCCGAAAGCACATATTGAGCGTAAGGATATGGAATATCTTTATAATGATGGGGAACTCTATTATTTTATGGACCAGGAATCCTTCGAACAGCTGCCTCTCAACGCAGACCAGTTGGGTGACGCACTGAAATTCGTTAAAGAAAACATGCTTGTAAAGATTTTGTCCTATAAAGGCAATGTTTTTGGTGTTGAAGCGCCAAACTTTGTAGAGCTTAAGGTTACAGAAACAGAGCCGGGCGTCAAAGGCGATACAGCAACAGGTGCTCAAAAACCTGCAACGCTTGAAACAGGTGCACAAATTAACGTTCCGTTATTTATTGATGAAGGTGATATGATTCGTGTGGACACGCGCACGGGGGAATATATGGAGCGTGCATAAGCGAATTATATAGACAAAAAGGAGGAATTGAACATGGAAACTTTGAAAGAAAAAATTGCACATTTAAGAGGGCTTTGCGAAGGCATGGACATGGATACGGAAAAAGGGGAAGGTAAATTGCTTTCCAAAATAATTGCTATTTTGGATGACATGGCAGACGAATTTGAATGCCTTGGCGATGATGTTGATGAAATGCAGGCGCAGGTAGACGAAATCGATGAAGATTTATCCTTTGTTGAAGAAATTGTCTATGAAGATGAGGAAGATGACGATTATTGTGATTGCTGTGATTCCTTTGATTGTGCTGATATCGAATGCCCGAACTGTGGCGAAACCATTATGCTCGATGCTGACGTTTTAGATGAAGAAGACGATGTAATTGTATGTCCTGCTTGTGGACATGAAATTGAAATTGAATGTGATTGCGATTGTGATTGCGATTGTGATTGTGATTGCTGCGATGACGAAGAATAGTAATATTGCACAAATAAGATGATTTGATTGCGGAATCCGCTATTTTAAAGCGAATTCCGCATTTTTAATATTGAAAAAAAGTGCAAATTTTCGGGGTTTTTTTGTCGAAAAAGCTTGTCCAATGAAAAAAACTGTAAAATTTATTAAAAATGCTTGCATTATTCTGATAGCTGTGCTATAATATATTTGTGATTTATGTTAAAAGTGCATAACAAAGCATACAAATCACGGAAAAATTCACTTTTTTATCTGTGCAATTTGTGGATTGTTACATAAAAGGGCACGCCTTGTCCGGGGCGCTTGTCGAAAAATTCAAAATTAACGGACAGAAAGGCCAGGATAAAGAATGACCAGAAGACACATGCGCTGGGGATGGCTATTTGTATCACCGTACATATTTTCTTTGATGTGCTTTACGTTGATACCTTTAGTTGTCTCTATCTACTTAGCGTTTACACGCTACGATTTGCTGAATCCGCCAAAGTGGGTTGGATTGCAGAACTTTGCTCGAGTCGTTGTTGACCCGAGAACATTGTCAGGTTTCAGAAATGTTTGGATTTATGCAATTTTGTTGGAAGGCATAAAGATTCCGCTGGCATGTGTTCTTGCTGTTTTGTTGAATCAGAAAGTCAAAGGTCTTTCAATTTTCCGTGTTATGTACTACATACCGGGCCTTACGCCAACAACAGCTGTTGCACTTGTTTGGGCACGTCTTTATAATCCGAAAGGCGGTGCACTGAATAGAATTTTAGGGTTTATTGGATTAGGACCGTTCCTGTTTACATTCAGTACACACTATTTTGAAGTAATTGTTGCGGTTGTTCTTATGGAACTTTGGAAAGGTGTCGGCGGTTCAACGATTTATCTGATTGCTGGTTTGCAGGCCATTAGCAAGGATGTTATTGAAGCATCTGAAATTGATGGTGCAGGAGCTTGGAAAAAGTTTATTAAGATTACAGTGCCACTCTTGACACCTACAATTTTCTTCTTGCTGATCACCGGTATTTCCGGAGCACTGCAGGTTTTTGAAAGTTTCTACGTTCTGAACGAAGATACAGGCGCGGATGTTGGTGTTATTAACACAATGATCTATCAGTATATGTGGGAAGGAACCTCGCAGGTAGGGCTTGCTGCAGCATTTGGTTGGGCCAGCTTTGTGGTTGTTGCTCTTGTAACATGGGCTCAGAAAAAATTTGAAAAGAAGTGGGTGCATTACGATGGCGAATAATGTTGTAATTGAAAATGGCACAGTTGGTGTAAAAACAAACAAACGACCCGGCTTCTTTAAACGTAGAAGAGATTATAGTATTTGGGGTCTTTTATTCCTCTTGCTTGGCTCTGTAATCATGATTTTCCCGTTTGTGTTTGCTTTTTCAGGGTCTTTGGTTTCCAATGGTGCAGATGTTTACAAAATGCAATTTTTCAAAGAGTGGAATTGGAGTAACTATGTGCGTGTTTTAGACGAGCTGGACCTTTTGAAATACGTTGGAAATACGTTGTTCATCGTTGTTGTTAACATCATCGGTACATGTTTGTCCAATACTTTTATTGGATTTGGTTTTGCAAGATATAATTTTAAAGGTTCAAATGCTTTATTTTTTGGTGCACTTTGTACGATGTTTCTGCCCGGTACAGTTATGCAGGTTCCGATGTTTGTTATATTCAGCAAACTGCACTGGGTAGATACCTTCTTACCGCTGACGGTCGGTAGTTTCTTCGGCCAGGCAATTAATATTTTTTTGATGCGGCAATGCTTTAAGGGGTTGCCGGGTGGCCTTTATGAGGCGGCGCTCATTGATGGTGCACATCCAATTTATATCTATGCACGTATCTATATGCCGCTGGCAAGACCGATGATTGCAACGCTGGCACTTCGTATATTCCAAAGTCAGTGGAACGACTTGTTTGGCCCCTTGATATATTTGACAAGTCAGGAGAAACGTACAGTTACGTTGGCGCTTGCAAACTTTAATGCAAAATACGAAGCCAAAGGTGAAACGCATATTATTATGGCGGCAGCGATTTTAGCTATGGCACCGACAATTATCGTGTATGCGTTTACGCAGAAGCAATTTATTGAAGGTATGGCATCTGCTGCAATTAAAGGCTAATTATTAAGCTTATTGAATAAGCAGTTACGAATGCTCGTAACTGCTTATTTTATCGTATTAGTCAAAAGAATATCTGTGATAAATGGCTGATATTTTTATAAAATCAAACATCTGCCTACCGAATTTGGCAGGTAAACCAGGAGGATGTAAAAAATAAATTATGATGATGTGTTCACGATGCAACAAAAATGTTGCAGTTGTATTTGTAACAAAGGTAGAAAATGGAGAGAGAAAAACAGAAGGACTCTGCATGCCTTGTGCGCAGGAGCTCGGTATGGATATTGGCCAATTTGCCGGCAGCATCGGTCTTGACCCTGATAATATAGATAATCTTGGGGAACAAATGATGGGAATTATGGCAGCGGAGATGCCAGCCGATATAGAGGAAGGCGGCGAAAATAATTTCTTTCAGAATCTATTCGGTGGTTTTCAAAAAGAAGATGCACCAAAAAAGAAAAAACCAAAGAAAAAACTTTTAGAGGGTTTTGGCACGAATTTGACTGCGAAAGCGCGTGCGGGTGAGGTCGACAGGGTTATTGGACGAGATACGGAAATTATGCGTTGTATGGAGATACTAAATCGCAGAACTAAAAACAATCCATGCCTTATCGGCGAACCGGGTGTTGGCAAAACTGCTATTGCGGAAGGGCTTGCAACAAGAATTGTGGAAGGGCGCGTACCTGCAAAGCTATTGGATAAAGAAGTGTTTCTTTTGGATTTTACCGCGATTGTGGCAGGCACGCAGTTTCGTGGTCAGTTTGAGGCACGCCTTAAAAATATAATTGAAGAAGTAAAAAAGCAAGGCAATATTATTTTGGTAATAGATGAACTGCACAATATTGTCGGCGCGGGTGATGCTGAGGGCGCAATGAGTGCTGCAAATATTTTAAAGCCTGCGCTTGCGCGCGGTGAAATTCAGGTGATAGGCGCAACCACAACAAGCGAATATCGCAAGCATATTGAGAAAGACGCGGCGCTTGAACGCCGTTTTCAACCCATTTTAATAGAGGAACCCACCGTAGAGGAAACCATTGAGATTATGCGTGGCATAAAATCTTATTACGAAACATACCACAAGGTTGTGATAGATGATAACGTAATTTGTGCTGCAGTGAATATGAGTAAACGCTATATTACGGATCGGTATTTGCCCGATAAGGCGATTGATGTAATTGATGAAGCTTCGTCACGTGCAAATCTAAAGAACGAAGAACTGGTAGCACTTACCCGTCTGTATAAAGAATTGGAAGAAGTGATGAAAGAAAAAGAGACAGCTACAGAGGCAGAGGGTGTAGAAGATTATCAGCATATTGCTGATTTGACAACACGTGCCTGCCGCCTTGAAGCAGACATACAAGAAGCGGAAAGCCGTGCTTTCGATGTGCGGATAACCATAGAAGATATAGCAGCAGTAATTGAAAGGCGTACAGGAATCCCTGCCGGACAGATAACAAAAGAGGAAACGACACGCCTGTTAGAACTTGAGCAAGTGCTTAAAAAACGCGTAAAAGGGCAGGATGAGGCAATCCAAATCGTAGCGAGCGCAATCAGACGATGCCGCGCAGGCCTTACAGTGCGCCGTCATCCTGTATCGTTTATTTTTGCTGGCTCAACAGGCGTCGGTAAAACAGAACTTGCACGTGCACTCTCGGAGGCTATGTTTGATAGCGAGGACGCTCTGATTCGCATGGATATGTCTGAATATATGGAAAAACATGCCGTTTCAAAAATTATTGGCTCGCCACCGGGCTATGTCGGCTATGATGATGCAGGACAGCTCACCGAGAAAATTCGCCGCAGACCTTACTCTGTTATTTTACTTGATGAAATTGAAAAGGCAAATGCAGAGGTATTAAATGTCTTTTTACAGGTTCTGGAGGATGGAAGAATTACGGATAGCCACGGAAAGGTCGTAAGTTTCGAAAACACAGTGATTATTATGACGTCCAATGCTGGCTCAGACTATAAAGGGACAGCACCCGGTTACACTGCAACGCCTGAAATTGCAAACAAAGATAAGACGGAAAAGGCTTTACGCGCATTCTTTAAACCTGAATTTTTAAATCGTATTGATGAGATTGTACTCTTTAATCCGCTTTCGCGTCCTGTTCTAATGGAGATATTAGAAAAATTGCTTGATGAATTTGCAACCACTTTAGCAGAAAAATGTATTGGCTTTCGTATTTCGGAAGAGGCGAAAGAACTGCTTTTGGATTTAGGTCTGGATGAGAAAAACGGAGCACGACCGCTTCGCCGTGCGATTTCAACGCATATTGCGGATAAGGTGGCGCACATGCTGATTTGCAGCGAACTAAAAGACGGAGATGTTGTTTCAGTGACGAAGGGCGATGACATGAAACTTTATGTACAAAAAGCGTAAAAATTATAGAAAAACACTTGCCAAAACAATCAGAACATGATATAGTATTAAAAGTAATATGAAGGAGGTGTAAATCATGGCATATATGATTACAGAAGATTGCATTAGCTGTGGCGCTTGTGAAGCAGAATGTCCGGTATCCTGCATCTCTGCAGGGGATACTACATTTGTAATTGACGAGGAAGTTTGCATCGAATGTGGTAACTGTGCAAATGTTTGCCCGGTGTCCGCACCCAAACAGCAGTAAGCAATGAGAAAGGGTGGAGCCGCCTTTCAGGGCGGCTCCGAACATGCAAAATGGAAGAACGTATTAGAAAAGATGACCTTAACCGAAATGGTCTTTTTATATGGCAAGACCCGCATGCATTTTGCTTTGGTGTTGACGCAGTTCTTTTATCCGCTTTTGCGGACGTAAAATGCGGTGATGCTGTTTTGGATTTATGCACAGGGAACGGGATTGTTCCGCTTTTGTTAACTGCAAAAAAAGAAGCAGCAGAAATTTACGGAATTGAAATTAACCCAAAACAAGCGGCGCTTGCAGTGCGTAGCATCACAGAAAATCATCTTTCCCATGTGCAAATTATAGAAGGTGATATCAAGAATGCAGCTACGCTCCTAAAGGGGAAACGCTTTGAGCATGTGACCTGTAATCCGCCCTATATGCGCGATGGAGGGCTTATAAACCCCAATCGAGATAAAGCGATTGCGCGGCATGAAATATTGTGCAATTTAGATGATGTTGTCAAGAGTGCAGCATCTGTTTTGCATTTTGGCGGTAAGTTTACGATGGTACATCGGCCTGACAGACTAACGGATGTTCTTTGTACCATGCGAAAGTATAAGCTTGAGCCGAAACGCCTTCAGATGGTACATGCAAAAAAGGATAAGCCTGCGGTACTATTTTTGATTGAAGGGACTTTGGGCGGCGGTACATTTTTGCGTTGTATGCCACCACTTGTTTTATATCATGAGGACGGTCGGTATACGGATGAAGCACTACAGTGCTACGGAGAGGGTGTATAATGAAAGGTACATTGTATGTTTGCGCAACACCAATTGGCAATTTAAATGATATATCGTTACGCCTTCGGGAAACGCTTGATGCGGTAGATTTAATTGCGGCAGAAGACACACGCCATTCACAGAAGCTTCTTACGCATTTAGGTATACAAAAGCCTTGTATCAGTTATTTTACGCACAATCGGCGCGGACATGGAGAAGTGATTATTGAGGCGCTTTTAGAGGGAAAAAATGTGGCTTTAATCAGTGATGCGGGCATGCCCGCAATCAGTGATCCGGGCGAGGAACTTGTTGCGGAATGTGCCGAACGGGGCATTCGAGTTTCGCCTGTACCTGGACCTTGCGCGGCAATTAGTGCCTTGGCAATTTCAGGTCTTTCGACAGGTAGATTTGTGTTTGAAGGTTTTTTGTCTACACAGAAAAAAGGACGTATGGACAGACTTTCGGAACTTGCAGATGAAAAACGTACCATGATATTTTATGAAGCACCGCATAAACTTTTAAGAACGCTCGAGGATTTTGTAACGGTATTCGGCGCGGAAAGAAAAATATCGCTTTGCAGAGAAATGACAAAGCTGTATGAAGAAACACTTCGTATGACCATGGCGGAAGCGGTTTCATATTATACTGCACAACCGCCAAAGGGCGAATTTGTTCTGATTGTAGAGGGGAAGGAAGAAAAGGCAGAAAATTGGGACACAGTTTCCGTAGAAGAACATGTTGCCATGTATACGAAGGAAGGTATGTCAAAAATGGATGCCGTAAAGCGCGTTGCAAAAGAACGCGGTGTTCCAAAACGAGACGTTTATGATGCAGTAATGAAATAGAGATGTTACGCATGTGGGGAACCTACATGAAAATGCTTTGATAGGGATAAAACGGGGCAATTGTCGGAAGTTTACGTTGCATTCTGTATCATAATATGTTAAAATGATTATAACAATTGATTTTACATAGGAGAGCGGTCATGCAAAAGGAAGTTTTAATATCCATCTGCGGTAAAGAATTTTATCCTGCGGAACAAGAGGAAAACGTTACGAATATGGTAACGGAAGGGAAATATTATAAAAAAGGGAATAAGCATTTTTTGTCATATCACGAAACAGAGATGACGGGGCTCGGTGAGACAAAAACAATGCTGAAAATTGATGACGGTACCGTTTTTGT
>JAZNUV010000032.1:0-60657 GCA_045592445.1 Clostridia bacterium | reverse complement strand
ATAAAAATGTTGTAGAACGAACAAACTGAGTCACGGCAAGGCGTTGGGCCTTGCCGTGGGAACCCGAAGGCGTACATAGGTACGTCGAGAGGCGAAGTTTGTTCGTAGCACAAACGCTAAAATACAAGGTAGTATCTTGATTTTTCAAATTTTACAGCATATTTCATATTTTTGATTTTCTTAAGAGGTTGTAAAATATGTTAAAAATAGCGTTTATGCGGTCTACACATTTTTAAACATCCCCGGTTTATTCTTCCGATATATTGGGGGTTGGCAATCCTGCCTTTTCCCGAATTTCCGCCTCAAGTTTTGCGGATATGTCAGGATTTTCGGTAAGAAACTTCTTCGCATTTTCTCTACCCTGTCCAATCCTCTCTCCATCATACGAATACCATGCACCCGACTTATCAACTAAATCGTAATCCACGGCAAGGTCTAAAATATTACCAACAGTCGAGATGCCCTGTCCGTACATAATATCGCACTCTGCTTCACGGAAGGGCGGTGCAACCTTATTTTTCACAACCTTAATGCGAACGCGGTTGCCCACAGGTGTACTGTCCACTTTAATCACTTCGGATTTCCGCACATCCAAACGCACAGAAGCGTAGAATTTCAGTGCGCGGCCACCGGGGGTAACCTCAGGATTCCCGTATACAATACCAACCTTTTCACGAAGCTGATTTATGAAAATTGCCGTTGTGCCCGATTTATTTACAACGCCCGCAAGCTTTCTGAGGGCCTGACTCATAAGTCTTGCCTGCAGACCGACATGTGCGTCACCCATTTCGCCTTCAATTTCCGCTTTCGGCACCAATGCCGCTACGGAGTCAACAACCAAAGCATCAAGTGCGCCACTTCGTGCAAGTGCTTCTGCAATTTCCAGCGCTTGCTCGCCCGTGTCCGGTTGCGATACAATCAAACTGTCTACATCAACACCCAAAACTTCTGCATAATGCGGGTCTAAAGCATGCTCCGCATCGATAAACGCGACTTCGCCGCCGCGTTTTTGCGCCTCGGCAATAATATGTAATGCCACAGTTGTTTTACCGGAGGATTCCGGCCCGTATATTTCAACAATTCTGCCGCGCGGCACGCCGCCGATGCCCAGTGCGATATCAAGTGACAAAGACCCTGTCGGAATAGACTCGATGTTCAGATGCGTATTTTCCCCAAGTTTCATAACCGCACCCTTACCAAATTGCTTTTCTATCTGACCGAGTGCCATCTCAAGTGCTTTTTTCTTTTCATCCTGCCCTGCAATTGCGGTTGCCGCCTTCTTTTTTTCAGTACCTTTTTTCTCTGCCATCTTCATTCCTCCTGTCCTTCTACAATTATTATACTTTTATTTCTTATGTATGTCAAGATTTTGGAAACAAAAATATCGGCATACGCCGATATAATTGTGTTTATCCGTAGAATGATGTCTTTTTGATTTATCCTCATTCTTTTTTAAAATCTTACCTTATATTTACTAAGCAATAAACGTGCCTATCAGGTTGGAAACCAAAACAATCAGCACCAAAGCCATAGGATAGGTGGATGCATACGCACTTGCAACATCATCCGTCCCCGCAACCGAGATTAACGTGCCAAGTGCAGGTGTACTGGTCATACCGCCCGTGATGGAGCCCAGGTTATAAAGGAGCGGCAACCTAAACCATTTTTTTGCACAGAAATAGCCGACGAGCATAGGAATTGTTGTCATAGCCGCACCGGCCAAAAAGCCATATACAACAAGCATAACACCGTATTCGGAAGCCTGTACCTGTGCGACCAATTCTACGCCGCCTTCAACGCCTGCACCGATTAAAAAGAGCATAAGTCCGAATTCACGAAATACCTTTACAACGCTATCCGGCACACGCATGTTCAATTTGCCGATATGCCCGAAGTGACCGAGAATCAATGCCATAATAAGCGGTCCGCCCGTATTGCCGAGGGAAAAGCATGCGCCTTTAAATCCTGCAGACGTAAGCGGAATTTTTATGCTGCCGAGGAGAATACCGAGTACAACTGCAAGACCAAAGGATGCAAAGCCAAATTCATCTAAGAGCGTATGCTTTACCGCGTCGGTCTTTTGTGCCGCATCAGATGTTTCTACCATAATAAGTCCGCGTTCCTTTTCCATATTTGCGCGGACCAGTCTCGGAATAATCTGTACGAAAAGCACAACACCGATAACACCGAAGGGATATGCAACCGCATGACCGAGTGCCACAAGACCCTGCGCGTCCGCCGATGCAACCTGTTTTGCAGCGGAAAATGCCGGCGTACTTGTCAATGCACCCGACAAAACACCGTTTGCAAAAGCAGATCCGATACCGGGAATGATTGCAAAAAGTGCCGTCAGTATCGCGCCGATTGCGATGATAATAATACCCATCGGTACATAGGATTTTGCATTTTTCTTTAAATCGCGGAAAAAGTTCGGTCCCGCAATAAAACCGACGCTTGTAACAAACAAGATAAGGCCGACACTTTCCATAAACTTATAATGCCCCACTACCGCAGAGGATGCATTTTCAACATACAGTCTGCCCAAAACAGGAATAGACTGAATTTGGGGCAACGTAAAAAGATATCCGAACAAAAGTGCCGCCAAAAATACGCCTGCCGTTCCGAGGGATAACCCCTTAATTTGAATATGCCCGATAGCATATCCGATAAGGCAAATCAAGAATGCTCCAAAAAGTGCAACCGTACCGCCCGAAAACGAGATTAGCTGATTCAAAAATTCCATGTGTATGCTCCTTTTTATGTAAGATATTGTATTTGCAAATTATACCACAGGACAATTTTTTTGTCAATAATTTAACAAGAAAAAAAACTTCCTCAATAAATAAAGATATTTTTTTATTTTTTACTTGATTTTAGGGCGCTTTTGTTGTAAAATAGTGGATATAATATATGTAGGAGTGAAATTATGAACAAGAGAAACATTGAATCTATTGCTGTAGAAGGCAAGCGCGTTTTGGTTCGTTGCGACTTTAACGTACCGCTTGACGCTGACAAGAACATTACGGACGAAACGAGAATCCTCGGTGCACTGCCCACTGTCCGCTACCTTGCGGACCATAATGCAAAGGTTATCCTTTGCTCGCATCTTGGCAGACCGAAGGGAGAATTTAATCCCAAATTCAGTCTGGCACCGGTTGCAAAACGTCTTTCCGAGCATCTCGGCAAAACCGTTAAAATGGCAGAGGATGTTATCGGCGACAGTGCAAAAGCTTTGGTTGCCGACATGAAAGATGGCGACGTTATCTTGCTTGAAAACGTTCGTTATCACAAAGAAGAAGAGAAATACGATCCTGCTTTTGCTAAAGCTTTAGCTTCCTTTGCTGATATTTATGTAAACGACGCATTTGGTACCGCACATCGCGCACACGCTTCCACCGCTGGCGTTGCAGACTACCTGCCCGCCGTTTGCGGTTACCTCATTCAGAAGGAAATTGACGTCATGGGTAAGGCACTTTCGAATCCCGAGCGTCCCTTCGTTGCCATTTTGGGCGGTGCGAAGGTTTCCGACAAAATCGGCGTTATCGAAAACTTAATTACAAAAGTAGATAAGTTGATTATTGGTGGCGGTATGGCTTACACCTTCCTCAAGGCAAAGGGCTGCGAAATCGGCAAATCCTTATTCGACGCAGAAAAGCTTGACCTTGCAAAAAGCCTTATCGAAAAGGCCGCTGCAAACGGCGTAGAGCTTCTTTTGCCCGTTGATACGACCGTAGCAGCTGCATTCCCTGACCCCATCACGGCTGAAATTGCAACTGAAGTTGTTTCGGTAGATGCTATTCCCGCTGATAAAATGGGTCTTGACATCGGAACAAAAACAATTGACCTTTTCGCAAAAGCAATCAGCGATGCACGCACTGTAGTTTGGAACGGTCCGATGGGTGTATTTGAAAATCCGACGCTGGCAAAAGGCACAATCGCAGTTGCAAAAGCACTTGCAAACGCTTCTGCCACTACCATTATCGGCGGCGGTGACAGTGCAGCAGCAGTAGAACAACTCGGTTTTGCAGATAAAATGACGCACATTTCTACAGGCGGCGGTGCTTCTCTCGAATTTTTGGAAGGCATCGTACTCCCCGGTATTGCTTGCCTTTTAGATGATAGAAAAAAACTTGCAGCAGGCAACTGGAAAATGAATAAAACCCCCGAAGAAGCTGCAGCACTCATGGCAGACCTTGCTGCAAAAGCAGGAGATGCCGCAAACGATGTACTTGTTTGTCCCCCCTTCGTTTGCCTCGATGCTGTTTTGAAAGCCGCAAAGGGCACAAAAATTATGGTTGGCGCACAGAACATGCACTTTGAGGATAAGGGCGCTTTCACGGGTGAAATTGCTCCTGCAATGCTTCGCGAAATGGGTGTTACACATGTTATCCTCGGCCACTCCGAACGTCGCGAATATTTTGGTGAAACGGATGAAACCGTAAACAAAAAAGCAATCAAAGCACTCGAATATGGTCTTATTCCCGTTATTTGCTGCGGCGAATCCCTGGCTCAGCGCGAAGATGGCATTACAATCGAATGGATTCGCATTCAGCTTAAGAAAGCATTAAAAGATATTCCTGCAGATAAAGCAGCAGATATTGTAATTGCTTATGAACCCATCTGGGCAATCGGCACAGGTAAAACTGCAACCAACGAGCAGGCAAATGAAGTTTGCAGCGCGATTCGCGTTCTGATTGGCGAATTGTATGGTGCGGAAACTGCAGGTAAAATCCGCATTCTCTATGGTGGCAGCGTAAACGCCGCAAATGCCGCAGACCTTTTCGCTATGAGCGATATTGACGGCGGTCTTGTCGGTGGCGCAAGCCTTAAGGCGGACGACTTTACGGTTATTGCCAACGCCTAAAGCTACGAAAATTTAAAAGCATTTGTACGCACCGGGGAATTTCCCCGGTGCGTATCAGAAAGGAAGAATATTTTGGATAAAAAACTCACAGCACTTATTATTATGGATGGCTTTGCCTTCGCACCAAGCGGAGAAGGAAATGCCATCAGTAGTGCCGCCACACCGAATCTGGACCGTCTTTTTAAAGCATACCCCTATACAAAAATCGGCGCCAGCGGCATGGATGTTGGTTTGCCGGAAGGGCAGATGGGTAATTCCGAGGTCGGCCACACCAACATCGGTGCGGGCAGAGTCGTATATCAGGAGCTGACCCGCATTACAAAATCCATTACAGACGGAGACTTTTTTGAGAACAGCGCACTGGTATCCGCCATGGAAAACTGTAAAAATAACAACACTTCACTGCACCTTATCGGTCTTTTGTCTGATGGTGGCGTGCATAGCCATATTACCCATCTCTACGGCATTTTGGAGATGGCAAAACGATTTGGTCTTACGAAGGTATATGTCCACGCACTTTTGGACGGGCGTGATGTGTCCCCCACCTCAGGTGCGGGTTTCCTTGACGATTTAACGGCAGAAATGAATCGCATCGGCGTTGGCAGTATCGCTTCCGTTATGGGGCGCTACTATGCGATGGATCGTGACAATCGTTGGGACCGCGTGGAGAAAGCTTATAAAACACTCATCGGCTCCAAAGCAAAGAAAATCGAGGATGCCGCATCCTATGTCCGCGCTTCCTATGAAGAAGATGTAACAGATGAATTTATCGTGCCTGCCTCTTTGGGCAATGGTAAAATCGAAAAGGATGACAGTGTGGTTTTCTTTAACTTCCGCCCTGACCGCGCACGTGAAATTACCCGTGCGTTTGTAGACCCGGATTTTGACGGCTTTACAAGAAAGTTTTTCCCGCTCACTTACGTTTGTATGACGCAGTATGACGCAACAATGCCAAACGTACAGGTAGCATTTCGCCCCCAAAAACTCACAAACACTTTTGGGGATTATATTGCCGAAAAGGGCTATACCCAACTTCGTATTGCCGAAACGGAAAAGTATGCACACGTTACATTCTTCTTTAACGGCGGCGTAGAGAAATGCGCACCCGGTGAAGACCGCGTTTTAATTCCTTCCCCCAAGGTTGCAACATATGACCTTATGCCCGAAATGAGCGCAGTTGCAGTCAAGGATGCCGTGCTCGCACGCCTTGATGCGCAAGACGTAATTATCTTAAACTTTGCAAACTGCGATATGGTCGGTCATACAGGCGCCATAAGCTGTGCGATACGCGCCGTTGAAACGGTGGACGCTTGCGTCGGCGAAGTCGTAGATGCTATTTTAGCAAAAGGCGGCACTGTTCTTTTAACTGCTGACCATGGTAATGCTGATTGTATGCTCGATACAGACGGCAGCCCCTTCACTGCACATACCACAAACCCCGTGCCGCTTTTGGTCGCGGGCGCAGGAGATATAAAACTTCGCGAAGGTGGAAGGCTTGCGGATATTGCACCCACAATGCTTGATATTATGCAGCTCGAAAAACCCGAAGAAATGACAGGTGAAAGCTTGATTGTAAAATAGGCAATCGAGAAAAGAAATAAAAAGAGGCAATGATTGACCAGTTCATTCAGTCATTGCCTCTTTTTCTAAACTCCTTTATTTTATCGCTTTATATACACCGCTTTTGAGTATTTTTTCTATTGTACCGTCTTCAAAACGATATCCTTCAGCAAGGCATATTTTGCCCACAATTTGCGTCGGGGCTGAAACAGTCAGCATAACCGAATCCCCATCCCGATGCCACGCTGATTCAATTTTTCCGTGCTTTGTATTAAAAAATCCCTCTGCATGAGAAAGTGCATCAATAAAGTGTGGTGATATCTCCACTTCATCTACATTGTTACAGGTCGGGTTTATTTTTATACCCGCCAAATCCCCGATAAACCAATGGCTGATATCTCCGAAATAATGATGATTTTTCGATCCATTTTTGACATCCTCGCTCTGAAAATCCTCCCAAAGCGAAGTTGCACCGCACTGTAGCCAATAGCCGTATGACGGAAATTCAGGTCTCGTAATCATTTTATATGCTAAATCCGCACGTCCATACGCCCCTAAAATGTGGAAAATATAGCGTATGCCCAAAATTCCCGTATCTATGAACTCATGATCCCTTGCAATCATTTCTTCCAGTACCGCAAAGGCACGTTCTTTTTCATTTTCCTCGAAAATATCAAACGCGATAGCAATTGTCTGCCCCGTTTGTGTTGCGCCTTCTACGGTCATCGTATTTAGGTCAACAAGCTCTTCGCGTATGCATTGGCGGAGCTGTTTATAAAGTGTGTCCGAAAATGTTTTTTGCAGAGGCCTTCCGATTTTTTCAAAAATAAAGCTCGCTTTCCTGCACATATCCATAATGGTTGCCGTGTCCGTAAATGCCAGGGGCGTTGTGTATTGGTTCGCAGGGCGACGTGGTTGCATCCAATCGCCAAGTCCGATTGCAATGAGTCCGTTTTCGCCGCGACGGGTTGTAATATAATTCAAATATCGGAAAATCATATCCGCATTCTCGACCAAAACCTCCTTGTCCCCTGTGTATTTATAAATGTAGTAGGGGACATACACGCATGCGCTATCCCACAAAGGACCATTTCCCCACTCAAATCCCCAACCGGCTGTTGGTACAATCCCCGGAAGTGCGCCGTTTTCCGCCTGTGCCTTCCGCATACTTCTAAGCCATTCGCGAAGGCTGTTTTCGGCGGTTAAATTCAGAAGCATATGCTCGCAAGACGCAGAAATGTCGCCCGTCCACCCGTTTTTCTCACGATGCGGGCAATCAGTTGGAAAATAATAAAAGTTAGATAAATCACTTCTTCTTGCATAAATCTGCAGGGTATTCAGTATTTCGTCAGAACAAGAAAATCCTCCTCTTTCCTTTAAATCGGAATTCATGATCAGACAAGTCAATAAATCCTCCGTTGCCTGTTCCGGTTTTAACCCTTCCACATATACCTGTTGGAATCCATGATACGTAAAGGGAGGCACAAAGGTTTCCACTCCTTCGCCCTTACAGATGTATCTGTCCACTTGACCATGTTCATTTAAAAAATCTATTTTAGAGAAGTCGCTGATAATATTTGTTTTATCAAAGCTTCCGTCACACATCCACTCCGCGTGGTTCAGGCGTATAGTCTGCCCCTTTTCTCCTTTAATTTTAAGCCTGCATACGCCTGCAATATTCATGCCAAAATCATAGGTGTACCCGTTTTTGTCAGGAAAAATACGCAAAGGCTTTACTTCCGCCTGCACACGAATCGGCTCTGCCTTACAGGGTATTAACTCTCCGCGCGGTCTTTCAACCGATATCGCATTTTCCCATGCACGGTCATCAAATCCGGGCTCACTCCAGCCTCGTTGTTCCAAATTCGCGTCATAAAATGTGCCCAAGCGATATTCGTCAAAGGTAATCGGTGACGGAGCGGTCTTAAAGCTTGTATCCGCCCCAAATGCCACAGTCCCTTTTTCTGTTTGCGCTTCAAAAGCCAATGCCACGCGCGGTACACCACGCCACTTTGCCTTGTCAAAATCCCACACAAACCCGCCAAATGGATTTTGCATGCCGTTCCCGAGCAAAATACCGATTACATTTTCTCCCGCACGAAGATACGATTTTAAATCATAAGTATCATAGCAACAAAAATCATCGGGATTACTGATATACGGCGCAAGTGCGCCTTTTGTAATATTTGTACCGTTTATGTATAATTCGTAAAACCCGAGTCCGCAGATTTGTATTTCTGCCGCCAAAGGAACTGTCGGCAAGCAAAAGCTTTTTCTTAGGTAAGGCGCGTTGACATGGTTTTCTTCACTGCACGGCACAGTCCCCGCCGCAATAAAATTCGGTAAAATATTCATTTTCTAACTCCCCTATTCTATTTCATGCTCCGATATTCCCCCGGGCGCATCCCCGTATTTTCTTTAAATCTTTTTGAAAAATAATATGCGGAGGCGAACCCGCATTTTTCGGAAACCTGGTGAATCGGCATTTTGGTTGCTCCTAATAATTCCTTCGCCTTTTCAATGCGTAACATCGTCAAAAACTGTATGGGTGACATGTGGTAAATCTGCTTGAAAATCCGTCGGAAATGCACCTGACTCATATTACATATACCGCTTAATTCCATGACAGAAAAACTTGCATCACTGTATCTTTCCGTCATCATGTCAACTGAAGCCTTTAGTGTCTCTCGTTTTTCGGATGACACGTAGCTATACAAAGCACATTTGGTCACCTCTGCATAAATTCGATATAAAATCGAGCGACAAAGGATTTTGTCTGCAAAATTTCCAATATTCCAAAGGTGATTCAGTTTTGTAAAGGCTGTTTCCAAAACATGAAGTTCCGCATTGGAAAAAACTTGATTTTCAAGGCTTGTATTGTCACTCTTCGTAAAAAAGAAATCAATATAGATATAACTGTAATCGGATGTTTTGACCGAAATGTCATATTTACTTTTATGAGCAAGGAATACCACATTGCCTTTTTCCACCGTTACAACCTTGTCCCCGAATGTGTAGTCCGCGCTCCCCGCCGTTACATAGAAGAAGCAATCACTTCGCCTCGACTCGCATACAGTATATGAAATGGGCGTTGCACCTTTTCTGATATTTACAATTTCGCTGATTGTCAGTTCACGTTCGAAAATTTTCATACTATCACCATTTTCATTATATCATACGTATTTTTATTATGCAATAGTTTTAAAACAATGTTCGAAAAGTAATATTTGTGCTTTTATTATATTGACATTTCTCAACGCTCTGCCTATACTGAAATTAAGAATACAATTTAGGAGGAATCGTAATGTGGGGACGTTTTAGCGAAGCAAAAGAACGCTTATCGAAACAATACCAGGAAAATCACTTTACGGACGGAATGGAAGCATCCGCGGTGAAGGAACATATTTTTAAGAATATTTTCGAGAACGACACCTATACAGTCTACGAGAAAAAAACAGATGCCATTGTATATCTCCTGCAAAACGCACGAATCGATATTGCTGAGGATGAATTTTTTGCAGATAAAATCGAGCACCAGGATATCTTGTCCGATTATATCAGCATATGCGTGAGCAACAATCTGTCAAAGCTCCGTATAGGCTATGATACACTTGCCAAAAATGCAGAAACGACAAAAACATTTCGTAGCGGTATGGATTTCGGGCATATTGCCCCTGATTGGAATTTTGTTCTAAAAAACGGCATCCCCGGGATACTCCGCCGTTTACAGGCATACCGCGCTGAAAATGCAGATTCTCCTGAAAAGCTCGCCTTTTATGATTGCTCCATTCGTGTGTATGAAGCCATCTTGGTTTTATTTGAACGCATGGCGAATTGTGCACAAAGAAAAAACAGCAAAAAGATGCAATTTATGGCAGACAATCTGCGCAGCCTCATGGTTTCTGCACCAAAAACGCTTGCTCAGGCCATGCAACTTACCCTTCTTTTTTATACCATTCAAAAAGACCTGGATTGCACAATTGTTCGTTCGCTTGGTGGACTGGATAGAATGTACTTTCCTTTTTACCGGGCAGACCTTAAAAGCGGTGCTTTTACGGAAAGTCAGCTACGCGAGCTGACTCGGGATTTCTTGTGGAAAATCAATGCTATGCAGGTCACGGCAAATACGCCCTTCTATATTTGTGGCAAAGATGAAAATGGGCAGGATGCCACAAACGATTATACGATGCTATTATTAGAAGAGTACCGTTTACTTGATATTTACGACCCTAAGATGCATGTCCTCTACCATGACAATATCCGTAAGGATGTTTTAGATTTTATTTTGGATATGATACGAAGTGGGAAGAATAGTTTTGTTTTTATCAATGTTGATATTGCATCCACCGCATTAGAAAAAATTGGCATCAGCCATGAGGATGCAAAAAAAGTGATTATATACGGATGCTATGAACCGGGCGCGGAAGGTACAGAAATCCCCTCCACCTGCGGCGGAATGGTTAATCTTGTCAAAGCGGTCACACTTGCCCTTTATAATGGCTACGACCCTTTAGCGAATCTACAGGTCGGTCCGAAAACAGGTGCTGATTTTTCTACGTTTTCCGACTTTTTTGCCGCCGTTAAAACACAGCTTACCTTTATCACGGAATCCTGCATGGACATTATTGCCTCGCACGAGCCATTATATCCCGATATCTGCCCTGCTCCCGTCATTTCCGCGACCTATGAAAACAGCGTTAAAAATGGTCTTGACCTTTATGCAGGCGGCGCAAAATATAATAATACCTCAATTGTTGGTGCCGGAATTGCCACGCTTGCGGATAGTGTAATGGCAGTCAAACAAGTAGTATTTGATGAAAAACGGATTTCCTTTACAGAGTTTAAAGAATGTCTGCAAAAAAATTGGGCAGGCTTTGAAAGTCTCCGACAGTACTGTGAAAAATCTGTCCCGAAATACGGAAATAATCAAAACGAAGTAGATGACATCGCTGCCACACTTTTCAATTGCTTTGCAGATTTAATTAACGGAACAAAAAACGGACGCGGCGGCGTATTCCGTTGCGGCTTGTTCTCCGTTGATTGGCGTATGTGGATGGGGAAAGCAACAGGTGCTACGCCTGACGGCAGAAGAGATTACGAACCGTTTTCCAAAAATATCACCGCCTCTGTCGGGCAGGATAAAGAAGGTGTAACTGCCCTTCTTAAGTCTATGCTGAAATTTGATACCAAGAAGATTCCTGACGGCACAGTTGCGGATATCATTCTGCATGCTTCTTCCGTAAAAGGGCAAGATGGCATGATGGCGTTTCGCGGGCTTCTGGATACCTATATGCATCAAGGCGGCTTTGCAATCCATTTTAATGTTCTTGATCGCGAAACACTTTTAAAAGCGCAGATCCATCCCGAAAAATATCAAAATTTACAAATACGCCTTTGCGGTTGGAATGTGTATTTTGTTAATTTAAGCCGCGAGGAACAAAACGCATTTATCGCATCATCCGCATTGGAGGTATAAAATAATGGACGCAAAGAAAATAAAGCTTTTTGCAGATTGCCATTGCGAACTTTCGGAATCTCCCATATGGAATGCAAAAGACCAAATGCTTTACTGGCGTGGATTTTCGGGCGAAATTTACCGAAAAACATACCATTCGCCGCCCGGGGAATATGAATGCTTTCCGTTGCAAATCGGACCAATCGGCAGTATCATTTTGACAAGCCGTGACACCTTTTTGCTTTTTGCAGATGAAGGGAAAATATGGGAATGGGCGCCTTATCAAAGTCCGGTGCTTTATAAGGATTGTAAAAAAAGCTTATTCAATGACTGCATGGTTGATTCGAAAAATCGCATCTTTTGCGGCATGCTTGCCGACAACTTTTTTGATGCGGAAAAAAGAGGCAAACACGGTTCCTTGTGGCGACTGGACCCCGACGGAAATTTTTTGTGCCTAGAAGATTCTGTCGGCGATACGCCAAACGGTATTCGTTTTTCACCCGATCATAAAAAGATGTATTTTGCAGTCACGGATGAGGATAAAATATATCAATATGACTATGATCCCACCACGGGTGAAATAAAAAATCGTTCCGTTTTTGCAGCAAATTGTTTCCCTGACGGCATCGCTACGGATAAGGACGGCAACCTATGGGTTGCAAATTGCAGACCGGGCAAACCGCTTTTATGCTATAATGCGGCAGGTACACTGATACAGGAATATTTCTTCCCTGCATACAGACTGACCAGCCTATGTTTTGGCGGCCCAACGTGTGACACAATATTTGTTACGACTGCATCGGAAAGCCGTACAGCGCATGCACACGACGGTGGCATTTTTATGATTGAAAATATTGCACAAGGTTCTACAGAATATCGTTTTTCACTATAAAAGAAGCCGCGGATCGTTTGTAATCCGCGGCTTCTCTTTAGTTTTTTTCTATACAGAATGTTTCATTTTTATAGTCTATCGTAACCATGTCGCCTTCGCTGATTTTGCCGTCGAGCATCTCCTCTGCCAAAAGGTCCTCAATTTTGGACTGTATAGCGCGCCGCAAGGGTCTTGCTCCATACACAGGGTCATACCCCGCCTTGGCAAGCGCAGAAATTGCTTCCTCAGTAAAGGTAGCCGTAATGTTATTTTGCAAAAGCCTCTTTTCCAGCGTTTTGAGCATAAGACCCGCAATATCGCGGATTTCTGTTTCCGCAAGCGGATGGAATACAATGATTTCGTCAATACGGTTTAGAAATTCAGGTCGAAAGGCACGTCTTAGTTCTCCCATTACATTATTTTTAATATCCTCATACGTTTCGCGCGCCTTTTCCTCGGCATTCCCAAAACCGAGGCGTTTTTGCTCGGTAATCTGCCGTGCGCCGACGTTTGGTGTCATGATAATAATGGTATTTCTGAAGTCCACACGCCGACCTTGTGCATCCGTCAAAATACCGTCCTCTAAAATTTGCAGAAGAATATTAAAGACATCGGGATGCGCTTTTTCAATCTCGTCAAATAAAACAACGGAATACGGCTTGCGTCGCACCTTTTCTGTAAGCTGTCCACCCTCGTCAAAGCCGACGTAGCCGGGAGGTGATCCAACCATGCGTGAGACAGTATGCTTTTCCATATATTCCGACATGTCAACGCGGATAATCGCATCCTCATCCCCGAAAATTGCCTCTGCAATTGCTTTGGAAAGCTCCGTTTTGCCGACGCCCGTTGGCCCTAAGAATATAAAGGAACCGATGGGGCGTTTGGGGTCTTTCAGTCCTACACGGCCGCGGCGTATAGCACGTGCCGCCGCGCTGACAGCTTCCTTTTGCCCAATCACGCGGCGATGCAAAAGCGTCTCCATGTTCCGCAAGCGTTCCCCTTCCTCCTCCGCCAAACGTTTTACGGGGATGCCTGTCCAGTCCGCAACAATCGCGGCAATTTCCTCTGCGCCCACCTCGTCAGTTTTAATGGCGTTTTCTTTATTCCAAGCGTCACGCTTTTCCTTCAATTCAGCTTCCAGTTCCTTTTCTTTGTCACGCAGGGACGCCGCCTTTTCAAAATCCTGCTTTACAATCGCGTCCTCTTTTTCTGCCTTGGTATTCGCTAACGCATTTTCAAGTTCTTTGAGCGTATCGGGCGCCGTCAATGCGGAAAGACGTGCACGTGAAGATGCCTCGTCCATAAGGTCAATCGCCTTATCAGGCAAAAATCTATCCGTTATATATCTTGCGGAAAGCTTTGCCGCCGCCTCCAGTGCCGCATCCGTAATTTTCACGCCGTGGTGCGCCTCGTATTTATCCCGAATACCTGCTAAAATGGCAATGGTTTCCTCAATTGTCGGCTCACCCACTACGACGGGTTGGAAACGCCGTTCGAGTGCCGCATCCTTCTCTACATATTTGCGATATTCATTCAAGGTAGTCGCACCGATTACCTGCATTTCACCGCGTGCCAACGACGGTTTCAGAATATTCGATGCATCAATGGCACCCTCTGCCGCACCTGCACCGATAATCGTATGCATCTCATCTATAAACAAAATTACATTGCCTGCGTTTGTAATTTCCTCCATCGCCTTTTTAAGACGTTCCTCAAACTCACCTCGATACTTTGCACCTGCAATCATCGAGGATAAATCCAAAGTAAACACACGCTTATTTTTCAGAATTTCAGGGATATTCCCCTGCACAATACGTTGTGCCAGGCCTTCCGCTACTGCCGTTTTGCCGACACCCGGCTCCCCAATCAGGCACGGATTATTTTTTGTACGGCGGGAAAGAATTTGAACTACGCGTTCAATTTCTTTGTCCCTGCCAATTACAGGGTCAGACTTTCCGTCTTTGGCAAGTGATGTCAAATCCCTTCCAAACTGGTCGAGCGTCGGTGTTTTTCCGTCTCCCTTTCTGTCCGATGCAGCGTGTGGCGTTTCGGCATTCGTTCCACCGTGCACAAGCGCATTGTATAAAGCCTGTGGTTGCGTGCCTAAATCCGTCAGAATATTCAGTGCCACATTGCTGCCTTCCCGCAAAATCGCCATCAGAATATGTTCTGTTCCGATAAACCGACTGCCCATACGGGATGCCTCTGCAAAGCTCAGCTCCAATATCTTTTTACTGCGGGGCGTAAAGCCCATAAACTGTACTTCCTTACCCGGAAAAATATCAATAATTTCGCCCAGCCGTTTTTGGACATCCTCCTCCGTAACACCTGCCTCGCGGAGTACATCAGCAGCAACACCGCTGCCCTCCCGCAAAAGCCCCAAAAGCATATGTTCACTGCCCAGGTAATTGTGCCCGAGCTCCGCCGCTACCGCTTGCGCCATTTCAAGCGCCGTCTTGGCTTTCGGCGTAAACCGTTCATTAAAATTCATCATTCTATTTCATCTCCTTTAAGGTTTTTTTCACAATTTCGGCGCGTTTTATATCGCGCTGTTCTGCCGACAGGGATGCTGTGCCTGAAATGTTAGCAGGCATAGTAATCACCATAAGCCGTGTCAATAAGTTAAAGGGTACCTTTTCTATTATACCCAAATTTATTCCAAAACGAACATCACTTATGCAATTGATAAGCTCACGCCCTGTCAGCATGTACGCATTTTGCATGGTTCCCCACGCGCGCAGTATGCGGTCGATAAGCTTCGGCGGTATCTCATCCGCGATTTTGTGCCGCAAAGAGTTTTCCACTTCCATAACCGATGCAAGCACCTTGCGAAAACGTTCAATTAAATCCTCCTCGGAAAAGCCAAGCGTCGTCTGATTGGAAATCTGATAAAAATTCCCTTGTGCGTCGCTTCCTTCTCCGAAAAGGCCGCGTACCGTCATGCCTGATTTTGCCGCCTGCGATAAAAGGCCCGAAATTCCGCCCGACACAGAAATTGCAGGCAGATGTACCATTGCAGATATACGAAGCCCTGTACCCGTATTGGTTGGGCAACTTGTTAAATAACCAAACTTCTCATGGAATGCAAAATCTAGACGTTCGCCAAGTAAGTCGTCAATTCGGTTTGCAGTTTCCCATGCCTCGTCAGGCGCAAGTCCTGCCGCGAGACATTGAATCCGAATGTGGTCCTCCTCATTGACCATAATGGACACCGTTTCATCCTTATTGATAATCGCAGCGCGCGGTAATGCGCCGTTTGTAAGGTCAGGGCTTATAAGATGCTTTTCAATAAGTGCCTGCTGACGTACGGGGGAAAGCTTTTGAATTTTATATAGTGTAAAATCTTTGGCAATCGGCGTGAGTGCATCCCATACAAGGTCAATAATTTTCTCGCCGTCTTCTTTCCCGAGCTTTGTCAAAAAAGGATAGCCGCTGATATTGCGTGCAAGGCGTACACGCGTACTGATGACCATGTCATTTTTCTTGCCATCTTCCCGATACCATGTCATTTCGCATCCCCTCCTTCCATTTCGCGCAAGGCATCCCGCAAAGACGCCGCCTTTTCAAATTCTTCATTTAAAATGGCTTCCTTCAGTTGACGGCGCACACGCTCTATCTCTCGTTTTTGCCGTACCTTACTGTCTGCGCGGCGCGGCAGTTTCCCTGCGTGCAATGCGCTCCCGTGTACCTTTGTAAAGACAGGCTCCAAAAATCTCGCAAAATGTGTGTAGCACTGCTCGCAACCGATGCGCTTTGTTGCGCGGTACTCCTCATACGTTTCCCCGCATCCGGGGCATCGCGCATGCCCGCCTATGTTTGGTGTTAACAGATTGAAAAAATCCGTACTGAAAATATCTTTCGTCCCGAGATATCCCATTTGTGCCGCACAGTTTGTGCAAACGTGCAGCTCCGTCTTTTTTCCGTTAATATTTTGCGTAAGATGCAAATTTGCAAGATTCATACCACATTTTTCACACAACATAATAAATGCCTCCTTATATTGCCAAGCCGACAAGCATGTTTTTTAGGATTGATGCACGCAAGCTGTCCCGCATGGGGCGCGTCAGCGTGAGCACATTGTCCGTAATGGCGGAAAGGATAAGCCGCCCCTCCCGTGCAGTGAGATAGTTATTATCTATCATATTGCGAACAAAGACCGATGCAGTTTCAAAACTGATGCTATCGCCAATACTGTTTATAATATGCATGACCACATTGTTTCCTTCAATGCCGACCTTGCGTATCCGCAAATACCCGCCGCCCCCGCGTTTACTTTCTACCGAAAAGCCGCGTTCATTGGTAAAGCGAGTGCGAATCACATAATTGATCTGCGACGGCACACATCCAAAGCGTTCTGCAATGGTTTTTCGCTGAATTTCCACCGCCCCGTCACTTTCAATGATTTCACGAAGAAACTGTTCTATAATATCGCTGGTACCCATTTTTCTTCCTCTTTTCTTTTGACTTTGACTATCTTTAACCATAGTATACCACCTCTTTTTCTTCTTGTCAATACTTTTTTATTTTTATTTTTTTATCTTTCGTTATACTTTTAAAAAAATGGGAAAGTCTATAAGAAAAAAGGAGGTATTTTATGATACGTGCCGCTATGTTTGATACAAAACCTTATGACAAAGAAGCCTTTGATGCACTTTCCTCGCCTTCGATTGCCATAACCTATTTTGAAACAAAGCTCACGAGCGATACGGTACGGCTTGCAAAAGGATTTGACTGCGTCATAGCATTTGTGAACGATACACTTGACAAGGCTGTGTTGGATGCGCTTTTATCCTACGGTATTACGCTCGTTGCACTACGCTGTGCAGGCTTTAACAATGTGGATATACACGCCGCTTTCGGCAAAGTGCATATCCTTCGCGTACCCGCCTATTCGCCGCATGCCGTAGCAGAGCATGCCGCTGCACTTCTTTTGACGTCGGTGCGTCGGATTCATAAGGCATATAACCGCACGCGCGAATACAACTTCAGTCTCAATGATTTTACAGGCATGGATTTATACGAAAAAACGGTCGGCATTGTCGGTATGGGGCGCATTGGCAGTGTTTTCGCGGATATATGCCGCGGCTTTGGCATGCGTGTTTTAGCGTATGACACCGTCCCCCGCGATATGCAGGACGTTACGTTTGTTTCTCTCGATACACTCTTTTCGGAAAGCGACATTATTTCTCTCCATTGTCCCCTGGTGGAGGAAAATTATCACATGGTAGACAAAAAAGCCATTGATACCATGAAAAACGGCGTTATTCTCATCAATACCTCGCGCGGGGCGCTCGTCGATTCCGACGCACTTTTAGAAGGTATAAAATCCCGTAAAATTGGTGCGGCATGTCTTGACGTTTATGAGGAAGAAAGCGACCTCTTTTTTGCGGATAAATCAAATCATATTCTGCATGACGATACGCTGGCACGGCTTTTAACAATGCCAAATGTCATCGTCACCTCGCATCAGGCGTGTTTAACGCAAGAAGCACTCGAAGGCATTGCCAAAACCACGCTAAAAAATATTGCGGATTTCTTTGACGGGAAAGCACTTGAAAACGAAATCTGCTATCACTGTCAGCATATGCAGGCTTGCATGAAAGAGCGTAAAGGACGCTGTTTTTAAAAGAAAAAAAGTTTGAGTCTTGACTTTTTTTGGAGAAAGAGCTATAATTATCCCGAATATTAAAAAGAAGGAGGTTAAACGAAATGTTTAACAAAGAAAAATGGAAGGGCTTTTTCGCCGGTGTATTGCTTGCCACTGTAATTACGAGTGCGGTTGGCGTATTGGCGGAAAGCATTGATGTCCACATTGGTGGCATTAAAGTTTTTTGGGACGGCGTTGAGGAAACCATGGTTAACGTAAAAGGTGAAAAAGTAGAGCCGATGATTTACAAGGGTACTACATATATCCCGGTGCGCGATGTTGGTCGTCTTGCAGACAAAAGCATTGCATGGGATCAGGACAAAATGTCTGTATATATCGGCGAAGTTCCTACAACAGAAACCATTTCTTTTGACAAACTGCCACCAGAAGCCTATAATAAAGGTAACCTGAATCGTTGCAGAGTTGACAACACTTTTATGCTGAAGGATAAAGAACAACGCCCCACAAATTCTATCATAGACTCCAACGATTACGGTATTTATATTTTGGATAATCAGTATACAAAGCTTGTTGCTCAAGCCGTTATGCCCTACACAACAATTGGTGCAAGTAATACCGCCGAGCTTAACTTTTACAGCGTAGCCGATGACGGCAGCGAAACAAAGCTTGGTAAAACCTATGAACTGAAACAGACGGATAAACCGATTGATGTCGCAGTAAATCTCAAAGGTGTAGTAAACTTAAAGATTCAAATTATAGGTTCTACAACTGCACTTTATGATATAAAATTACTCGGTAAATAGTAATATAAAAAAATCGGAGGCAATTGCCTCCGATTTTTTATAAATAGAGTCGCATTTTGTATACGCTTTCACAGTAGGACTCTATTCTTTTTGTTAATTTACGCTCTGTACGGATGCCGGATCTACAACAACCGGTGCGCCGGGTACGACGTAATTGTATGCGCCGATGTAAGATGCATCGGGCGATACGGAAAGTTCAATATATTTGCCTGCATATTCGTTAATGTTGCAGTACGGTGTCATATAAAGTTGACCGTCATTCCCTCTCCATTCAAGGCGTGCCTGATAGTTCTTTTCGCCGCTTTCAACGCCCACAGTCGGGTGAATGGCTGTAGCGTAGTTGACTTTTGCATATTTGCCTGCACCACGGAAGTCATGAGTTGCAATCATGCTGCCGTCTAATGTTTCCACATATTTTTGCATGTAGATTTCGTGCGGATAGCTTGCTTCTACCCATGCATACTTCCATTCTACCTTCGGATTTGCTGTCGCAAATTCGCCGTTTGCATTGAGGAGGCGGCGGAATACAACCGGTGTGTCTAAGTTTCCGTCGTTGTCGATGTCACCGTCGAAAATGATACCTTCTACAGAAAGGTATTCATACATACGATACGGCTCTGCAATTTCATAACCGGCATATACCCAGTCAGCTGTTGCATATTTTGGTGTGGTGGTAATGATGTTATTTGTGTAGTAGCTAAGTCTTTCTGCGTTTACTTCATAATCCCAATCGCCTGTTGCAATATCGCCTGCATTCGCAATTACATTATACTTTGCAAGCTCTGCATTGTTTTCATCTATTTTGTGAGATTTTGCCTTTACAACATCGGAAAACGCGTTGATTTTAAGCCCGTATTCGTTCCCTGCAGAAATTGTGCCGTCGTTATTGTAAACAGGGCCTGACAGGTGGAAGTAGTGGTTGACCTGCATCAGATTATCAAAGCAATCACTCGCT
This sequence comes from Clostridia bacterium, assembly GCA_045592445.1. Classification (GTDB taxonomy): domain Bacteria; phylum Bacillota; class Clostridia; order UMGS1883; family UMGS1540; genus JAQXGO01. Next base: position 40,541 of record JAZNUV010000032.1, on the reverse strand, counting down.
GCATTGGTATAATCGAAAACAGGAACAGCATGTTCTTCACCGCGTGCGTCCTTATTGCTGCGTTGGCCTGCATATGCCCAGGACATGTCAGAAGCAAGTTTATTGTAGAAAGCACTGTCAACACCGTTTCCGGAGTTTACAAGGGAGGTGATGTTACCATTTGTCGTGTTCCAATCGCTTGCTCTGTCCATGTAATTTGCTTTCAGAGAATTTGATGTATTTACACCGTTGCCCTCGGTGTCAAGCACAACCTCAACGTCTCTTGCTTTTCCGTTTTCATAGACCTGGAAAACGTCAAAACCAAAGTAACGATTTTCTTCAATGACGTCTGCGTTGGCACCCGTATATACCTTCGGATATGTCGGGCCACCAATGTAGGTGCCACCAAAGTTTGCACGTGTTTCAGCAATCACTTTGTGTGTGCCGCCAACTTCCCATGCGAACGGGAAATCTTTGTAGGCAGTGTATGGGAGACGTGCACCTGTCGGTCTTGTAAGACCTGTGTATTCGCCATCCGCCCAAATTTCGTCATACTGGTAATTCGGATAGCTTACGTCATACCATGAAACCGGATGTGTGATACTGGAGGCGTAGGGTTTAAGGCCATACTGGCGTGCATCTTCGCCGTGAACAACATAGCCTGTTGCCACACCATCTAAATACTGCTCGTATGCAATGGCATACGGTGCGCCTTGAGAGGTAATATAATCTTTTACCTGCCATGTTATCTGACCTGCGGCCAGTGTGGCCATGCTCGTGAGAACTACGGTTGCGGAAAGGGCAAGTCCCGCAATGCGTTTGAAGTACTTCATTTTCAAACCATCTCCTTTTCATAAATTTTTGTAGTTGACACACTTATAATTATAAAATTCACATTCCTCAAAGTCAATAAATCGTGATAATCAGCCTTTTCCCCCGCCAAACAACCATTTTTTCATTCTTTCCTTTTCGTTTTTGCTGATAAATGTACCAAAAAACGGATAATCAGCTGCTTTTAGATGAATATTTCAGAAAATCCGTCACATCCGGTTTATATTTTTTAGAAATGGGCAAACTTTCCTTACAGTTTCTAAGTTGCAGCATCCCCTTTTGAACACCCAATATGTACCCGCGATTTGCCAAAAAACCGCTATGACAACGAATAAAATCTCCGCCGTACTGCTCTGCCAAAGCTTTAATTGTTCCATAAAAGAAGATTGTTTCCCCTTCTACCGTACGACAAAGAAGCTTTTTATTGCGCGTTGAGAAATAGAGAATGTCCCCTATATTGACAATTCGTTTATAAAGCTGGGTATTGAGGCAGATTTTTTCCGTGCGTCCGCCTCTTTGTTTTTGCAATATCGCCGTAATCAGAAAGGTCAACTCATCCTTATCTGCAGGTTTTAGGATAAATGCCGACGGGCATAATAGGTGCTGCATGCAAAAAGGCATGTCCTCAGGATATGCGGACATAAAGGCAATGTGGCATCCCGGTGCAGCTTTCCTGATGGTGCGTGCCAAGGTTATGCCCTTTCCCTGATAGCGTGTATCCATAAGTACAAGCACAGGGTCCTTGCCTGAAATTGCTTGTAAAAGCTCGGCATTTGGCGGATTGATTGAAACTGTACAGCCCATTTCCCCCAGCCGTGGTAAAAGCATATGTATAGTATCCACACTTTCCTTATCTGTATCTAAAAAATAAATATACATTTTTATTGTCCCCCCTTTCGGGTTTTATAAGAAGCTTTATGTAAGTATAACAAAACTTTTGCAACGTGTCAAGTTATAAAATTTATCCATAGTGTTGTTGAAGCAGGTTCAAAAAAAGCGTAAACTCTAGTTGAGGTGATTGAAATGGATTCACGCCATAAATCCAAGTATAAGCTTTTAGGGCTGAATATTGCATATTACAGAAAACGCAAGGGTTTCTCGCAAATGCAGTTTGCCGAAAGCATTGACATCAGTCGTACACACATGAATCGGATTGAAAATGCAGATTGTGCCGTTTCTTTGGATGTTCTCTTCGATATAAGCGCTGCACTGGATATTCCGATGAATCATTTGTTTGATTTTAGAGACGACCAATAATCCAAACTGATTTTACAGGGGGTGATGCTCTGCATCGCCCCCTGTAACTTTTAAGAACATCTTTCATACGACGCTTTAGCGTTTACATGCTCTCATATTCATTCAAAGAACGGAATGTATATCCTCTTTGCCGTGCATCATCTATAATTTGCCCAAGTGCCGCCGCATTATCGGCAGATACCGCATGCAAAAGAAGCACCGCACCTCCATGCAACCCTGCCATGACCTTTTCATGGGCATACGCCGCGCCTTTTTGTGCCTTCGTATCCCAGTCCTGATAGGCAAAACTCCAAAACACATTGGTATACCCCATGTCCTTTACAATTTTCAATGTGCGTTCGTTATATTCCCCCTTCGGTGGACGAAAATACTCCATCTTCTGTCCAAACTTTTCCGAAAAAGAATCTGCAAGGTCTGTAAGCTCTGCGCGTACCGCACCATCTGTCTCCACCGACGGCAGAGACGGATGACGTGCCGTATGATTCCCGACTATATGCCCTTCCTCAACCATTCGGCGCACAAGTTCAGTTTCTTTTTCCAAATAGGGTGCCGTAATAAAAAACGCTGCAGGCACATTTTTTTCTTTTAATGTATCTAAAATTGAAGCAGTGTATCCGTTTTCATAGCCTTCATCAAATGTAAGATATAAACTTTTGTCGTCCTTTCCCATGTAGATACAGTCATAGGTTTCCATATCTGCCATCTGTTCCTTTGTAAATTCGGGACGCGCACCCGCCATCGGACGAAATCCCCAGCCTACGACTGCAGATGCCGTCTCACTCTCGGGCATCTTATGTGCACATCCCGCAAGCAGGATTGAGCAACACGTGAGTACTGCTGCCATTTTTTTCAAATAACCGTCCCCTTTCTGATTATCACAGGGTATGCTGCCTGCCCCACAAGGCGTTTCCCTTCTCGCATCAGACATTCCTTGTCAAAAATAACATTTTCCGCCTCGCAGTTTATATCAATATGTGTCTTTTCCATGACAACGCAGTTTTTAAGATGCGAATTTTTTCCAACCTTTACCCCGCGAAACAGAACACAATTTTCTGCAGTTCCTTCAATGACACAACCGTCCGCTACCAAACAATCCGAAACACGCGCGCTATCTCCGTATCTTGTAGGAATTCGGTTCTTCACCTTTGTAAAAATAAGCTCTTTTTGTCCGAAAAGTGCCTCCCGTACTTTTGCCTGCAAAACATCCATGTTGCAGGAAAAATAAGTCTGCACCGAATCTACACGCTCTGCATAGCCTTCGTATTTCCATCCGTAAATCCGAAGATCTTCCCTTCCACGCACAAGTGCGTCCATAACAAAGCTATGCTCACCGCGCGCCGCACATCCTTCGCAGATACGGATTAAAAGTTCCTTTTCAATAATATACATATCCATGCCAACATGGGTACTTTGTGCGCGGCGGGGTTTGTATGCAAGCCCCGTCACACGACCGTCCGGCTCCAAATCTGCCACCAAAAAGCGTGACAGATTTTCAGGTTTCTCTTCCCGATACAGCATTGTTATATCTGCCTGCGTTTTTTTATGCTGCTCCATTGCCGCGTTAAACGTAAGATTGCACACTGTATTGCCCTCGCTCAGAAGAACATACCGTTGCCGACTGCGACGCAAATAAGGCATAATACCCATTAAAATGTCAATTTCGCCTGCCATTGCGCTGCCGCTTTTATGGGTAGCATATGGCGGCAGTACAAAAAGACCGTAATTTTCCCGCTGCAGGTCCCATGCGCTACCCGCGCCAAGGTGGTCCATAAGAGACGAATATTTATATTTTGTAGCAACACCGACATTGATGATGCCGGAATTAACCATACCCGATAACACAAAGTCAATGAGTCTGTAACGCCCGGCTATCGGCAATGCTGCCGCGGAACGCACTTCCGTTAGCTCTCTGAGCGTTACATCATCCGATTCAGTGAAAATAACCCCCATTGTATCTCGCATACTATACCTCCTTCGCTTTCTGTTGCATACAGTACGCGCCGACAGTTTTCCGAAGCGGCACATCGACCGACGGCACAGATAAAATACTTTCTTCCACTATTGTACCGGCTGGAACACTTACCGCGGCATCCACAATGAGGTTATCTCCCACTACGGTAATGTCGCTCTCTCGTATGTGGGTTGAATGAGCACAACTTCCAACCTTCGCGCCTCGCCGCACAACACTGTGGCTGCCAATAATGGCATTTTCCACCACAGCGCCCGCTTCAATCCGTGCACCCGGGAACAGAATACTGCCTGTAACGCGTGCGCCCTCAGAAACTTCTATGCCGTGGAACAGAACACTTCCATGAACACGCCCGCAAAGGTTACACCCTTCTGTTACGATACTATCGGATATAAGCGCCGAATCCGCAATAAAATGCGGAGGCATTGCATCGTTGCGGCTGAAGATTGTCCAATCGGGGTCGTATAAATCAAAACGCGGCGGCGTGCAGATTAAATCCATATTTGCCTCCCAAAGGCTTGCCGTGGTACCCACGTCCTTCCAATACCCGTCAAAATTATACGCATACATTTTCTCGCCCGCCGCCAGCATCTCGGGAATAACGTTTTTGCCGAAATCGTTTTTAGACTGCGGGTCATTCTCGTCCAGTATCAGATATTTTTTTAGAATTTGCCAATCGAACACATAAACGCCCATTGATGCCAAATCACTTTTGGGCACAGCGGGTTTTTCTGAAAATGCGGTAATTCTTCCATCTGCATTCGCTTCCAGGATGCCGAATCGAGAGGCTTCGTTTATCGGCACACGAATGACGGCAACTGTCACCGCCGCACCTTTTTCTCTGTGCATTGCAAGCATTTTTCCGTAATGCATTTTGTAAATATGGTCGCCGGATAAAACGAGTACATCTTTTGGGTTAAATCGTTCTACAAATCCGATATTCTGGTAAATTGCGTTGGCTGTTCCCTTGTACCACTCTCCCGCATCGGTTTTTAAATACGGTGGCAAAATGAAAACGCCCCCGTTGTTCCTATTTAAATCCCATGGTTGTCCGCTCCCGATATAGGTGTTTAAATCCAACGGCTGATACTGCGTAAGTACGCCCACGGTATCTATGCCGGAATGTGTACAATTACTGAGTACAAAATCAATGATCCGATATTTCCCACCGTAGGGCACGGCGGGCTTTGCAATGTATTTTGTGAGTATGCCGAGGCGGCTTCCCTGTCCGCCCGCCAAAATCATTGCAAGACATTTTTTATTGCGCACTTTTCCATGCTCCTTTCTTCCGTGTCCCCCATAAAATATATTTACTCTTCTATTATATTGTACTGATTCGTAATTTATGCCGTTTTTATAAATTCTTTTCCCTGTAGGATAAATTTTATGTTACAAATCTGTTAATTTTGCAAAAATTCCTTGCAAATTGACTAAAAAACTGTATAATATTAAGTAAGTATAAAAACATACACAGAAGGAGAAAAAGATGGTGAATAAAATTTATCAAAGCGTGTTATACCAAATGAGTGTTGCCATGAACCGAAGGATCGGTCTATACGATGATGGTTATTTCACCTTTTCCTATCCTGAAGATATTGCTATTTTGCAAAATACAGAAAAAATTATTTATATAGCGGAGCATCGTGAAGAGTCACCGCATTTTATGGGCTTTACTTTTCTCGGCGTGCCGGCAGGTTCCCCGTCGGACTTTATTGTGTTTGTAGAAGGCGAGGATGAAGCTGCCATGCGTGATGCGGAGCTTTTAAGCGTTACCATCCGTTCTATGAAGCAGCTTAATAATGACCGGTTTGACAGAACCAACCTCATACGTAATATTATTTTAGATAATGTTCTCCCCGGCGATATTATGCTAAGCGCCAAAGAGCTTCGCCTTACCTATGAAGTGCCCCGCGTCATTCTGCTGATTCGTGCAAATGATAATGCAACAGCTTCTCGTACGTTAGTGGAAATTCTGCAGGGTATGTTCCCCGAACGGAATCGCGATTTTGTTTTTTCGCTTGACGAACGAAATACGATATTGGCAAAAGAGCTTCGTTCCGATGCCACACCGGAGGAAATTGACCGCCTTGCACAGACGATTTTAGATACCATAAACGCCGAGGCTTATGCGCAGGTTGTTATCGGCGTCGGCTCTGTAGCGGAATCTGTAAAGGACCTTGCAAAATCTTATAAGGATGCGCGCGTTGCACTTGAAGTCGGTAAAGTGTTTGATACAGAGCATAGCATCGTAAATTATGAAAATCTTGGTATTGGGCGCCTTATTTATCAGCTCCCCACAACACTGTGCGAACTTTTCCTCGCAGAAGTGTTTAAGAAGGAATCAATTGATAAATTGGATGCCGAAACACTCTTTACAATTCAGAAATTCTTTGAAAATGACTTGAATGTGTCGGAAACCTCCCGTCAGCTTTATGTACACCGTAATACGTTGGTGTATCGCCTTGATAAAGTACAGAAACTGACAGGATTGGATTTGAGGATTTTCGACCATGCCATTGTCTTTAAAATTGCTATGATGGTAAAACGATATCTCGTATCAAACCCTGCAAAAATCTGACACGGAAGGAACAAAAGATGATTCATTTTGATCACGTTACAAAAATCTATGAGGATAATAAGGTTTTGGCTTTGTCGGACGTGAGTTTTCACGTTGAAAAAGGCGAATTTGTCTTTTTGGTCGGGCATAGCGGAGCAGGTAAATCCTCTATTATCCGTATGCTCCTTTGTGAGGAGGTGCCTACGGAGGGGGAAGTGATAGTAAACGGTCACACCATCAGTCAGCTTTCACGTAAAGAAATCCCTTATTTGCGCCGCAATATCGGCGTTGTATTTCAGGATTTCCGCCTTCTGCCAAATCGTACAGTATATGAAAACGTTGCATTTGCCATGCGAATTGTAGGTGCCTCCACCCGTCAGATGCGCCGTCGCATTCCCGAGGTTTTGGGTATGGTTGGTCTTGCACGCAAAGCGCGTGCATACCCCTCGCAACTTTCAGGCGGTGAACAACAACGCGTTGGCATGGCGCGGGCACTTGCCAACAATCCGTCTATCTTAATTGCGGACGAGCCGACAGGCAATCTTGACCGCGAGAAGGCTGCGGAGGTTATGGCGATTTTAGAGGATATCAATAATCGCGGTACAACTATTTTAATGGCTACCCATGCTGAAAAGCTTGTAAATGACATGCATAAGCGTGTAATTACGCTTGATATGGGGCATCTTGTAAGTGACGAAAGAGAGGGTGTGTATACAGTTGGTGTTTAGAGAATTCCGATATTTTTCGGGTGAAGCCTTAAAAAGTATTTTCTACAACCCGCTTATGAGCTTAGCTTCCGTCATAACCGTTACAGGATGTCTTTTGTTTTTGGGTGTATTTATGCTTTTTAGTGTAAACCTAAGCTATATTGCTGATCAGGTGCAGGAGGACTGCAAGCTGGTCGCGTATGTGGAGAGCTCCTATTCTGAGGAGGCAACCACTGCCCTCGGTGACCGCATTCGGGGTATCCCCGGCATTACCGACGCCGCTCTTGAAACACGGCGCCAAGCATTTGAAAATGCAGGCAAAATGCTTTCGGATGCAGGCGTTTCCATGGAAGGGATGGAGGATGACAGTTTTATGCGTGCCTCCTACACAATTACGGTTGAAAACTTAGAAGATTCTGCCGCCATTGCCGAATCACTTCGCGCCATCTCGGGTGTAGAGGAAGTGCGTGAGCAACAGGATATTACAGACAAGGTTTTCACTGTCACTGAGGCCGTTAAGGTTGCATTGGTAGTTGCAATGGCGATTTTGGCATTGATTGCCGTATTTATAATTTCCAATTCGATTAAGCTTGCCGTATTTGCGCGAGAACGCGAAATTCATATCATGAAATATGTAGGTGCAACAGACTGGTTTATCCGCTGGCCCTTTATTATCGAAGGGATTTTGGTCGGTATTTTAGGCGGTGCCATATCGCTCGCCGTATGTCTTTTGTCCTACGGCTTTGTCGCACGTGCAACGCAAGGCATTTTAAACGCCTTTGACCTGCGCACCACTGCGCAACTTGCCTGGCCGCTTACACTTCTTCTCCTCTTATTTGGTGCGTTTATGGGCGCCATCGGCAGTGGAATTGCGGTACGGCGTCATTTAAAGGTTTGATGGGAGGCGTACATATGCAGAAAAGAAAAAAATGGACCATGGTGCTTGCCATTTTGGCACTGCTGGCACTTTTACTGACTGCCTTTGCACCAATTTTATCAGCGCGTGCGGACACAGTATCCTCACTTCAAAATAAGCTTTCCGAAGCACAAAAGGCAAAGGAAAAAGCAAAAAGCGGTCTCCAAAACGTACAAACAGAAATTACAGATGTGAAATCAAAACGTGAAGCGCTGGATAAGCAAATTTCCGCATTGGAAAATGAGCTTTACACACTTTCCGAGCAGATAGCCTCGAACGAAAAGCAAATCTCGGCAGCAGCGGATGAGCTTGCAGCGGCTGAGGCAGCAGCTAAGGCGTATGAAAAAACTTTTCAAACACGCGTACGCGTTATGTATGAACGCGGTTCTGTTTCCTACCTAAACATTCTTTTCGGTGCGGAAGGATTTGCTGATTTGTTAAAACGTGTAGAGTTGATTGCGCAAATTTCCGCGCATGACCGTGCTGTCTTGCAGAATATGGCGGATGCACAGCAGCAAATTGCAGATAAGAAAAAGGTTTTAGAGGATAATAACCAGATTGTTGTTCTAAACCGCGAAATTCAACAAAACAAAAAAGAGGAGCTGGACGCTTCCAAAAGCGCACTTTCCACTGTAATCAACAAATTGAAAGCTGATGAGGCGACATATCGCGAAATGCTGGATGCCGCGGACGCTGCTGAGGAATCATTAAGACAGGAAATTCGGGACCTGACATCGTCACAGTCAAAACCCCCTGTTGTTCAGGATACAGGCGGCGCATTTTGTTGGCCTACGCCCTCAACAAGAACTGTAACCTCGGAATTCGGAATGCGATTCCACCCCATTCAAAAGCGGAATAAAATGCACACAGGTATTGATATCGGCGCAGGCTATGGCGCTTCTATCTTAGCTGCCGCGGGCGGCACGGTACTCCGCGCAGGTTGGAACAGTGGCTACGGCAACTACGTTGTAATTGACCATGGCGGCGGGGTGCAGACACTGTACGGGCATTGCAGTGCCCTTAAGGTTACCTCGGGGCAAACAGTCTCACGCGGTCAGCAAATTGCCCTTGTCGGCTCCACAGGGAATTCTACGGGTCCGCATCTCCATTTTGAAGTATTGAAAAACGGTTCCTATACAAACCCAATGGGATATTTCGGCTAAACTTGGCATACAATAAAAATGGTATGATTGCCTTGTTGGAAAGGGATGAATTTTTTGCCGAATAAGAGAAAATGTATCATAAAAACCGCGCTTATAAGCGCGGTTTCCACTATTTTAGTGTGTACACTTGTACATTCTTTTACGATGTCTGATATCGAAAAGCTTTCATTTTTAATTCAGACAAAATACGCGGGAGATTCCGCCCCGGATGCCCTGCTTACAGGCGCGGCCGATGGCATGCTAAGCACACTGGGCGACCCGCACTCCGTCTACATGACAGAAGAGGAATATCAATCATTTTTAGAGAATTTGGAAGCCCTTTATATCGGCATCGGCATTGAAATTAAAATGCTGGACGGCAAAATGCATGTTATTGCCCCCTTCCCGGACTCGCCTGCTGACGCCGCGGGTATACGCTCGGGTGACATCATTCAAAAGGTAGACGATATTGTTGTCACTGCCGATACGTATGAAGCGGCCATTTCACATATGCGTGAGAAAGATGAAACACCGCTTTCCGTTACGATTTTACGTGGAAATGAAGAAAAAACGCTCTCTATAAAAAGAGACACCATTCAGATACAAACCGTTTCCCATGTACGCTATGACGATGTTTTTTATATCGCCCTCAAAAGCTTTGACACACCAACGGCAACGGCCATGCGTGAAGCATTAAAGATTGCTGAGGAAGAAAATTGCCGCAGTATTATTTTGGACGTGCGCGATAACCCGGGCGGACTTTTGGAGAGTGTGACCGAAATTGCCGATATGCTGTTGCCTGCCTGCACAGTCGTCTATACCGAAAACAAGGACAAAAAACGTGACTTTGTGTATGAAAGTGACGATGCTTTTTTGGATAAACCGCTCATACTGCTTGTAAACGAAAACAGTGCCTCTGCCTCCGAAATTTTAGCGGGGACTTTAAAGGACAACGGACGGGCAACACTTGTCGGCACAAAGACCTACGGGAAAGGCAGTGTACAAAATCTCTATAAACTCCGCGAGGGTGCCGTAAAGCTTACCATCGCGCACTACTATACCCCCGGTGGCTATATTATTGATAAAAACGGCATTACACCTGATTATATTGTGGAGAATACAGGTGATGATGATGCGCAGTTCAAAAAAGCGTTGGAGCTTGCGCGGCAGTAGCTTTTCAAATCACATATTTCGGCTTGACATTTTATGGATAAATCGGTATAATATAAAAAGATATAAGATAAAGGAATGATTGAATTTGGAAAAATTAGGCGTTAATGAAATACGAGAGAAATTTCTGCATTTTTTTGAAACAAAGGGATGTTTGCGACTTGACAGTTTTCCCCTGATTCCACAAAATGATAATAGCCTGCTTTTAATAAATTCCGGCATGGCACCCATGAAAAAGTGGTTTACGGGTGCGGAAATTCCGCCTTCAAAACGCGTAACAACATGCCAAAAGTGTATCCGCACGCCCGATATTGAACGCGTCGGCAAAACGGCACGCCACGGCACATTTTTTGAAATGCTTGGTAACTTCTCCTTTGGGGATTATTTTAAGCGCGAAGCCATTCATTGGGCGTGGGAATTTTTTACCGAAGTCATGCACTTCCCTGTGGAAACCTTGTGGATCACCGTGTATGAGGACGATGACGAGGCACGTGATATCTGGATTCAGGAAATTGGCGTAGCACCTGAGCGTGTCGTAAAAATGGGCAAAGAAGATAATTTCTGGGAGCATGGAACGGGTCCTTGCGGTCCTTGCTCCGAAATTCATGTAGACCGCGGCGAAGCCTTTGGCTGCGGCAAACCTGACTGTAAGCTCGGCTGCGACTGCGACCGTTTTATGGAAGTTTGGAATTTGGTATTTACGCAGTTTGATAAGGACGAGGACGGCAACTATAATCGCCTCGCAAATCCGAATATTGACACAGGCATGGGACTGGAACGTCTTGCCGTTGTGATGCAGGGTGTGGACAACCTTTTTGAGGTTGACACTGTACAGAATGTCATGCACGAAATCAGTAAGCTTGCGGGCGTGCAGTACAAAGATAATGAGAAAACGGACGTTTCACTGCGCGTAATTACAGACCATATCCGCTCCACCGTTATGATGATTTCCGATGGTGTTATCCCTTCAAACGAAGGGCGCGGCTATGTTTTGAGAAGGCTTTTGCGCCGCGCAGCACGGCACGGAAAACTTTTGGGGATTGACGGTACTTTCCTCTATACAATTGCCCAAACCGTTATCCGCGAATCTATGGCTGCGTACCCGCATCTTGTGGAAAAACAAGACTATATTCAAAAAATTATAAAGCTTGAGGAAGAGCGCTTTGCCATGACAATCGACAAGGGTCTTGCCATCCTAAACGATTTTATTGCAGAACTTCGCCGCGAAAACAAGACAGTTTTAGACGGGGAAAAAGCGTTTAAACTCTACGATACATTTGGTTTCCCGATTGATTTGACGCGTGATATCTTAGAGGAACAAGGTTTTACGGCTGATGAGGACGGATTCCAAAAGGAAATGCAAGTGCAAAAAGACACTGCCCGCGCACGCCGTCGCGACGGCTCCAGTTGGGACAGCGATACTGCCCTTGTTTTTGAAAAAGAAATAAAGAGCGCCTTTATTGGGTATGAGAAAACTGCGTGCAACACGCATGTTGCTGCACTTGGTCTTGATAGTGCCGCGGTCGAATCTATCGGTGAAGGTGACACGGGCGTTATCGTTTTGGATGAAACTGTTTTTTACGCAGAAATGGGCGGTCAGGTTGGTGACCGTGGTGAAATTTACTCCGATACGGGGCGTGCCGAGGTTTTGGATACCAAAAAATTCCCCGGTGATATTACAGCACATATTGTGAAGGTTTGCGAAGGCGAGTTCCGTGTTGGTGATGCGGTTTCCGCCGCGATTGACACACGCCGCCGCATGTCGATAGCCCGCAACCATTCTGCCACCCACCTTCTCCACAAGGCACTTTGTGAGGTTTTGGGCACGCATGTAGCACAGGCAGGTTCTTTAGTAGACGAAACACATCTGCGCTTTGACTTTTCGCATTTTTCCGCTATGACGGAAAAAGAACTCCAGGCTGTTGAAAACAAAGTCAATGATGCGATTTTAGCCTCTCTTCCTGTCATCGTACGTGAATTGCCCATAGAGGAGGCAAAAAAACTCGGCGCAGCGGCACAGTTTGGCGAGAAATACGGCGAGATTGTCCGTGTTGTCTCAATGGGCGACTATTCCATTGAATTTTGTGGCGGTTGCCATCTTACCAATACGGCGGAGGCAGGCCTCTTTAAGATTCTTTCCGAGGCAGGTGTTGCCGCGGGCACACGACGTATTGAAGCGGTAACAGGCTATGGCGTTCTCAATTATATCAACAAAAGAAATGAAATCATGCAGCATACGGCGGAAAGTCTGAAGGCAAATCCGATGGAAATTGGCGCAAAGGTAGATGCCCTGATTGCTGAAATGCGCGAGGTAAAGCGTGAGCTTGAATCTGTAAAAGCTAAAATTGCAGGCGGTAAAGCGAACGATGCTTTATCGGGCAAGCTTACCATAGACGGTGTTGACGTGATTGTAACGCGCGCTGACGGTCTCTCTGTCCCCGACCTTCGTACCATGGGTGATAGTATCAAAGAAAAGCTTGATAAAGGCGTTGTTGTGATTGGCAGTCATACAGACGGAAAACTGATGTTCCTTGCGATGGCAACCAAATCTGCAGTCGAACGCGGCGTGCACGCCGGTAATATTATTCGCGAAGTAACTGCCTTAGCAGGCGGCAGTGGCGGGGGTAAACCGGATATGGCACAGGGCGGCGGCAAGGACGTTTCCAAAACAGACGCAGCACTCGCCGCGGTGGAAGCGATTGTCAAAGCACAACTGAAATAAGGAGGCTTTTTTATGGATTGCTTATTTTGTAAAATTGTGGCGGGCGAAATCCCTTCTAAAAAAGTTTATGAAGACGATTCTGTGTATGCCTTTTTGGACATTGAACCGCAAGCACCCACGCACTTTCTTGTGATTCCAAAGGCGCATATTGCTTCTGCAAATGATTTAACTTCGGAAAACGCCGATGTAGTTGCACACATCTTTGCCGTTATTCCTAAAATTGCCAAAGAGCTTGGCATTGCAGAGAGTGGCTACCGCATTGTCAATAATTGCGGCGAGAATGGCCTTCAATCCGTAAAGCATTTGCATTTTCATGTCCTTGGCGGACGTCTTTTGCAATGGCCGCCGGGTTGAAGAACAGATTTTATCCCAAAACAAAATGGTTTTTTGACAAGCATCAAAGTCGCGTATTCAAATAAGATTTTATTGCAAGCAGTTGTCACTTCGGCAGCTGCTTGCTTATTGTATAACGAAAAAAGGCGCTGGAAAGCGCCTTTTTAGAATCTTGACTATTTATTGATACGAATGGTGTATTCGTAGTATTCCTTATGTTCTTTCTGTTCAACTACGGGCGCAACGCCCGCCTCTCGTACCATCTCAAGCGCCTTATCAATCGTATTTAAGAAAATGCGATAATCGCTTTTTTTGCATTTTACAACTGTCGGCTGTACAGATGGTTTCTCTTTTTCTGCCTCTGCTTCTTTCTCTACCTCTGCCAAAAGAGACTCTATGTATTCTTCAGCAGCGCGCACATTCATATTTTGCTCCACAATTTTCATGAGTGCCTTCCATTGCATTTCCTCATCGGGCAGCTTTAAAAGCGCACGTGCATGACGTTCTGTCAGCTTATTTTCCGATACAATTTTCTTCAGGTACGGGCTTAGCTTCAAAATACGCAGCTTATTGGCAACTGTGGACTGCTTTTTGCCTGTTTTCGCTGCGACCTCCTCCTGCGTCATCCCGTGGTCACAAATCAAACGATGGTAGCCTTCTGCCTCCTCAAAAAATCCAAGTTCCTTTCGTTGCAGATTCTCAATCAGCGCAATCACAGCGCTGTCATCCTCTCCTATCCGCATCAGCATAGCAGGTATGGTCGGACGGCGCAATGATTTTACTGCCCGCAGACGACGTTCCCCCGTTACAAGCTCGTATAAGTCCTTAGAGAGCCGCCGCACGGTAATTGGCTGAATTACGCCGTATTCACGAATCGAATTGGCAAGCTCTTCTATTGCCATACTGTCAAAAGTCTGGCGTGGTTGATACGGATTTGGAATAATATTTTCCACCGGAATTTGGAAAATTTTGTTCTTTTCATCTTGCAGCTTAAATGTTAGCATATGCATCACCTCAGCAAGATATTACCATATTTTTCCAAATATGTAAAGAAAAATTTTCCGACATCTTTTGCGTTATAAAAGCGGCGATTTTTGTGGTGTCCCGGCTTTTCTCGGATACTTTGACGAGGTTTGTCGGTTCTTTTGTATTACCACGACAGTATGCTCTGTTTCCTCCCAAAATACATCACGAACTTCCACAAGTTCGCCGCCTAAAATTTTTATAGCGTTCTTTGCATTTTCCGCCTCAACGCGGCCTTCTCTTCCCTTCATGGCTAAAAATACGCCGCCGCATTTTACAAGCGGCAAACAATATTCGCACAAAACCGAGAGATTTGCCACGGCGCGTGCTACCGTAACATCGTATGCTTCCCGATGGCATGTCGCACGCCCCGCATCCTCCGCGCGTGTATGCAAGGTATCAATATCCGAAAGCCCCAAATTATCAATGACTGTATCGAGAAACGAAATCCGCTTTTGAAGTGCGTCCATTAAAACAACATGAATGTCCTCTCTGACGATTTTAAGCGGTATGCCCGGAAACCCTGCACCCGTACCCACATCCGCAACGCGTGCGCCATGCGGCACCAGGCTTTGTATGGCAACGGAATCCACAAAATGCTTCTTAACCACCTCGTCATGTGCCGTGATGGCAGTCAAATTCATTTTTTCATTCCATTCCAAAAGCAGTTTTTCATAGTGCGCAAACTGCTCTGTCATCTTCTCCGTTTCCTGAATGCCAAAAGCCGAAAGTCCTTTTTTTAATGCTTCCATTCTTTTCCCTTTCCTATGCCTTTTCAATCAGCACCAAAAGGACGCTGATGTCCGCAGGCGAAACGCCTGAAATACGCGATGCCTGCCCGATATTATCAGGTTTTTGTGCCGTCAGTTTTTGCCGTGCCTCTATGGACAGACCATCCACCTGCATATAATCTATCTCTTTCGGCAATCGCTTATTTTCAAGCTTTCGAAACTGCTCTACTGCGCGTTTTTGCCGATTGATATATCCTTCGTACTTAATGCGGATTTCCGCCTCCTGCCATACTTCCTTAGACAGCGGGGGACGTTTGGTGTCAACAGTCGCCAAATCGCTGTAGCGAATTTGCGGGCGACGCACCAAATCTGCAATGCGAATCCCCGTAGAGACGGGCTCGCATTCTTTTGCTGCCATAATGGAACGCAGTTCCTCCGTCGGTGGCAGGGAATTCGTCTCCATACGATGGATTTCCGCCTCAATCTCCTTCTGTTTCTCCAAAAATGCAAGATAGCGCGTTTCAGAAATTAAGCCTGCC
This sequence comes from Clostridia bacterium, assembly GCA_045592445.1. Classification (GTDB taxonomy): domain Bacteria; phylum Bacillota; class Clostridia; order UMGS1883; family UMGS1540; genus JAQXGO01. The sequence goes on along the minus strand of JAZNUV010000032.1, from coordinate 24,665 downwards.
CGATACCCCTTTGGCGTAAGGCGTGCGTCGGCATTATCCTGTCTTAAAAGCAAGCGGTATTCCGAGCGTGACGTCATCATGCGATACGGCTCATTTGTACCCTTCGTTACCAAATCATCAATTAAAACGCCGATATATCCCTCGTCACGCCCTATGATAAGAGGCTCTTTACCGAGAATTTTCAGTGCGGCATTTGCCCCTGCCACAAGTCCCTGTGCCGCTGCTTCCTCATATCCTGACGTGCCGTTAAACTGCCCTGCGCCATAAAGGCCCTCCACCGTCTTGCACTCTAAGGTTCTATGCAGTATCAAGGGGTCACAGCAATCATATTCTATGGCATACCCTGCGCGCATAATTTCAGCATTTTCCAGCCCTGCCACGGAATGTAGCATTTCCTCCTGCACATCCTCAGGCAGAGATGTGGAAAGCCCCGAAACATACATTTCCTCTGTATCAAGCCCCATCGGCTCAATAAAAAGCTGATGGCGCGGCCGTTCGGAAAAGCGCACAACCTTGTCCTCAATGGACGGGCAGTACCGTGCGCCCACACCTTTAATTGTACCGCTGTACATCGGTGCGCGATGCAAGTTGGCGCGGATAATTTCATGTGTTTTTTCGTTTGTATAGGTTAGATAGCAGGAAACACGGTTTTGCAATTCTCCTTTCGTTTCAAACGAAAACGGCGTAATTTCTGCATCACCCGTCTGTTCCTCCATCTTAGAAAAGTCAATACTGCTTCTTGAAATACGCGGCGGCGTACCTGTTTTAAAACGCCTTAACGATACGCCAATTTTTTCAAGGGCGGCGGGTAATGCAGCGGCCGGGAACATGCCATCAGGTCCGCCCGCGTGGCTATGCTCTCCCGTTATAATTTTTCCGTTTAAATATGTGCCCGTTGCGACCACAACTGCCTTTGCATGGAAAATCGCACCAAGATGTGTGCGCACACCGCATACCTTGCCGTCCTCGGTTAAAACCTCTACGATTTCCGCCTGGCGTACCTGCAAATTCTCCGTATGCTCTACGCGACGCTTCATTTCCCGCATATACGCCCATTTATCTGTCTGCGCGCGAAGTGCATGTACTGCGGGACCTTTCCCCGTATTTAAAAGGCGGGACTGTAAAAAAGTAGCATCCGCCGCCTTCCCCATCACACCGCCAAGTGCATCAATTTCACGTACCAGGTGCCCTTTTGCACTGCCGCCGATATTGGGGTTGCAGGACATGGATGCCAAAAAATCCAGGCTCATGGAAAAAAGGAGCGTTTTTGCCCCCACTGTTGCGGCCGCCACGGCTGCTTCACAACCCGCATGTCCGCCACCAATTACAATTACATCTACGTTTTCCAAAGGCTTCTCCTCTTTTACTTCGGTTTTTTAATATACATAAGTCCGAGCACAAAATTTACGAGCGATGTGCCCAAAATTCTGTGCAGAAACATAAAGAACTTATATTTTGCGCCCGCAGTATATTGCGGTCTCGTATGTCTTTTCTCTGCAATTTTCACAATATAACGCGCCACGTGCTCGGGCCGCATGCCGCCCGCTTCATCTTTCTCCATAACAGCAACCGACGGTGTAATTCTGCCGCCGTATATTTCCTCACCCGCGTGCTCTTTTTTCCGCGCAGCAGTAAAACCTGTCGCTACATCGCCCGGCATTACGGAAACTACGTCTATACCAAAGCACTTCACCTCATTTTGAAGTGCCAATAAAAACGTGTTAATTGCGGATTTTGATGCCGAATAAAAGGCCTGAAACGGAATCGGGAATACGGCTGCTGCCGAGCTAATTGCAATAATTCTTCCCTTTGTTTCCCGAAGAAGCGGCATGGCATACTTCGTGCAAAGATGCACGCCGTGAAAATTTACATGCATCTGCTGTATCGCATCTTCCGAGGCAGTAAATTCTGCCGCGCCTGAAATACCGTATCCCGCCGAAAGCACCAGCGTGTCAATACGCCCTTCCCGCGCGGCAATTCTCTCAAACGCATTCATAACAGAGGTTTCGTCCGTTACATCTGTTTTTATGTGTATCATATTGCCTGTATCCGATCCGCTTCGACTCAAATCATAGACCTGATATCCACGTGCTTCCATTTCGACTGCAACAGCGCGACCGATACCGCTGGACGCACCGCTAATGACTGCTACCTTCATGATATACTCTCCCGTCCTTTGTTTAAAAAAGTATATAAAATTGTTTCCAGCTCCGAAAAACTGCACGCATGATGAATTTTCTCACGCACTGCTGCCGCACCATCAAGTCCTTTTACATACCAAGCCGCATGGCTTCGCGCCTCTAAAACGGCTGTTTTTTCTCCCTTGTATGCCATCATACGCCGTACCTGCAAAAGGCAGGTTTCGACACGTTCTTCTGCCGTCACCGTGGTTTGCGCTGTGCCCGACTCAAAATATGTTCGAATTTGGCGAAATATAAACGGATTCCCCATCGCACCGCGTCCAATCATTACACTGTCGCATCCCGTTTCCTGCTTCATTCTGACGGCATCTTCGGCACTTTTTATGTCGCCGTTGCCGATAACAGGAATATGAACCGCATTTTTCACGCGTGCAATCGTACCCCAATCTGCATGGCCGCTATACTGCTCCTTCGCTGTTCTGCCGTGCACTGCCACCGCCGCCGCGCCGCACTTTTCCATATGTGTTGCGAATGCAGGCGCCGTTTCACAGTCCCAACCCTTTCTGATTTTTACTGTGACGGGTACAGCGGAAGCCGCACAGACTGCTTCCACAATTTCGCCCGCGAGCATCATATTTTGCATGAGTGCTGCGCCGTCCCCACCGCGTGTAATTTTCGGTGCAGGACATCCCATATTGATATCAATACCATCAGCAAACTGCGAAACCCGTTTTGCCGCCGCCGCCATCACCTTCGGCTCATGCCCGAAAAGCTGGACAATATGCGGGTGTGGTTCCTCTAAAAAGCGCATCAGCGCAAAGGTTTTTTTGTCTTCAAACTGCATTGCCTTTGCACTGACCATTTCCGAATATGCTATATCTGCGCCCATCTCGCGACATATTTCGCGAAACGCCGCATCGCTGACACCTGCCATCGGGGCAAGTATTACCTTATTTTTAAAATCCATTTTATAAATCCAATTTTAAATCATTTTCGCGAATCCAACCAATTTTACGGCAAATTTCACCGAATATCCAGGTTAAAACTGCGGGCAAAACAATCGCAATCAAGAGAAGTCCTACCCAGTCCATTGTTGTAATGGCTGCCTTTGCACCGCTGGCAACATCGGCCACCCAACCTGCATATACGCCGATAGGACCTACCATGCCGCAAGTACCCATACCGCTCGAAACGGCGGGTCCATTCATTTCAAGATGAAAAACACACGTTGCGATAGGGCCCGTGATAGCAGATGCAAGTGTTGCGGGGATCCAGATTTTTATGTTACGGACAATATTCCCCATCTGAAGCATACTGGTACCGAGACCCTGTGCCACAAGGCCACCCCAGCGATTTTCACGGAAACTCATAACCGCAAACCCGACCATCTGTGCACAGCAGCCCGCAACCGCCGCGCCGCCTGCCAGGCCCGTCAGTGCCAGTGCTGCGCAAATTGCCGCGCTTGAAATCGGCAATGTGAGTGCAATACCCACTAAAACCGATACAAGAATACCCATCAAAAACGGTTGCAGCTCCGTTGCCCACATAATGGCAGTCCCAACGGCAGATGCTGCTTGTCCGATATATGGCGCGCACCATATAGAAAGAAGCACGCCAGTGCATATAACGACAATCGGTGTGACCAGTATATCGATTTTCGTTTCTTTGCTGACGAGTTTTCCGATTTCTGCCGATACTGTAGCCACTATGTATACAGCAAGCGGTCCACCCGCGCCACCCAGGACGTTTGCCGCCTGTCCCACTGCCGCCAATGAGAACAAAACAAGCGGTGGACACTTTAAGGCAAAACCGATGGCAATTGCCATCGCAACCCCTGTAACGTCTTTCGCATATACCGCTATATCGCGCAGAATTTGTACACCGATTTGTTTGCCGAGCGTGTCTAAAATTGTACTGATTAAAAGCGACGCAAAAAGGCCCTGCGCCATTGCGCCGAGTGCATCAATACCGTAGCGTTTTACGGAAAATGTAACATCCTTCCGTTTGAAAAATTCTTTTATTTTTCCCATCTTATTTTCCTCCTACTGTTCCCCTAAAAATTTTTGCATGAGTAAATAACCCGGTTCTATCACACCGCCTGCTTTTGCACTCTCCTCTGTGAATACCGCGGCATTTCTTTCATTTTTGCGACTGTCATAGAGCAGGCAAGGTACCGCATCCCGCGCATGTGTTTTTGTGCAAATTGGCGTGGGATGGTCAGGCAGCACCAACATACGAAACGGCTCACCCTTTTCCATAAGTGCATTTTTTATATATTGCACTACGATCTCGTCTATCATTTCAATGGATTTAATTTTATTATCGGTTTCCCCGCGGTGCCCGCATTCATCAGGTGCTTCCATATGCACATAAACAAGGTCATTGCCGTCCTCTAAAAGCGTTTTCACCGCCGCTTCAGCTTTCCCTTTGAAATTCGTATCAATATTTCCTGTCACGTTGGGCACATCAATGACTTCCATGCCTGCCAAAAATCCGATGCCGCGCACCAAATCCACAGCAGAAATTACAGCGGCACGCTTTTTGTAAAGTGTATAAAAATCCGTAAGATTTGCCTTGGTCCCTTCTCCCCAAATCCACAGAGAATCGGCTGTCGGCAAGCCTTTTTGCCGCCGTGCTTCATTGATGGGATGATGTTTTAGTATCTCTCTGCTTTCCTTCATCACACGATAAATCATTTCATTTTGCGGCAAGTATGCACGCACAGGTTTGTCCGAAATATCATGTGGCGGCGTCAATGCGCCTACATTTTTAGCCTGATTCCACACCAAAAGATGCCTGTAACTGATGCCTGCATAAAGATGCATATTGGGTAATGTCAGTTCCTTTGAAAGCGTTTCTATCAGTGCGCGCGCTTCCTCTGTTGTAATTTCGCCCGCACTGTAATCCTGCATGAACAGGTCCTCGTATTCCCCTGTCCCGCCAAGCGAAACCAGATTGGCCCGAAAAGACATATCCTCGTTCGAAAGCGTGACGCCAATGCTTGCCGCCTCCAAGGGCGAACGCCCCGTGTAGCACTTTGTCGCATCATAGCCCATAACGGCTAAGTTTGCCACGTCACTCCCGGGTTTGTGCGTATCAGGTACAGTCTTTACCAAAAACTGTTTGCCTGCTGCCGCCATCGCGTCTATATGCGGTTTTTTTGCAACTGACATCGGCGTTTTTCCATGCAAAGACTCCACAGGATAATCCGCCATACCGTCTGCCAATATAATTACATATTTCATCTTTTTCTTGCCACCTCATACATAAAAAGTGCTGCCGCGACAGAAGCGTTTAAAGACTCCGTTTGTCCGCGCATCGGTATTTTGACTAAAAAATCACACTTTTCCCGCACAAGCCGAGCCATACCTTCGCCCTCATTCCCGACCACAATTGCCACTGCGCCGCTGAAATCAGCATCAAAAAGCGAGGTTTCGCCGCTACCATCCGCACCCGTTACCCAAACGCCTTCCTTTTGCAAGTACGAAATTGTATTCGGAAGGCTTGTAACGCGCGCTATACGTGTATGCGAAGCTGCGCCTGCAGAAGTTTTATCCACCGTTGCGGTAATACCGACACCTTCGTGTTTTGTAATCACAACGCCGTGCGCACCCGCCGCATTTGCAGTTCTTATAATCGCACCCAAATTGTGCGGGTCATAAATTCTGTCACATAAAACAAGAAACGGTGCTTCTCCTTTTTCTGCTGCAAATGCAAGGATATCCCTAACCTCAACATACGGATAGAGCTGTGCAAGTGCAATCACACCCTGGTGGTTTCCACCCTCCGCCATTGTGTCAAGCCGTCTCTTGTCTGCTTCCGTAATCGGTATGCGCGCCCTTCTTGCCGCCGTAATAATACGGCCAAGCGCCGCGTCCGGCTCCCCGCTCCTGACATAAATTTTATCAAGCGGACGACCGGCGCGCAGCGCTTCCTGCACGGAATTTCTTCCGATAATTATATTTTCACTCATACATTTGCCAGATTAAATTTCTCATGAATAGCACGGACAGCAGCTTCTCCTTCATCACGTGCTACCAATACAGAAACCTTTATTTCACTGGTGGAAATCATCTGAATATTTATGTTTGCATTATAAAGAGCCTCGAACATCTTTGCTGCCACGCCGGGATTGGAAACCATGCCCGCGCCGACTACGGATACCTTTGATACATTTGTATTATATACTATATCTGTTGCACCAATAACATCCATGTTGTCACGCAGTGTTTCTACTGCAGCATCCAAAGCGGAAGCCGGTACAGTGAAGCTGATATCCTTGTTACCGTCTCGACCGATAGACTGCAAAATAATATCTACGTTAATATTCTTTTTTGCAAGGATTGAAAAGACCGTAAATGCCTTTCCGGGCACATCCCCGATATCCGTAAGAGAAATGCGTGCTACATCATTATCACGTGCCACACCGCGAATAATCATTTTTTCCACTTTGTTTACCTCCTTAATCACTGTCCCGGGCACTTCCTCAAAGCTCGAAACAACTTCCATATTTACATTATATTTCTTTGCGACCTCTACTGAACGGTTATGCAATACGTTTGCGCCAAGGCTTGCAAGCTCCAGCATTTCGTCATACGAAATATCGTCAAGCTGCGCAGCATCGGGCACAATACGCGGGTCAGCTGTATAAACGCCTCGCACATCCGTATAAATTTGACAAAGGTCTGCGTGCAATGCCGCAGCAAGTGCCACAGCTGACGTGTCAGAACCGCCACGCCCTAATGTCGTAATATCGTCATAGCGATTGATGCCCTGAAATCCTGCTACAATAACGATTTTTTTCTGGTCAAGCTCTCTTGTGATACGGTCTGTCTGTATCGAGCGTATCCGTGCAATGCCGTGTTTGGAATCTGTCTCTACGCCTGCCTGCCATCCGGTCAGGCTAATGACGGGACACCCAAGCTTTTCAAGTGCCATTGCCAAAAGCGCCATCGAAATCTGCTCACCGCTTGACAACAAGACATCCATTTCGCGTTTGGATGGTGCCGCATTGATTTCCGCAGCCTTTTCCAACAAATCATCGGTTGTGTCCCCTTGCGCAGAGACAACAACTACAATAGAATTTCCCTTGTCATAATATGATTTTATGCGATTCGCTACGCGAAACACGCGCTCTGCATTTGCGACGGAGGAACCGCCGAATTTCTGCACAATCAGTCCCATTTTATAATCCCCCTTTTACATTCTGATAAACTTCTTAACACCGCTTGTGCGCTTTACAAGATTTAAAAGTTCTTCTTCATTGATATTGCGGAGAATATATCCTTTTTCATCCTCAAGTCCAATATCAATACAGGTTGCATCTTCAATTTCCACACTGCTTCTTATGAGGCATGTGGTCTTGGTTTCGAAAAGAGGCGTTACATACGTACCGTCGCCTGCTTCCCAATCCATGCGGCTATGTTCGGGAATGCCGCGTGCAATATCTATAATATCGCCGACCACAGCGCTCGCCGTCGGTAATTTGCCCGCACCGCTGCCGCAGAAAACTACATCGCCTACACTATCCCCCGTCAGCATAATCCCGTTGACAACATCCTTCACGCCTGCAAGCGGTGAATCATTTGGAATCAGCATCGGAGAAACGCGTGCAAAAACACTGTCCTTCCCAATTCTTGCCATGCCGATAAGCTTAATGGCACACCCGAGTGCTGACGCATATTCCACATCCTCAGGCTCTATTGTATCAATACCTTCGGTGCTGATGCGTGTATAATCCACATCCTTCCCAAAGATAAGTGATGCCAAAATTGCAATTTTTCGGCAAGTGTCGTGCCCTTCCACATCCGCAGAGGGGTCGCTTTCCGCATACCCTTTCGCTTGTGCTTCGGAAAGCGCTTTCTCAAACGAAATACCCGCCTCTATCATTCTGGTTAATATATAATTGGTTGTCCCGTTTAAAATACCCATTACTCGCGTAATGCGATTCCCCGCAAGACATGCGCCAATCGGGCGGATAATCGGTATGCCGCCGCCCACGCTCGCTTCATATAAATAATGCACACCGTTTTCACGCGCAAGCTGAAAGAGCTCCGCCCCCTTCGCTGCCACGAGAGCTTTGTTGGAAGTTACAACATTTTTACCTGCCAAAATCGCACTTTTTGTAAAGCTGTACGCAGGCTCAATGCCGCCAAACATTTCCACAACAACGGATACGTCTTTGTCCGTCAGTACACGGTTATAATCATCCGTAAAGAGTGCAGCATCCGGGTGTGTGCTGAAATCACGCCGCTCCACAATGTACTTTATGCGGATTTCTTCTCCTGCACGTTTGGCAATCACTGCACTGTTTTTTTGTAACACCTCGTACACACCGCTGCCGACGGTCCCAAATCCCAAAATTGCTATCTGTATCATATTCTTTTTCCTCCTTATTTGCTACTGTTTTGCTAAAATATCCAGTGTTCTGACTCCGTCGGGCGCGGATAACGCCTCCATCATCTCGTCTATGCCAACCTTGATAGCCTCTGTTTGCATAGTGATGGTAATACTTGCTACGCCATTTATTGGAATAGTTTGATTGATTGTCAGAATATTACATCCGGCATCTGCCAAAATTCGTAAAATTTCGGAAAGTGTCCCCGGAATATCCATAAGCTCAAAGTATATAGTCAAAATGCCTTGCATTTCATTAAACGGGAAAATATAATCCTTATACTTGTAGTATGCACTGCGGCTTATCCCTGTCATACGTACCGCGTCATGCACAGTTGCCGCCTCTCCGCTTCGCAAGAGTTTTTTTGCGCTTAATACCTTCGGAAAAACCTCCGGCAACACGGAAGCATCAGCTAAAATAAGCTGTCCCATTCTTTCCACCTCCCAACGCCTGTGTCTTTGAACGAAACACAAACGTACTTATTTAGTATACACAAGAAATGGATATTTGTCAATAGTTTTCCTAAAAAATCACGTTTTCAACAAAAAAATGACGTTGCAACGTCATTTTTTTAACAGCTTGCCAAAATATTCGTTTCTCAGTCCGTTTCCATGCCTGTCAATGCAAGGATATGTCCCCAAACATTTTCCTTACCCATGCCGTTTTCCGAAGAAAACGGGAAAAGTGTATCGGCTTCTGTCATACCAAGCGTTTCCGACACAAGTTTCAAGTGCTCCTCCACCTTCGTTTTTGCAAGCTTATCGCACTTTGTAGCCACAACGGAAACATGACCGAAGCGGTGCCGTATCCAATCAAACATGGCTTTATCCTGTGCAGTGGGTTTATGGCGTGCATCCACTAGTAGCAATACTCCCGTAAGCTGCGGGCGCGTTTCAAGATATGTGTTTATCATAACTGCCCACTTCTCCTGCTCCGCGCGGGAAACCTTTGCGTAGCCATAGCCCGGCAAATCCACCAAAAACAGTTTTTCGTCAATATTATAAAAATTGATAGTTGCCGTTTTTCCGGGTGTTGCGCTGGTTCGCGCCAGGCTTTTCCGATTCAAAAGCTTATTGATACAGGAGGACTTTCCAACATTGGACCGCCCTGCCATTGCCACCTCCGGCACGGCTGCGGGCGGATATTGCCGCGGCGATACTGCCGATATGGTAAGGCTTGCATTGTGCATATTTACTTTCATATAAATCCCTCTATTTCTTCAACAGATGCAGCAATGTATTCAGGCTTTGATGCATACAATTCCGCATGGTCCCCAAAACCGTACAATACACCGATGGCAGGCAAATCGTTTGCATGTGCCCCCAAAACATCATAAATTGTATCGCCAACCATTACGCTTTTTCCTACGGCCATCGTTTTTGCAAGTGCCACGATTTTGTCTTTTGTTTCAAAGTTTTTGTTAAATTCTGCACCTACAATTTCTTGAAAGTAGCCGGAAAGCTCCCACTCGTCTAAGATTATACGCGAATACAATGTAGGCTTTGCCGTTGCTACCAAAAGCGTTTTTCCCTTGTTACGAAGCCGCTCCAAAAGTTCCCGAATCCCTTGATAGGGCACGCATTGATGAAGCCCTTTTTCTGCATAATATTCGCGGTATGTCGCCAGAAGCTGTGCTGCCGTTTCCGCATCCGCCCCGCATATTTTCATAAAGGAATCCCGTATGGGTGGGCCGATAAATTTTTCGCGCAATTCGTAAGAAATCGACGGCTTATTATGCTTCTTTAGCGCATATCGAACGCCTTCTGTAATGCCCTCCGCGGAATTTATAAGTGTTCCGTCCAAATCAAATAAGACCGAATCAAACATTTTCTTTCCTCCAAAAAATGCGGCACAGACTTTCTGCACCGCTCTTTTTTATTTTCGTATGACATTTCTCCAATCAAGGTCACCACGGTTAAGCCCCAACACTAAAACTTCCGCCGTTGCCATGTTGGTGGCAATCGGAATGGTGTGCACATCGCAAAGCCGTAAAATCGTAGAAACGTCCGGCTCATAAGGCATCGCCGTCATCGGGTCCTCAAAAAACAGAACCAAATCTATTTCATTATACGCAATTCTGGCGCCAATTTGTTGGTCCCCGCCTTGCGCACCGGACAGAAATTTATGTACAGGCAGACCGGTTGTATCCTCTACCAAATCCCCTGTTCCGGCAGTTGAATACAAGGTATGCTGCACAAGCACCGCTTTATACGCTGTACAAAACTGTACCATCAGTTCCTTCTTTTTGTCATGTGCAATCAGCGCAATATTCATCTGTATCCCTCTATTCTGTCAAAAAATTTAATAGGTAGCCGTTTTCTTTTTGAAAAGCCTTTTAACACGAACGCTCCATTTTTGCTTTTCGCGGAGTTTAAGCGGCGGCACTGTTTCGCCCAAAAGCCTTCTTGCCGCGTTTTGGAAGGCTTTACCCGCCATACTTTTTGGATTCTCCGCCACAGCTGTGCCCGCATTGTTTGCAATTAAAACATGGGTATCATCAGGCACAATGCCGATAAGCGGGATTGCAAGCATTTCCACAATATCCGCCGTAGACGGCGCAAAACCGTTTCTCGCCATAAGCGGCTGCACACGATTGATTAGAAGGTGCTTTGGCAATTCCTTCACGCTGTCAAGCATAGAAATAATTTTATCTGCATCACGCAAGGAAGCATTTTCGGGCGTTGTAACCACGACCGCCCGATCCGCCCCATAAACGGCGTTTATAAATCCATGTTCAATGCCTGCGGGACAATCAATCAGTACAAAATCGTACTGTGTACGAAGTTCCTCGCAAAGTGCTTGCATTTCCGCGGGCTCAACGTCTCGTTTTTCCTGTGTTTGTGAAGCGGCAATCAAATGAAGTTTGGGATAGCGCGAATCGGATAAAATGGCTTGCCGCAATCTGCACTTGCCTTTTACGACATCCACAAGGTCATACACAACTTTATTGTCCATCCCCGTCAATACGTCCAGATTGCGAAGTCCGATATCGCCATCTACCAAAACGACGGATTTCCCCATACGTGCAAGCGCACTGCCAAGGTTTGCCGTCGTTGTTGTTTTGCCGACACCGCCTTTTCCTGACGTAATTACGACTACCTCGCCCATTTTTTCCTCCATTCCGAATGCCGTTCCCTGCCTTGCGCACCATTCGGCACAAGATTCTGCAATCATTATAAAACCCGCTTCATATCGTAAATAGTATACCACGTTTTATGAAATTAGTCCAGTATTTTCTCTTTTTTTCTGACGAATTTCCAAAATGGACATATTCTCATCATCCTATGGCAATAATACGTTTGTTTTTTGTATTGCATCCGTTTCCACTTCGCTGCTGAAATACGTACTCAAAACGTCACGCACCGCCCGCGCCGCATTGGCGCCATGCACACCCTCTTCAATAACGGCACATACCGCAATGGTGGGGTTATCATATGGCGCAAAACCGACGAAAATAGCATTATCCGCCTTGCCCGGCACCTCTGCCGTACCCGTTTTTCCCCCGACGGGCACTATGAAGTTTTCAAACACTGTGCTTGCCGTGCCAAGCTCTACAACGTCCCGCATGCCCGCCATAACGGCCTGTCGGGTTTCCTCCGACATTGCAATTTTTGAAAGTGCTTGCGGTGATTCCTCACGAACGGGTGTGCCCGTATCCGCGTCACGTACCGACTTTACAAGATGAGCTCTGTATCGTGTTCCGCCGTTTACAATTGTCGCTAAATAATTTGTAAGTTGCAAGGGGGTGAATAAATTCTTGGATTGCCCAATTGCGTACTGCAGCGTATCTCCCGGCATCCACTTTTCGCCGTCCTTCTCGCTTTGGGCAGGTCCTGCAAGCTTTCCAATGGATTCCTCATCCGAAAGCTCAATACCGGTAGCTGCACCCAGCCCGAGATATTGCGCATACATGTTCATTTTTTCAATGCCGCACCTTCTGCCAATATCATAGAAAAAGTAGTTGCAGGAATGCTTTAGCGCATCCGATACATTCACAAAGCCATGTGTTGTTCCTGTACCTCTGTAAATCCAGCAGGCAGGTTGATAATCGTCATAAAATGTGTATTTCCCAAGGTCCTCAATCGTATCAGCGGGCGTGATAATCCCTTCCTCTAAGGCGGCAATTGCTGTTGCCATCTTGAAGGTGGAGCCGGGCTCATAAGTGCCCGCAAGGGCTCGATTAAACATAGGCGCCCGCGAGTCGGTACGCAGAATTTCGTAGTCCTCGTAGAACGTGGACGGATTAAAGCCTGGTGCAGATACAAGTGCCAAAATTTCACCCGTGTTGACATCAATGGCACAGAGTGCACCGCATGCAGCATTTGCACCCTCGCCATTCTCATACACGCTTTGCTCACGCACATACATGATTGCATCTGAAAGCGCTTTTTCTGCACTCTGTTGCAATTTTAAATCTAAAGTCAGTACCACATTATTCCCTTTTTTTGCAGCTTTCTCTTCCACGGTGGCAACACTTTGTCCATCCATGCTCTGTTCTACGCGGGCAAGTCCATCCTTGCCGCGCAAATCATCCTCCAGAACCTTTTCTATTCCTTGCTTCCCGATTACATCATTCATGGAATAGTCTTTTCCCTGCAGCGCTTCATATTCTTCTTTATAAAGCTTGCCTACACGCCCCAAAACATGGGCTGCTGCCATCCCGCCTGAAAAGCGGCGCACAGGCGTTGTTTCGATTACAACACCCGGGAAATCCATTTTTTGTTCCTTAAGCCTTGTCATAAGTCCCACGGAAATCCCTTCCGCAAATGTGTAGGGAATCTCAGAAGAAAATCCCGTTTCCTCCATCTCATACCGTATGCCGACGAGTGTGCGTGCCTCCTCCTTGGAAAGCGCTTCCGAAATCCCGTAGCGCTCTTTAAAATATTCGATTACCGTTTGGGGCGTTGCATCCTCCGGCACGTCATATTTTTTCTTCCAGTTTGTCAAATTCTCCCCTTCCCGCGTAAAGAATCCGCCACGAATGGGGAAGCTGTCTGTCATGGATATACCGTCATTCAAAACTGCATAATAAAGGCGTAAAAGCAAATCATTTTGCGTTGTATTATCCATGTTGCTTGCCTTATAAAGCCGTATTGCAAATACGGTTTCGTTTGTTACAAGAGATTTCCCGTTTCTGTCTAATATTTCTCCACGCGGTGCTTTAATTGTACTGGTTTTCACAAGCCGCATGCGGCTTTCTTCCAGATACGCACTCCCATTTATAATCTGCAAATCCACCAAACGGCAAAAAACGGCAAACACAAATACCGCAATGATAAAATAAATGACACGATATCTTTTCAAAGGCGCGTCCTCCTTTCCGTCTTTGGCTTTGCAATCGCCATTACCGGATAAAACAGTATGAGCTCCGCAATGGCCGTATACGCCGCCTTCGGAACAATGATGCGAAAGATTGCATACAAAAAGCCACCTTCGCCCCACACAGTAAATCCGAATACGCACAAAACGACATCACACAAAAAGGATGCCACAAATGCAGTGCCAGCAGTAATCGCAGGTGTGTTTTTGTATACCAATTCCAAAAACATGCGCGCGCCGAGCGCCGTATAAAGAAATAAAAGCGTATAAAACCCAAAGGTGCGCCCCCAACTTACATCCATCAAAACACCTGCCAAAAACCCGTATACACCAGCCTCTGCCGGTGTGGAAGCCATAGCCATGGCAATCGTCACTGCCAAAAGAAATGAGGGCGATATTTCTAATATTCCAATGTAGGTACTGATTGTTGTATCTGCCAAAAAAGCAAGCAACAACACCAATACCTTCCATACATGCCGCATTATCCTTCCTCCTGCTTGCGGATGACCATAACCTCTACAATTCGGTTAAAATCTGTCACCGGCTCCACCAACGCCTCGTAGTAAAGGCCCTGTGCGTCCACAGAGAGGCTCTTAATTTTTCCAATTAAAAGACCCTCAGGATATATACCGCCGAGGCCCGAGGTTTCCACAAAATCACCAACGGCAACTTGAGCATCTCTCGATAAATACGATAATTTGCAAAGGCCCTCCGTCATCAAATCCAAGCTACCTTCTAAAATTGCGGTGTCACCCGTTCTTTCTATAATACACCCCACCGCGCTTTTGGAATCAATTACGGAAACGACGCTGCTCCAGGTTGTGCCAACCTCGTAAATATAGCCGACAAGCCCTGTATTTGTCATCACTGCATCGTACTTTTTCAGTCCGTTCGCCGTACCCTTATCAATTTTAAACGCATTGTACCATGCGCCCGCGTCTTTCGCAATCACGCGCGCACCGACCATTTCATAATCCGCATGGCTTTCCCCGAGCGCCAAAAGCCCGCGCAACCGTTCATTTTCATTTTTAATCTTATAAAAATCACGTGTTTCCGCCTCGAGTGCTGCGACCTTTTCTTTCAGCGCTTCGTTTTCCTCCCGATAGCGCGAATTGGATTTAAACCTGTCGAAAAAGGACGCCGTTCCTTCCCCGATGCTGTGAAAAACCCGTTGCACCGGCGAAACAACAACACCCAAAGCGTCCTCTGCAAAAGATGCCTTTTCTGTTTTGACAGTCGACACTGCCATTAAAATTAAAATCAGCACCGTTACAATCAAAAGTACTACAAAAAATCTGCTTTTAAAAAAATTTGCCATTTCCTGCACCTCTACATTTCTTCTAAAAGACGGGAAAGTGCCGCAAGCGGCAGACCGACTACATTTTGAAAATCGCCCTCAATCTTTTCTACGAAAGCGCCGCCCTTCCCCTGTATGCCGTACGCACCGGCTTTATCCATCGGCTCGCCTGTTTTAATATAGTCCAGAATTTCCGCATTGGAAAGAGTCCGAAAGCGCAGGTTCGTTTGCTCGCAATGTGTCCGCATGCGCCCGTCACGAGCGTGTACGACTGCGATCCCCGTCATCACCGTATGGGTTTTCCCCGAAAGCTGTTTGAGCATTGAAAATGCCTCTTCCTCACTGTGGGGCTTGCCGAGAATTCTGCCTTCATTTACAACAATGGTGTCCGCACCGATCACAACACCATCCTCTTTGCTTGCAGCTGCCGCGGCCTTCTTTGCAGCTACAAGTTGCACCGCCATTTGTGGTGACAAAAACGGTTCCATCGTTTCATCTATATCTACGGGACGCACAGAAAAGGCAATCCCCGCCGCCTCTAAAATTTCACGCCGCCGCGGCGATGCGGACGCCAGTATCAGCTTATCTGCCGGTTGAGCCAAAGCCGCCCTCTCCTCTCTCCGTCTCGGAAAGTTTGTCCGTGACCTGAATCGCCACCTGCGGGGCAGGCATGATCACAAGCTGCGCAATCCTGTCCCCGGGATTTATCGTATATGTTTCACCGCCGAGATTGATAAGACTGCACATGATTTCACCTCTGTAATCACTGTCGATGACACCCACGCAGTTTGTCAGCGTAATCCCGTAGCGCGTTGCAAGACCGCTTCTTGCAAACACCAACCCCACATTTCCCTTCGGGATTGCCACGCAAACCCCCGTCGGTACCATTTTGCGCTCCATCGGCGAAAGCGACATGCTTTCCTCTATACACGCCGCAAGGTCAATCCCTGCTGCGCCATCTGTTTTATAGCTTGGCACGGCGCTCTGCCGCAATAATTTTATTTCCATTTCCATTGTGTTTTATTTCCTTTTTTTCTATATTCATCTATCATTATAATATAAAACACACATAAAAGCAAACGTATTTTAAAAATTTACAAATAATATTTTCCCCTATATTTTTTCCCATTGAAATCATATGTAAAATATGGTATACTTCGTATAACCCGTAAAACAAAGATTGGAAGGCAGTTATGAAAAAGAGAGAATTTATTGAACAATTTGCCGCCTCAGAAGAGGATAAGCTTTTACTTGCACATGTTTTAGATAAGGAAGCGCTCTGTATCGCAAGGGATATTCCGACCAGCATTCATTTTCTGGATTTGCGCCAGCAGTCTCTCATACGCACGGCAGCAAAATCCTTTTCTGTTCCGCCCGTTTTATGGGGCGGCTTTGAAGATGCAGAACGGAAAATGTTGTTTTTCTTGCCTTCCTATATGGATAGCCCGCCTGAGAATTCCATATCTCTCCTTTGTGCTGCACATTCTGCACCCCAACCTCCCACACACCGCGACTATCTTGGTTCTGTTTTGGGGCTTGGTCTTTCGCGTGACGGCATCGGCGATATTCTTGTCACGAAGGACAGCGCGCAGCTTCTTGTCAGTGCGGAGCTTGCCGATTTCATCCTCACAAATCTTACGAGCGCAGGCCGCACGCGTCTTTCCGTTACAGAATTGCCGATTTCTGCTCTTACAGTTCCCGTGACTGATACAGTAGAAAAAACCGTTACACTTTCCTCTCTTCGTATTGATGCCGCCGTAAGCGCCGCCTTCGGCGTTCCCCGTTCCGCGGCAACAGCGGCAGTAGAAAGCGGCGCAATTTATGTAAACGACCTTATTGTTTCCAAATCCAGCTTTTCCATAAGTGAAGGCGATAAAATCAAGTGGCATCGCCATGGCCGTGTCTACCTTGAGCGCATTGGCGGGCAGAGCCGAAAAGGACGTATTTTTGTCACATTTCGCCTTGGTTCTTAATAAATTGCAAGCTTTTTTACCATTTTGTAAATTAAAATAAATTGTAATCCTTTTCCCTTGGAACATGACTCCTTTTTTAAAACGTCCAATCTAAAATGAACCCGACTGATCGCAATTCGAAAAGGACAGACAGCTAAGGTGACTGAAACAGCCCCCTACAATATAAACGAAAAAACACCCGAATCAGTACATGTGTACTGTCTCGGGTGTCTTTTTTCAGAAAAGATATTTTTAAAATTATCAAAAGCAAATTTGCTTTTTCAGTCCAAGCTGGAGACTACCGAATATTTTTGTACATGGGGCCATATGCCTGGCACGCTCTGTAATCTTGTCCCTCTTTATCCATACCGAAAGCGTTCCAGCTTGCAGGTCTGAATATTTTATCCTCTGACACATTATGCATGCATACGGGGATTCTGAGTATCGAACAAAGCGTAATCAAATCAGCACCGATATGACCGTAGGAAATTACGCCGTGATTTGCGCCCCAGTTATTCATAACATCATAAGCAGATTTGAAGGGGCTTCCTTCCTTGCCGTCACAACGCGGTGTGAACCATGTGCAGGGCCATGTGGGATTTGTGCGTTCCATGAGTGTATCGGATACCTCATCAGGCAAATTCACTGTCCAGCCTTCTGCAATCTGCACAACAGGGCCTAAGCCTTTGACAAGATTTAAACGCATCATCGTAGCGGGCATTTCAGCTCTTGTTGTAAAGTGAGAAGAGAAACCGCCGCCGCGGAAGTTATCATATCCGGCTTCGCACCATACGGTCGCATCCGTCATTTTCTTGATATCCTCTTCCGTTACGTCCCACCATTCCTTCATAACTGCATTGCCGTTTTCGTCACGGCACTCGCCGCACGCATCCAGACATGCCGCACCGGAATTGAGAAGGTGAATAATACCGCCGTTTTCCTTTGCGCGGCCTTCAAAATCATAGCCCGTAACGCGTTTTGTGGCTTCGGGGGACCAGAAGGTACGCACATCAGCAAAAATCTGTGCGCGGTTCGTAAGAAGTTTTCCAAAAAGAAGGCCAATACCATTCAAAACATCATTTTCCGTTGCAAAAGCAATCGGTTCTTTTTTGCCCTCAAAATCAAAGGTGGAGTTTAAAATAGCTTCGGGATAATCACAGTTCGGCCAATGATCCGTCCATTGACGTTGCCCCTGGAATCCTGCGCAAATTGCATTATGCCCGCACATTTCTTCCTCACAGCCCTCAGGTAAGTTCGGATTACCCTGGATAAGGTCTTTGATAATGCAGTACATTTTTATGGTAAATTCCCATTGTTTTTCTTTCTGCTCGGGTGTGAATTTTACAAAATCGGGATTATCGTCCCGCCCTTCTTTGCAATGTTCCTTCGTCCAGGCAAGGGCTTTTTCATATTCTTCCTTGTTATAGATGCCCTCTTCCATACGGCGCAGAATTTCTACTTCATCCACGGATTCAACGCGCATACCGAGGTATTCTTCCATAAATGCCTGGTCCATAATTGAACCACCGATACCCATGCAAACCGAACCGATTTGCAGGTACGACTTACCGCGCATACTGGCAGCGGCAATCGCTGTACGACCGAAACGCAAAAGCTTTTCTTTTACGTCCTCAGGGATTTTCGTAACATCGTCTCTGTCCTGCACCTCATGCCCATAAATGCCAAATGCGGGCAATCCTTTTTGTGCATGAGTGGCAAGCACCGCTGCAAGATATACAGCGCCCGGGCGTTCCGTACCATTAAAGCCCCATACACCTTTGATGGTCATTGGGTCCATATCCATCGTTTCCGAGCCGTAGCACCAGCAGGGCGTTACGCTAAGCGTAATGTCTACGCCTTCTTTTTTAAATTTATTCGCACATGCGGCAGATTCTGTCACGCGGCCGATTGTCGTATCCGCGATAATAACCTTTACAGGTTCGCCGTTTGAATAGCGCAAATTCTCCTCAAAAAGTTTTTTTGCCGCCATTGCCATACCCATTGTTTGGTCCTCAAGGCTTTCGCGAAGCTTTAAGGCACCGCGCCGTCCGTCGATAATCGGGCGTATGCCGATTACGGGATATGAATCACACATATGATTTTTTGCCATGTACTTTCTCCTCCTTTTACATTTCGTTTCCTACTACAATTATAACATTGTTCCTTACGGTATACTTGTATTATTACACGCAAAAATATAACTATATTGCATTTTTATCCTATAAATCGAATCACAAATCACTTTTAAAATGTCTTTTAAATCACATCACTGTTTTCCGTAAATCTCGCACATCTTTTGCATCTCTTTGCAGCTCATCTTCCCTTCGGGGCATTTCCCCTGTGCATAGCAGGAAGGTCCCATTGCGCAAAATACGTCAGGGTATTTGGCGCGCAGAAGGCCGAGTAGCGCGTCCGCGCAATTTTTAATTTCCCATTGTGCACGATTGCAGGTCCTAAGGCGGAAGAATATGAAGAGTTCATGCGCATTCATTGTTGTCATCACACGAATGGTAAGACCGCTTAGGAAAAGATACATACGGTCGCAATCTGAAAGGCCGAGCGCCAAAAGCGCCTTTGCCGCTGCCTTGCTCTTTTGAAAGACCTCGCGATAGCGCGCCTCTTCTCCTGCCTTTATAATGCTCTTTGGTACAACAAAAGCTGAAAAATCGCAAACGCGCCGAAAGTCAGGTACAAGAAGCGATTGCATACGGTGCCGCGCCAAATGCGTAAGGCTTGCGAGCGAAATTTTATTAAATGAAATCGTGTAGTGCAGCTGCTCCAGTTCACGCATTCTTGCCCTTCCCAAAAGCATCTTCATATCGGGCATACCGCTTTCCGCACCATTTTGCAATTTGTATGCCTCTTTTAAAATAAGTTCGGGATTTTCTGTTCCGCTCAAAATTGAAACAAGTTCTGCCTCGGGCACTTGCTTTTCCTGAGAAAAAACTGTATTTTCCTGCAGCTGTCCCACCTCGACGGGGAAGTACGGAAACATCTCTTTGCACGCTTTTAAAAGCATTGTGCCGAGCGCGTAGATTTCGGGCTGTGTCGTGCCGCGCCCTGCAACCATCTCCCGCAGTACATGCACAAGCTCCCGCGCATTCATCGAGCAGTAAAAATTACTGCAAAAGGCATACGGCAGGATAAACCGCGCATCTTCCTTCGGCACACCTTTTTCAAGAAAATACGCATAGGTATCGAAAAGATAGCGCATATGCGTGTGGTATGCCTCTTTGAGTGCTGCATTATTTCCAAAGTCAGGCACATAATACCCCATATCGGTAAAATCCACATAGCGACGGGATTTTACCGTAAAGGACGCCAGACGAAACTCAATCATAAACTGTTCAACCGCGACCGAAACGTTGTCAAACGAAAGATTGAAGTACACATGCTCAAGCACCGACAAATGTCCTGACGCCAACACCTTTTCAATCAGCCTGATATTGGTTTCATCAGCATTCCCGCACGATTTTTCGTAGATTTCATCTGCCGTTCCCTTGGTTGTCGAAATCCGCCCGGCGGCAGATAAAATGGCGTTTGCGTTTGCATTCACATTTACTATTTTTACTGTTCCCTGCATCTTTACGCATCCTTTCTTTTTATACCTGCATCCTACCGATGCAATTTTTTTCTCAATTCAGTCATAAAGGGCTTTCGGTAGAGTATCCCCGTCACCACCATAACAAGAAGTGATACCCCTGAAAGCACAATCAGTGGCCAATGTAGTGGATTGCCGCCAAAAAGTGAAAACCCGGCCGCACACAAAGAGCCTAAGATAATGGCAAGCGGAGACAAAAAGGTGTTTCTTTGTGTATCAAAACGAATCAGATAAATAAGTGCCGCCGCCAAAAGTGCGGCAAAAAGAACCATTGGCACCGCAATATGCGTTGCCCAGCGGCCACTGTCCGTCAGCCGTTCTATCACAAAAAGAAGAAGTGATATTGCCAAGCCGCCTGAAGCGATGCGCTCTACGACACTATTTTCCATAAAATGATCGCCGAACGCCAACACGTAGAGTGTAAAAGTGCCAGACAAAACATATAAGCACCACGGGGCGCCGCCTACCGCAAGATTGACGACTACACTTGCCAAAATACCGCCCCATAAAACGCAGATGCCGATAAGACGTAAAACAGACGCTGCGCGTGCCTTATTGCGGCATGGCGGATAAAGTGCTGCATCTCGATTTGCAGGCTCCGCCGTCTCCATTTTACATATCGGGCAAAATGAAAAACCTTCTCCGAAGCGCGCGCCGCACGCATCACAAATCCTCATACTGTCCCCTCCACTTCTATCGGAATGCCCGCCTTCCGCAAAATATGGTAGAGTCTTTCCTCAAACATATTATCCCGAATTCGCGAGGAAATACTAAGTATCGCACAATTTTGATATGAAATGAGTGCACATTTCGTATTGGTGGGGTATGCCGAGCCGATCATGGCATCAAACCGTTCCACCTTCCCACCGAACTCGTTTTTCACGACACCAATATTGGAAAGGGTTGAAGTTAAAACCTTTTCCCCTAAAAAACCGTAAATTTTCCGAAGTGCCGCACCTTTTAGACCCAGCGGCATATAGCGTACTACTGGATTTTCTGTCATATTCCGCGTACTGTGGAGCATGCCGTCTAAATACGCTTTTTCCGTAGAAGCTGCAAGTTGTTCTTTGACAAGCGGCAACGGATTTTCTTCTTGATATTCTACACTCAAAACCGCATATAGTGAAAAATTTCGAAGTGATTTTGTCGGATATACCTGCCGCATATTGACGGGCACTTGCACTTGCAAGCGGTCCCCCGCCGCCGCATACGGTATACTCTCCCGTGCGGCACGAAGGATTGCGGCAGATAAAAAGGCAGTTACAGTCGCATCTTGATTATGCGCCGCCTCCAATAGTTTGTCCGCCGGCATCTGAAACTGCATAATACGTGCCGTGCGGCACTTTCGTTTTTTCTGCCCGATTTGCAATGCCTGATGCTGCATAAATCCGCACGCCTTAGCATCTTTCGCAGTATTTAAAAAAGCGTTTTCCGCCTCCTCCGCCAAGGGTGATGCGGAAACATCCAGGATGGATTCGTCCTTTTCGACCTCGATACCCAAAAGACGCAAATATTCCGAAAGCAGGGTCTTTAAGAAAACCATTGCACCGCTTCCATCCGTAAGTGCATGAAAAAACTCTGCTGAAATTCTGTTTTTATAGTAGCGCACTTTAAAGCAGGGTGCATTTTTCGTACGCATCGACATATATGTGCAGGGCGCTTCACTCTCCTCTTCCACACAAAAGCGACGGCGAATGCCATCTAAATAATGCCAAAAAACACCGCGCCTTAGGCTGACTGCAAACATCGGAAAACGTTTGATACAGGATAAAAGTGCCACCTGTAAAACAGCAGGCTGTACGGGGTTTTTTAAATATGCTGAAACGCGAAACATCGTCATCCGCGTATGGGTAAGTGAAAGCGGATATACCTTAGCTGCACTGTCTAAGGGGTACCAGTCATCGGGACGCGGCGACCGATAAAAGTCACCCAATATATCTTCGCCAACGCGAAGACGTATCGCCTTGGGCGAAAGTCCCTCTGCCTGATAAAAAGAAAAAAGGCGCAGAAAGTCCGCACGCATACCACGCACGTCTTTTTTCGGAAGCTCTACGCGATACAGAATGCGGTGGAGGAGTGCTTCGAGCACTCTCTCCATTTTCTCGCCTTGTTGGTTTTTTTTCGACATTATAGCTTTGTGCCGTCCTTTCGAAAAAGCGGCAACTCCTCCAAATACAGAATATCGTTTCTTTTTGCGGCGTCTCCCTCCGCGAGCACGGCCATTCTGCCAATGATAGTACCCTCCACACGTTCGACAAGTGTTTCCAATGCAGAAAGCGACGCACCCGTGCTGATCACGTCATCCACCAAAAGGACGCGTTTGCCGCGCATTCGATCTGCCTCGTCACCGCCAATGTATAAAGTCTGCAGTTTTTCCGTGGTAATGGACCTGACATCAACCGACAAAATATCCCGCATATAAAGCTTTGCGCCTTTCCTTGCCACCACATACGGTTTGCCACTTTGCCGCGCCATCTCATATGCAAGCGGTATGCCTTTTGACTCCGCTGTAATTAAAACGTCAAACGGCGGTGCTTTTTTGAGAAGGGCGGCCGCTGCGGCCTCTGTAAGGGGTGTGTCCCCGAACAGAATAAATGCACCAATATACAGATCCTCACCAATGGGGCAAAGCGGCAAATGCCTTGTAAGTCCCGCAATTTCCATTGTATATTCCATACGTTTCCTTCTTTCATGCAAAGCAATATTATCTTTGTACTGCACCAAATTCCTTTTCCAACATACGCAAAATTTTATCCGTAATACGGCTTACATCCGCATCGCTTAAGGTCTTATCCTGTGCACGGAATGTGATGCTGTATGCCATACTCTTTTTTCCTTCGGGCACCTGTTTTCCGCGATATACGTCAAAAAGCTTAATTTCTTCCGCTTTACCGCCCGCATACTTCTTTATAACCTCGAAAACATCTGCTGCCGCTACTGTATCATCAATTAAAATGGCAAGGTCGCGACTGACAGCGGGGAACCGTGCCAAAGACTTATACTGTCTCACTTCGGTGGCGGACCCCAAAATCTTTTCAAAGGAAAGCTCCGCCGCGTACACCTCGGTCTCAAGCCCATAGCGAACTGCTACCTCCGGATGAATTTCACCGAATATGCCTGCTTCCTCCCCGTCGAGGAGAAGAATTGCTGATTTGCCCGGATGGAATGTTTTAGAAGGCGGCGCCGCCTTAAACCGTACATCCTGCGCGCCGACTGCGTCCAAAAGTTCCTCAATCGTGCCCTTTAAGCTGAAAAAGTCTGTATCATAGCCGCCGATAAAGAGCATTTTCGGCTCCTTCGCCAGCGTTTTTTCGTCTAAATCCTTATAAATTTTACCGATTTCAAAAGTATGTGCCGCGCGTGTGCGTTGGTTAAAGTTGTGCGCCAATACCTCTAAATTGGTATGCAAAAGCGTATGCCGCATAACAGCATTTTCTTCCCCTAAGGGATTTCGGATTGCAATCACGCCCGCGTCGGTTTGTCCGAGCATGGAAGCGGCATCCCGCTTTGTAAAGGATGAGGTCATCACTTCATAGTAGCCAAGTGATGCAAGCAAATCCGCAATTTTTTCTTCCATCGCCTGTGCGCGATTGCGCCCGCCGATGCCCGAAACGCCGTGCAGCGGTGTAGACGGAATTTCCGTATACCCGTAAAAGCGGGCAATTTCCTCTGCAATATCAGCAAATTCTTCTATATCTGCACGGAAGGAGGGTGCTTCTACCTTGTCCCCTTCCACCCGAAATCCAATGGCAGTTAAAATATCCACCATACGTCCTGCGGCAATATCCGTACCCAAAAACGCATTGATTTTCTGAGGTGAAAGCGTGAAAACACGTTTTTCGGGCAGAGCGGGATATATGTCAACGGCACCGCCGACCACCGTACCTGCGCCAAGCATTTCTATCAGTTCACAAGCGCGGTCGATCGCTTCCATCGTCAGTTCACTGTCAAGACCTTT
>JAZNUV010000031.1:0-19915 GCA_045592445.1 Clostridia bacterium | reverse complement strand
TAATAGTATGAACGTATTGAATTACACACAGAAGCTAAAGCATTATCCTGATGTGCTCACGTCGGATCAGGCAGCTGAAATTCTTAATGTCAGCAAGAAAACGCTTTATATGGCAATTAAGAACAAGGAACTGCACGCCGTGAAGATTGGACGAGAATATAGGATAGTGAAAGCAAAGCTTGTAGAAATGTTAGTATCGTAAGAGGGTGATTATTTTTGAAAAAGGAAATTAAGGTGTCAGGACATCTGGAGGTTATCAAAGGTATTTACCATATGAAGCTTTCCTGGGTGTCCGCAGAAGGTAAGAGACAAAGGAAATCGAAAAGCACAGAGCTACCGGAACGAGGCAACAAGAAACGTGCTCAGGATATGCTGATTGATTTTCAACGTGAGCAGGAGGCAGAGCTTGTAGCAAACGGCAACAGCACAAAAGACATACTTTTCACCGATTATATGAAACAATGGCTGGAAAAGATGAAGCTACAAATCCGACCTACTACATACAGCGGTTATCATGACAATGTTTACGGAATTATAATTCCATATTTTAAACCAATGAAGCTTAAGCTTAGAGATGTTACACCTAAGCATATTCAGGACTTTTATACGAAGCAAAGACAACGTGTAAAAGGTACAACAGTTAAAAGCTATCATGCAAATATACATAAAGCTTTCAAAGATGCAAGAAAACTACAGCTTATTGACTCAAACCCTATGGAGTGTGTGGATCCTCCGAAAAAGGAGCCATACCACGGTCAGACATATACTGTTGAGGAAGCTCAAAAAATACTTGCGTTGATAAGCGATACGATATTTGAAATTCCTATAACAATGATGTTGTTTTACGGACTTCGTCGTGAAGAAGCGATCGGTCTTAAATGGCAGAACATTGATTTTGACAACGATACCTTTTTGATTGCACATACTGTAACTGAAACAAAGGTTGACAGACACCTGCAAATGGTTAAAGAAGATTTAACTAAAAACAGTAGTAGTTATCGTTCGCTTCCATTAGTAGCTCCGGTTAAGGAATTGCTTTTAGAAAAGAAGCAAAGCATTCAGGAATACAGAAAGCTTTTCAAAAGAAGCTACTATCGTGAAGATTCTGATTATGTTTGCGTCAATGAGATTGGTGAATTGATTAAACCGAGAACATTGTCGGATAATTTTAAGAGGATTATTAGCCAGAATAAAATTCGTAATTTAAGACTTTATGACTGCCGACATACTGCAGCAAGTATAATGCTGAAAAACGGTGTTAATATGAAGAAGATTCAAATGATACTCGGGCACAGTGATTATGCAACAACTGCAAATATATATTCCCACCTAGATTATACTGATAAAATATCAGCAACAGAAACAATGAAGGAGATAATCTATGGTAAGGATAATGAAACAGTTTAGGGCAAATCAAGGCAGATTTGGGCAAAACAAGGCCCGGTTCAGACAAAGTAAATGCGGGTTTGCAAACCTGCAAACCCGCATAAACACTGGCGGAGAAGGTGGGATTCGAACCCACGTGCCCGTTAAGGCAAACGCATTTCGAGTGCGCCCCGTTATGACCACTTCGATACTTCTCCAGATATGAAATTGTTTTATATGTCAGCCCTGACAAATTTGGCAAAATGATATTTAAGGCAAATACAAGGGCAAAACAAGCAAGAATTAGTTAAAAATAAAATTACAGAAACCGCATAAAATCAAGGGTTTCGGGCTACGAGAGTTCCATTAGATGTAGAGCCTTTCGAGTGCGCCCCGTTATGACCGCTTCGATACTTATCCTGAGTGATTTGATGATCGCAAAAGCGCAGTTTTATACAGACATTATGTTTTCTGTCTTTGCGCGGCAAAAAATTTTTGCAGAAGTTCAGAGCAAGGCGTTTCGTCAATCCCATAGTAGATTTCCATGTGCGCGGGATGGTTAGAGTTTGGATTTTCTGATGCATATGCGCCGCAGTAAAGCCGTCGCACGCGTGCGGCCTTAATAGCCGCCAAGCACATCGGACAGGGCTCCAGGGTGACATAAAGGTCACAATCTGAAAGCCGCCAATCACCAAGATATGCAGCTGCACGCCGAAGCGCTAAAATTTCTGCATGGGCAGTAGGGTCACAAAGGTGTTCCCTTTCATTATGTGCGGAGGCAATAACAATACCATTTTGCACAACGACTGCACCAACGGGAACTTCTTTAACTGTATTCTCCAAAGCCCGTTTTGCAACGGACAACGCTTCCTGCATAAAAACATTCAAAGCCATAGTCCCCTTTACGCTAACACAACATAGTATACCATATTTTTATAGATACGTCAACAACTTTTTGTTTTGAATTTTACAGATTGGGCTTTTTTTCTATTGAGAACGCAGATGGTAAAAGCTCGGAGAGGCGACAGATGCCGTCCGGCGTTATCACATCCATATCCCCGAATTCGGAAAGTGCCTGGCGACAGATGCCGCAGGGCGTGTGCGTACAGGCAATTGCCGAAAAGCTTTGTTTGCCGGTTGCCACAGCAGAAAAAAGGGCTGTGCGTTCTGCACAACAGGAAACAGCAAAAGAGGCATTCTCGACATTACAGCCTGAAATCACTGTGCCGTCTGCACACAAAAGTGCTGCGCCGACCTTGAGGTTTGAGTAGGGGGCATATGCATTTTCTGCGGCTTCGTATGCTTTTTTCAGTAAATCCATAAAAATCTCCTTTAATTTTTCACGTCGCGGACAAGACCGATGGATGCCAGTATTTTTTCTTCCGCATGGCGCATTTTTTTCCTGTCTCTTTCTTCCATATGGTCAAATCCATACAGATGGAGCATGGAATGTACCGTTAAAAATCCAAGCTCGCGCGCGGGCGTGTGGCCATATTCGTCGGCTTGAGCGTATGCCTTCTCCAGGGAAATCACAATGTCCCCGAGAAGCCTTTCATCATCGTCCATCGGGAAGGAAAGCACGTCGGTCTCGCGGTCGATTTGGCGAAAGTCATGATTGAGTGTGCGAATATTGGCGTTATCCGTGATGAGGACAGACACATCGCGGTTTTTATCACCCATTGCACGGATGGCGGCACATACGGCGCGGCGCACAAGAAGGCGTGCCGAGAGCGATAAGGGATGTTTTTTCTGCTCATTTCGAATAAATATTTTGTTCATGATACTCCTTCTTTCGGCGGTTCTTTTTTCTCCATATCGGGATATTCGATACGGCTATGGAAATAGCCACAAAAAACGTGAACAAAAGCATCTTCGGTAAGTTCAATGTCACGAAGTGTCAACCCGCTGTCGCGAAGCTGACCATCCTTCAATTTGCCCTGCACAATTTTATGTACCATATCGCGAATGGCGGTTTCCGTTTTATCTGCCAGGGAGCGAACGGAGGCCTCGACCGAGTCCGAAAGCATAACGGCAGCCTCTTCTTTGGTATGCGGGCGCGGTGCATTATACCGAAATTTTGCTTCTTCCACATCCCCTTCATTTTCAATGGTCGCTTTATGATAGAAAAAGGACACGAGGGAATTGCCGTGGTGAGACAAAATGATATTACGGATAGCGCCGGGCAAACGGTGCTGACGGGCAAGTTCCACTCCATCTTTAACATGCGCACAAATGACGGAGGCGCTACGTGTCGGCGACATTTTATCGTGCGGATTTTCTGTATACTGATTTTCCTTAAAATATTGCGGACGACGAAGTTTACCGACATCATGATAATATGCCCCGCAACGCGCTAAAAGTGCATTGCCGCCAATTGCGTCGCAAGCGGCCTCGGCCAGATTGCCGACCATAAGGCTGTGATGATATGTGCCGGGGGCTTCCGTTAAAAGACGTTTTAGGAGCTTCTGCTCAGGATTTGCAAGGTCCAAAAGCTTATAGGGTGTTGTAACATCGAAGGCATATTCCCAAAACGGCAGTGTGCCGATGACTAAAACAGAGGTCATCCCGCCTGCGGCAAGTCCGTATACGCCGCGTAAAAGCGCAGCGCCGACCTCGGCCCCCTCCAAAACGGCAATGCCAAAGTAGAGGGCAGCAGTTGAGACGGCTTGGATAATTGCTGAGAAAACCAACGTGCGACGGACCCCCTGCCGTGTGAAAACAAACGCAGAAAGTGTGCCGCTTAAAAGGAGGCTTGCAAGGCAGTATACGTCACCCTCGAAAATCAAAACACATAAGAGGGAAGTGACAGCATTATAAAGGACGGCAAAACGAATATCCAACAAAATTGCCAATAGTGCGGTGCCTGTTACAAGCGGAAGAAGATAGGGATTTACGGTGTCTGCGGTGCCTGCCCAGCCCATCAAAAGGCTAAGCACGAAAATTGTAGACGCCATAAATAGGAGCCCGTTTTTTTCAAGACATTCACGCACAAAACGCCGTATATAAAGGTACAGGGATGCAAAGAGTGCGCATAAAAGGACAAATGTGCCGCATACGGACAGAAAACGAATAGAACCAGCGTTTGCTTTTACCATACCAAGCTCTGAGAGCACCTCATACTGCGCCTCGGAAACAATGTCACCACGGCGCACAATAATTTGATTTGCCTTATAGGTTACCGCTTCAACGCTATTTCGCAGATTCTGTCGTGCCTCCTCCGTCTTTTCGGGACTAAACACCTTGTTTTCTGTAAGCGTTTCTGTCAAAATCGAGCGTGCACAGGTAATTTCCGACACGTTAAACATGCCGCGGAACATGGATTCTGCATCCGAAACAGCATCTTCCTTATTGAGAACGCCGTTTTCCAAAAGTGTATGTTGCACTTCTGTTATGGTGCGGCGAAAGCTTTCGTACGTCGAATCCGACATGGCAAGGCAAGGAGATATATCCACATTGCCGACTGTTTTATTTTGCGATTCGGGAAGGGCAGTCCGTTCTCTGTTCACAACTTCAAAAAGGGCGGTGAGTGCATCCTTTGAACGGCGTGCCGCATCCTCTGAAATATCGTATTTATCCGTAAGGTCAGCCTCTGCCTCGCGACGGCGTTTTTCTGTGGTCAGCTTGTCCGTAATTTCGCGGTTTGCGTAGATATCTGCCGGCGCTGTGCGCCCTGCAACAATGTCATACTGCGTAGGACGGAGCCCGCTGAGTACAAGCAGAAAGGTGATAAGAAATGTGCCGGAGATAATTAAAAATTTTTTCATTTTTGCATCGCTTACTTTCTTTTATTTGTATTTTTTTCGTAGGCGTCAATAATTTTCTGCACCAAGGGGTGACGGACAACGTCCTTTGAAGAAAGGTGCACAAATTCGATGCCTTCAATATTTTTCAAAATCTGCATTACATCTTTAAGCCCTGAACGCTTGCCGTCCGGCAAATCCACTTGTGTGATGTCACCCGTGATAATGGCTTTGGAACCAAACCCGATACGGGTTAAAAACATTTTCATTTGTTCGGGCGTCGTATTTTGTGCTTCATCCAAAATGATGAAAGCATTGTCGAGCGTGCGCCCGCGCATATACGCAAGAGGCGCGACCTCGATAAGCCCGCGTTCAAAGTATTTCTGATAGCTCTCATTGCCTAATGTATCGCCGAGGGCATCGTATAAAGGGCGCAAATACGGATCGACTTTATTTTGCAGGTCGCCGGGTAGAAAACCAAGCTTTTCGCCCGCTTCCACGGCGGGGCGCGTTAAAATAATTTTATCTGCCTGCTTTTTGCGAAACGCATCTACCGCCATGGCTACTGCAAGGTAGGTTTTCCCTGTGCCTGCGGGGCCGATACCAAAACAGACTGTATTTTTTCGAATACAATCAATATAATGGCGCTGGCCGAGCGTTTTTGCTTTGATGGGCTTGCCTTTTGCAGTAATGCAAACGTAATTATCCCCAAGCTCGGCGGCGGAGAAGGTAATCCCATCCTCCGCCATTGTAATCGCATAGCGAACATCCTGTTCCCCGAGACCGTCTCCTTTTTCCACAATGCCCTTTAAATTTTCAAAAACGTAAACAGCTTTTTGTGTATTCTGCTCGTCACCCGTAATTTTAATCACACCTTCGCGCGTGACCAGTTGGACGCCAAGCTCCTTTTCAATCAGCAGCATGTTTTTGTCAAATGCACCAAAAAGCTCCGATACATTTGAAAGGCCATTTAAGTCAAAATATCTCTCCGTCAAGGTTTGTTCCCTCCAGTATTTCTTTTGCTTGACCAATTTCCTCCCTGCATTCGACAGTGGCGGTAACGAAAATGGTCCCGTTTTCCTGTAGTATATGCGTAATTTCTTTGCTTACTATTTCAGAAGGCAAATTCATTTCGGAAATAAGTTGTTCGCCATAGTGGGCGGCTGCTTGATCCGCCGTCATTTCCACTCGATTTACCCGTAGCTCCTCTGCTACTTCCCGATGGAGGGAAACAGGCAGATAAAAGTCGCTGAAAATGCGAAACGGAATCTCTTCTGTATTTTCTTCATATGCCCGAAAGGCGGGCTCATTTTTCAAGTAAAGCGGGATGGATTTTTCGCCAAAGGCAACACGGTATCTTTTTTCGATGTTGCCCGTTTTGACTTTTTCTTCGCGCCATAAAGGAAACGTGCCGCTTTTTTCGTACCAGGTTTTAGCAGTGACCGTACCTGCGGCATGGACAAACCGTGTACCGCCATGCTTTGTATCCATTGTGCCGCTGATTAAAAGGTCACCCTTTTTCACTACATCTCCAATTTGCACGGCATTTTGCCCGTTTTCGGCAACAAGGTCGCAAATTACGCCGTCACGCGTGGCAATAATGTTGCAGGGGATATGCGCAGGCACAATTTCGGGAGAAGGCGTTTTCTCACGCAGATGCACATAGGCGCGTGTACCGCGCACTTCCACAAAAAGCCAGGATAGCGCGGGCACTTCCCGCAGCATCGCTGCTTTTATTTCTGATGGCTTTATTTTATATTTTATCACACCTCGATCCAAACCGCAAGACTTGAGTGCATTTCTGACAACATTTTTGTCAATTTTTTCTGTATCTTCAATTTCAATCGACCAGATAAAGGAAGTGAGAAGTGCCAAAAGCAAGACAAAAATTACCATGCCCACCAAAAAGGCGCGGCGGCGGCGATGGCGATGCAGAAAGAGAGGCAAGCCGCGTTTTTCTGCAATATGTACACGTGTATGCGTTTTTTGCGCGGCATGCCGCATACGGCGAAAGCCGCGAATGCTGACTGAAAGCGTGGTGTAGCCGTTTTTCGTCTTTTGAATGTTCCACATATAAATACCGCCACGGACACAAAGGTTTAAAAATCTTTCGACGAATGCGCCGTTTATATGAAGGACCAAATAGCCGCTTAGAAAATGGATGAACGACAGAATCAATGCTTACACCTCCGCTATATCCAGCAATACTGCGGTAACCGTGCCACTTACGGTGACGTCCTCGTCCGTGATAGCGGTGATGGAAAGGGAATCGCCGCGGATTGTAACAATGCCGATGGCGGTATAAAGCCGCACAATGGTATCGTCATACTCAATAATCCCTTTATAATTTTCCACCAAGGCTTCTTCCTTGGCAAGCACAGTGATTTTAGGGAGTCCTAATGTAATTTCCTTCGGAAGCTCTGCGGCATCCGTCAGTTTCTCGCCGATGGAACGGCGGCGTTTTCGATTTTGCATGAAATCATTCCTTTCCTCATATGTATATGTCGGGTGCTATAAGAAAAAAACAAAAATTTATGGGGAGGGGATCGGATGCTGCTCGGCATATCAGCAGGCGTGTTGGCAATTTTGCTTGCGGCGTTTCCTGGAATATCCATAGAGGGTGCACGTGCGGCACTTTCGCTTTGCGCAAATGTTTTAATACCATCATTGTTCCCGTTTTTCGTATGTGCAAATTTGCTTTTGGAAACAGGTGTCGGTGCGGCTGCGGGACAATATTTCAAGAAAATATTGCACCCGATTTTCGGGGTAAGCGCAACGGGGAGTGCGGCAATCATTTTGGGGCTTATAAGCGGATATCCTACAGGTGCGGCGGTAACAGCATCCCTGTATGGCGCGGGCAGTATTTCAAAAACAGAGGCACAAAGACTCCTGGCTTTCACAAATAACGCGGGACCGCTTTTTGTGATCGGCACGGTAGGCGTGGGCATGTATAAAAGGAGCAGTGTCGGCTACATTTTACTTGCCTCGACTATGCTCGCATCCTTTTTAACGGGCATATTGTTTTATATTTTCTCTGCAAAAGACAAAGAAGAAAAAGGGGTGCTTTTGCCGCAAAAGAAGGAGAATGCCATGGAAAAAGCAGTGAAAACCATGCTTTCGCTTTGCGGTTACGTGGTCTTTTTTTCGGTTTTGACCGCTTTTGCAAAAAGGGCAGGTATCATTTCTTTTCTGAGCGGATTCATAGAAAAATTTGGCATTACGGCATCAACGGCACGCCTTATCATAATGGGGTTTTTAGAGCTTTCGACTGCTGTTTCTGCTTCCGCGGGCGCGGACATTTCTGCCGTGGCATTTATTATATCCTGGGGCGGATGCAGTGTGTTGTTGCAGACGGCGGGCATTGTGCGTGGAGCGGGACTTTCTATGAAAAGCTATATCGGCGGCAAGATTATTTCCAGTATACTTGCGGCAGGTATATGCCGCATCCTGTTGCATCTTTTTCCAAAAAGCCAAAGCGTTTACAAAACGATGCAAATTCTGCCGATTGAAACGGCCGTATACATCGGTTATGCGACGGCGGCACTTTGCATCGCAAGCGGTATCTGGCTCCTTTTTTGCTGTGTATCTGCAAGGAAAGGCAGAAAATAACAGAAAAAATACAAAAACAGTTGTAAAAATTTTGCGGGTATGTTATAATAAAAACGCAAAACAAGGAGTGGTTTTTTTGGAAAGACAGGATATACGAAACATCGCCATCATTGCACACGTTGACCACGGGAAAACAACGCTTGTGGATGCAATGCTAAGGCAAAGCGGCACCTTCCGCGACAATGAGACAGTAGCGGAGCGTGTTATGGATTCGGACGCGATTGAGCGCGAACGCGGCATTACGATTTTAGCAAAAAACACGGCGCTTTTTTATAAAGATGTAAAGATAAATATTATTGATACACCCGGACATGCAGACTTCGGCGGCGAGGTGGAACGCGGCCTTAAAATGGCAGACGGCGTTTTGCTTTTGGTGGATGCGTTTGAAGGCTGTATGCCACAGACGCGGTTTGTGCTGAAAAAGGCGCTTGCCATGCAGCTTGTACCGATTGTCGTTATCAATAAGGCAGACCGTCCAAACGCTCGTCCTTTGGAAGTGGCGGATGAAGTTTTGGAGCTTTTGCTTGATTTGGATGCAACGGAAGAACAACTGGAGGCACCCGTAATATACGCATCCGGGCGTGATGGTTGGGCATCTATGGACCCGCATGTGCCGACAACGGATTTGAAGGCACTTTTCGATTTGATTTTAGAGGTAATCCCTGCACCCCGCGGTGAAGTGGACAAGCCTTTGCAGATGCTCGTATCCAATATTGACTTTGATACCTATACGGGCAGAATTGCCATCGGCAGAGTACAGCGCGGGCGCGTCAGGGTAGGGGATGCGGTCACAGTCTGTACCGACGGGCAGACAGGCGAACGGACGGCACGCGTGGTGACGCTCCACACCTATCAGGGTTTGCAAAAGGCAGAAACCGAGGCGGTAGAAGTAGGTGACATTGCCTCGATTTCAGGCATTACGGACATCAACATCGGTGATACCATCTGTGCATACGGCGCGGCTGAGCCGCTTCCGTTTGTAGAAATTGACAGGCCTGTATTGTCGATGACCTTCTCGGTAAATGACAGCCCCTTTGCGGGTAAGGACGGTAGCTTTGTTACATCGCGCCATCTGCGTGCGCGTCTTTATAAGGAACTGGAATCGAATATCAGTCTTGCGGTGGAGGATACAGACACAACAGAAGCCTTTATCGTATCGGGACGCGGCGAATTGCATTTGTCGGTTTTAATTGAAAATATGCGCAGGCAGGGCTATGAATTTCAGGTATCGCGCCCGCGTGTTATCACAAAAATGATTGACGGCGTTTTACATGAGCCGATTGAACATTTGATGGTAGATGTGCCCGACGAATATACGGGTGCCGTTATAGAAAGCGCGGGGCTTCGCCGTGCAGTTTTAGTCAATATAGCGCCGAGTTCACAGGGCTTTAGCCGTATTGAATTTAAAATTTCCGCGCGTGGTCTTTTGGGATACCGCAGTCAGCTTTTGACAGAAACACGCGGCACATGCGTTATCAATCACGTGTTTGATTCCTACGCGCCGATAGGCGGAGATATTCCTACACGCTCACGCGGTTCCCTGGTCGCGTTTGAGGATGGGGAGGCCGTTCCATACGGTCTATATAATGCGCAGGACAGAGGGGTTATGTTTATCGGCCCCGGCGAAAAGGTGTATCAGGGCATGGTCGTCGGAGAAAACAGCCGCGCAGAAGATGTTGTGGTTAACGTCTGCAAGCGAAAGCATGTAACCAATATGCGCGCGTCCGGCTCAGATGAGGCACTGCGCCTTACGCCACCGCGGAATATGAGCCTTGAACAGTACATAGAATTTTTGGCAGATGACGAGCTTTTGGAAGTCACGCCGAATATGCTTCGTATTCGGAAACGGATTTTACAAAATGATTTACGGGCAAAGAAAAAGGCAAATGAAAAATAGAAAAAATATAGGAGGAAACGTGATGAATTTAAATGCGGAACTTTTAGCAAAAATTGAGGACATGGTACAGAATATGTCGGTAGACGACCTTTGCGGGCAGGTGCTTTGCTTTAACGTGGATGACGATTGGCAAACGGATGCAGAAGTGGAAAAGTTTGTGGGAGAAATCAAACCGGGCGGCTTCTTCCTAAAGTCTGCAAGCAAGGAAAAATGTGATAAATTTCGTGAAATCTTTGTAAGACACACGGGCATTGCACCACTTTTGGCGGCAGATGTAGAAAATGGCCCTGAATGTCTGGCTGACGAGCATACAATTCCCCAGCAGATGGCATTCGGCGCGGCAAACGATGAAGAGCTTACGGAACGTGTATACAGAAGTTGTGCGGCGGTTTGCCGTAAAAACGGCGTGAACATGACGTTTTCACCGGTTGTGGACCTGAATATGAATCCCGATAACCCTGTAACCAATACGCGTGCCATATCAGACAATCCTGAGCTTGTCAGCCGTATCGGCGGTGCTATTGTACGAGGATTTCAAAGGGACGGGCTTGTTGTTACGACCTGTAAGCACTTCCCCGGTGATGGCGTAGATGACAGAAATCAGCATTTTTGCACAACCGTGAACAGTCTGTCTAAGGATGAATGGATGAATACCTTCGGCAAGGTATATAAAGATATGTTTAGAGAAGGCACGGCGGCCGTTATGGTCGGGCATATTTGCTTGCCTTCCTGGCAGGACGAGTCGGAGTACGATGAAATCACGGGTTATAAGCCCGGAACGCTGAGCTATTGCTTGCAGACAAAGCTTTTGAAGGAGCAACTTGGCTTTGACGGATGTATCGTCTCGGATGCTATGAGCATGATAGGCGCTTGCGCGGCGGTGCCGATTGACAGATTGGCAATTGAATTTTTCAAGGCGGGCGGCGATTTTATGCTCTATCCGTTGGTTGAAGACTTTTACAGACTGAAAAAGGCAGTGGAGGATGGAGAACTTTCGATAGAACGCATGCGTGATGCGGTACGTCGTGTTTTGAAGCTGAAGGCAAAGGCACGCCTGTTTGAAGACGAGGAAACTGTTTTAGAGGGCATTCATGACGAAGGAGATATGTATGAACTCGCGGATAAAATTGGCGAAAAGTGCATTAAAATTGTAAGAAATTCAGAAAATTTATTGCCGCTTAAGCTAGACGGCAAAAAGAAGTTTTTAATTATCAATATCCGCGGTGAACGCAATCAAGAAGAGTTTGACACAGTGGATAAGGAACTGATAGCACGCGGACATAGTGTAACCGTTTTGACAAATCCGAAACATTACGTAGTCAATGAAATGATAAAGGAACATGATGTGGTGCTTGTAAACTGCAAGATTTCTGCAGTCGATTATGGCATAGGCGGGTCACTTC
Organism: Clostridia bacterium; assembly: GCA_045592445.1. GTDB lineage: Bacteria > Bacillota > Clostridia > UMGS1883 > UMGS1540 > JAQXGO01. The sequence continues at coordinate 7,901 of JAZNUV010000031.1, read as the reverse complement.
GTGCACAATGGGAACACGTTATGCCGTTTTGGAGAGGCTACATGCTGACACATCCGTGCGTAATTTTCACCTCTTTCGGTGACCCGTATAAATTGTACGATTACCCCTATTTAAAGACGTATGTAAATGCACATTCAAACGATATAAGCGCACAAAAGGGATTTGTAAAGGTTCTGCTCGGTGAGATCGAACCCAAAGCAATTAACCCCGTCACATTAAAAGGATTTTTCACGTGTGAAGCATAAAAAGGGCGCAGAAAGCGTCGGAAAGGACGAACCGATGAAAAAATATTTTGCTGCATTTCTTCTTTTAACCCTTTGCCTTACAGGCTGTAAAGCAAAGGAAACGGCTGCACCATCCATGCCGACAGATGTGCCGACACAGACACCCACAATTGAGGCAGACGCATTTTATACTGCCTATAAAAACGCTGAAAAACGCCCGGTTGCCGTTATGGTTGATAATGACAATAAGGATGCATGGCCGCACGCAGGGCTGAGTGATGCGTATTTAATTTATGAGGTGCCCGTAGAAGGCGGCGCAACGCGCCTTATGGCATTGTTCAATGAGCAGACTACCGACAAAATCGGACCTGTTCGTTCTTCGAGGCATTATTTTTTGGATTACGTTCTTGAGCATGACGCGATCTATACGCATTTTGGATATAGTCCACGGGCGATGGCGGATATTCCCGCACTTGGTGTAAATAACATAAACGGTGTTTTAGGTAGCGATAGCGGTGCCTTTTGGAGAGAAACAAAATATGTAGGCGACTATCACAGCGCCTTCACATCTATGGAAAAAATCAATAAAATGCTGGAAAAGAAGGGCTACCGTACCGAAAGAGAAAAAGCGCCGCTCCTTTTTGCTGAAACAGAAAAAACGTTGGAGGGCACACCTGCTGCCGACATTACCATACCTTATTCGGGCGGGTACAGAAGTGGATTTTTGTATAACGCCGAAACGGGTACATATGCAAAATACATGAACGGCAGCATACATGCACTGCAGGGCGGAAAGTCGCTTGCCGTGAAAAATATTATTATCATGACTGTAAAAAGCTATCCCTTAGGCGACGGTTCTGCCAGAATCAATATTGACACGGTAGGCAGCGGCAAGGGACAGTATATCACAATGGGACAAGCTGTGCCGATTACATGGGAAAAATCCTCCCGCAGCGGAAAGACCACATGGAAGGATGCCTCGGGTGCAGAAATTGCATTGAATCCGGGCCAAACATTTGTAATGCTGGTACCGAATACAGTTTCCGTTTCCGTAAAGTAAGATGTTGCAAAAAAATGATATCATTATCGCAGACATTCTTGCACAAGGCTGTGCAGGAGAAGGCATAGCCAAACCTTCTGGATACACGCTTTTTGTCCCCTTCGCCGTAGAAGGGGACAAATGTCGTTTGCGCGTTTTAAAAACGGGCAAGCACTTTGGATATGCAAAAATAGAGGAGATTTTAAAGCCCTCACCAAAACGTACAGAGCCGCCTTGCGCGGCTTTTGGTCGTTGTGGCGGGTGCGCCTTAATGCACATGCAATATCAGGAACAGCTTTTGTGGAAGGAAGCGCGCGTGCGGGATGCGATTTCCCGTATCGGCGAGCAAAAGGACTGTAAAGTAGCGCCGACGGCACACGGCGAGAGAGAAACTGCGTATCGAAACAAAATACAAATCCCGGTCGCACAGGATAAGAGTGGCGAAATCGTTGCGGGATTCTTTGCACCGAACAGCCATCGTGTTGTTTCAACATCGGCGTGCCTTTTGCAATCGGAGGCATGCAGACGTATCATTGAAACGGTGCTTTTTTGGATGCGAGAAAACGGCGTTTGCGCGTATGATGAAAAAACGCACAAGGGGATTGTGCGCCATATTTATGTGCGTGAAGGGGAAGAAGGCGAGGTAATGGTTTCCCTTGTCACAAGAACAAAAAATCTGCCATGTGAGGACAGCCTTATCTCGGTAATGAAAAAGGAAGGTGTAACTACGCTTTTGCAGAATATAAACGCTGCAAAAACGAATGTGATTTTGGGAAATGAAACACGTATTTTATATGGCTCGGGCACGGTGACGGCGAAGATCGGTAATATTGCCTATACCGTTTCGCACCATTCTTTTTTCCAGGTTAATCCCCCTGTGGCAACTATGCTGTATGAAAAGGGCCTGGAATTACTTGGTGATATTTCGGATAAAACTGTATTTGATTTATACTGCGGCATTGGTTCGATTTCCCTTTATTTAGCCAAAAAAGCGAAAAAGGTCATCGGTGTGGAAATTGTTCCCGAGGCCATTGAAGACGCACGAAAAAATGCGGCACAAAATGGTATTTTCAACACAGAATTTTATACGGGGGATGCGGGAGAAGTAACAAAGGCGCTGTACGAAAAAGGCGTTTTTGCAGATATTGCGGTTGTTGACCCGCCCCGAAAAGGATGTTCTTTGCAGCTTATCGACACATTGCTTTCTATGCGCCCTGAAAAAATTCTGTATGTCTCCTGTAATCCCGCAACGCTTGCGCGTGATATAAAAATCCTTGCGGATGCAGGCTATACATGCGGCACTGTATACCCCTTCGATATGTTTCCGCAAACTGCGCACGTCGAGGCGATAACAGTGCTACAAAAGAAAAATACGTAGAAATCCTTGATTTTAGGCACTTTGTAAAGCATACGGTATTTAAAGCGGATGGTGATAAATTCCGTAATAAAGAGCTGAAGAATTACATTGTTGTAAAAGTAGGTATAAACCTCGTATGTGGGAACACAATAAATAATAAGTAAAATGAATAATATATTAGGAGTAGGGGACTCTCGAAATGAGAGTCTCTTTCTTTTATGTAAAATTATAGGAAGGTTACTATGAAATGCTTACTTAAATACGATTGGGTGAAGCTTGAGCGTTCACTCCTGCCTCAGGGCAAGGGGGTAATGGGCTCTTGGGCAAAGCTTGCAGCACGTGCTGCATTTCGTAAAGGTGAGTCTGAATACTGCGGACACATAAATATTGTTAACGCGGGAGAATGGTCCGGAGGTATTGTTGGTGTAAAAAGTATTCTTGGCATAAAGAGCCGAACTGAAGCAATAAAAACTCTTGATAAGTTATCGGAACTTGGGTATGTCACCTATACTCTTGATAAAAAAACAAAAAAACTTACATATATTATCTGCGACTGGGTAATTAAATGCTCAGGTAAAGAATGCATGGACGGAAATGTATATACCTCTCAAGGGTATGGTTTTCTTTGCCTTCCCCGCAATATAACAAATCGACTTATAGACAACAACTACATAATAGAAGAAGCTGACGCATGGTTGGATTTATGGTGCCACACGGTATTTGAAGATCCAAACAATGCGTTTTCTTTTTTGGCACCAATAGTTCAATACAAAAAACATGGTGCCTCACTTACACTTGAAACTCTGGCAAAACGCTGGAGATGGGAAAAGACAAAGGTATGGAGATTTTTTAAAAAATATAGGGATGTCTTCACTCTATACCGCCTGCCCGGCTCCTACGGATGCCTTATTTATAACAAACTTTATCCTGCAAATAAAATTGTTTCTGAGCCTACAGAAGAGAAAATAAGCGATATATTAAATGCAATACGCAAATTAGGTGCAAATGCGAATAAGGATAACAGGTACAATTTCAGATGAATTAAAAGCAGCAATAGTCTGATTCTCCTTTCCAGCGTGTATAAAGCCTTTCGCTGGCAGATATTGCAACGGGAGATTTATCACGCACGGCCTTTAATGCATCAAGGTTATCCGGAGGAACAGGTTCTTCAAAAAACATTGGTTTAAACTGCTCAAGCTCCTTTGCAATTTTTATACCTGTCGGAATATTAAATCTGCCATGTCCTTCAATAAGCAAATCAACCTCATCACCGACAGCATCACGAACTGCCTGAACACAACGAAGTGCCTTGTCAAGGTCTGCATTTGATATATTAAGATAACTCTTTCCAAACGGATCCCACTTCATTGCAGTAACGCCTCTTTGCACGGCAATCTTTGCTTTTTCGCCAAACTCTTCAGGCTCCTTTGCGCCTGCAAACCAGCCGTTAACATATATCCTGACTTTTTCATTGACTTTGCCGCCCAAAGAGTATCACTTATATAGCTTTCTGCAATATCAACTGCTGCCTGAGGGGTATTGTCGGGAACCACCTCTCTTGGTATGTCCGAAGCAAAAGTGGGTATGACGGAAAATACAAGAATTGTTGCAATAAAAACGGGTATGACGTGTAATTTAATAGTTTTCATAATGAGGACGTCCTTTTTAATTTGGTTTCACTATACTACACTTAAATAATATTTGATTTGCAACAAAAATATTATTATAAAAATGGCGAATTAATGATTAATCCAAATGAAGCATTGATCGTAGGCAGAGAAATCTGTAGTAATAACGAACTATGGGAAGTCAGCAGAGATCATAGTACCGAAGAAAAAGAAAAAATTTTTTTCGGAAGGACTGAACAATTCAAAGTGTCAATTTGAATGAATGTTTCAAATTGTTGAAACCTGGAGTTAAAAAGATGAGAGCTCAGAAGATTGCAAATGGGGGAAACCATCATCAATTTGTCGCAACAAAATTGGTTGTAGCAAGATCAATATCAAAAGAAATACTGACCAGGCTAGGCTTAATCAGTATTTTAGATTGCTACCAAAGGGTAGCACATATTTAGTGTTGAATTGAATTGTCGTGTATTGAACGGCATGCACGGTGATGTGAGAGGACGATTGAATTCGCCCTATTCGATTATTGAGTTTGTTTTTTATTAAAAATCGGATTCTTTCCGTATTTCGAGTGGTCTTTTACCTGTATGCTTTTTTAGAATTTTTCTAAAGTATGATGTGGAACTAAAATTTAGTGTGTCACTGATTTCCTGTACCGATTTATTAGTGGTTATAAGCAAAGAAACGGCCTTTTCACATAAAATTTTGTTTTTAATTTCATTTGGAGTTTTATTCAAACAACGTTTGAAGATGGAATAAATACCGGGTTCACTGATATTACAATATTTTGCAATTTCAGAAATTTTAAGGCTGGGGTTATTGTTCATACATTCTATTGCTTTTTCTACTACAGGGTTATAATGATAAGTTTCAGTCTCGAGCATATCTACAGCAACCAGTTCAAAAAAGTAATAAAGTTTTCCTATTACATTTTTTGTGAAATGAACTTCTTTACATAGTTCGTGAAATATTTCCCGAGCTTTTTGATTACAATTTATTTTTTGCAAAGCAAAGGTTTTATTTATGGGTGATATTTCAAATCCGAAAGAGTAGAATTCTATTTGTTCTCCAAACCACTCAGATTGATATTTAAGTCCCTTTGGAATATAAAATATTTCATTTGGACTTATATATAATTCCGTTCTTTGACTTTTAATTTTTGCACACCCTTTTATTAAATAACCAAAATAGTGATGTGGTATAGATTTTTTGGAATTATCTCTGAAATGATATTTGTGAAATTTGAAAATATTAAAGATAAATTTATTATAGAAATCTATTTGATTCAAATTGAAAGCCTCCCGAATTATATATAATATTACCTCATTTATTATAGAATATCATATTGAACAGGATAAGTCAATATGATAAAATTAATGTATAATAATTTGCGTGGAGGAATGTTTGTGAATCATAAGTGGTCTAAAATGGTTTTGCAAAAAATGCAAAAGTTTAAAAGTATTATGTATGAATCTGAGCGTTATATATGGGAGCATCCTCAAACAGGATTTAAGGAATGGGATGCCCATAATTATCTTAAAGGTAAGTTCGTTGATATGGGGTTCAAGTTGAAAGAAGCTGGCAATATTCCTGGTTTTTCTTTTGATATTGATTCCGGTAAGGAAGGACCTACAGTAGCTATTATAGGAGAATTAGATGCTCTGATTATTCCGGGGGATACAGAATCCGGTACGAAAACATGCGTAATGCATGCTTGCGGACATAATTGTCAGGTATCAGCTTTATTGGGAATAGCCGGAGTGATGAAAGATAATGAAATTTTATCTAAACTATGTGGGAAAATCCGAATTATAGCGGTTCCTGCTGAAGAATTGACCGAATTGAGCGAACGTGCTCAAATGCGTAAAGAGGGGAAAATTAAGTATCTTTCGGGAAAAACAGAATTTATGAGCAGAGGCTTTTTTGACGGAGTGGATATAGCTATAATGGTTCATACTAACAACGGCAAAAAAGAAGGATTAGTTATTAGAGCGGGTACAAGTGGCATCATTGCAAAAAGAGTGATCTATTATGGTAGTAAATGTGCTGCCGGTGCAGCTCCTGCGAATGCCGTTAATGCATTATATGCTGCTCAAATTGCTATGAATGCTATTAATGCTTTAAGAGAAATTTTTCCTGAAGATCAATTTGTCAGAAGTCATTCAATTATTGCAAAAGGCGGAGAAACAGTACAGCATATTCCTTCAGAAGTGATTGTAGAATCTAATGTTCGGGCTTTCGATTATAAAACTTTAAAAAACGCGAACGAAAAAATCAACAGAGCATATGTTGCAGGTGCAGTAGCATTTGGTGCACAAGTTAAGATAGAGGACCTTGAAATGTATCTTCCGGAAAATGATATTGATAGTCCTCAGCTTATAAATATTGCTTATGAGGTTGGTTGTGATTTGTTTGGGAAAGAAAATGTGTGCTTAAATCTTCAAAACAGGGGTTGCGGTGGAACAGATATGGGAAATATCGGAGCAGTAATACCTTGTATTCAACCATTATCAACAGGTGCAGTCGGAACGGCACATTCGCATACATTTCAAATAAAATACCCGGAGTATGCGGTTTTTCATCCTGCTGTATTGCAAGCTGCTATGGTCTGCGTGCTACTTGAAAAAAATGGAGAAAAGGCAAAAGAAATAATACGGGAATATAAACCGATTTTTTCATCAATAGATAATTATTTAAAAGAAATGGACGAATTTTATCGCACTAAAAAGTCTATAGATTATAACAATGGGAATAGTGCAATGTTAAATTGGTAAAATGGAGGTAATGAAGATGAAAAGTAGAAATATTGTTTTTGTGAGACCTAACGTTGCTGAATTGGTAGAAGAAAATATAGATTTTCCACAAGAAAATGAGGTTCAGGTGCGACTTCTGGTATCGACAATAAGTAGTGGAACAGAAAGAGCGAATCTTATGGGAAGCAAGACAGTTGGATGGAATCTTCCCGACGCCGAAGCACCGGTTTTTCCCCGTCGCGTGGGGTATAGCTCATCAGGAATTATCACTAAAGTGGGAAAAAATGTTACCGGCTTTAACGAAGGCGACAGGGTGGCACTTTCCTGGTCCACACATTCGGAATTTTTTAATATCAATATTAAAAATGTCCATAAACTTGATGATATATCCTTTTCAGACGGTGCTATGGCTCATATTGCTACATTCCCGTTGGCAGCAATCAGAAAGTGCCGTCTGGAAGTTGGCGAATCGGCAGTTGTTATGGGAATGGGAATATTGGGGATGTTTGCAGTACAGTTACTAAAAGTAAGTGGTGCAACACCTGTAATTGCTGTGGACCCTGATGCAAAAAAACGTGAAAAAGCTTTGGAAATAGGGGCTGATTATGCATTTGATCCATATTCGCCTGATTTTGCAAAAAACGTAAAGGAAGTTACAAACGGTGGTGCGAAGGTCGGAATTGAAGTGACAGGAATCGGTGCAGGACTTGACGGAATACTCGATTGTATGGCGCGATTTGGCAGGGTAGCCTTATTGGGCTGCACAAGAAGCAGTGATTTTACTATTGATTATTACCGTAAGGTGCACGGACCGGGTATAACACTTGTAGGAGCGCATACACACGCAAGACCTGCGTGCGATTCTTCAAGCGGATGGTGGACAGAGAATGATGATTTTGAGAC
>JAZNUV010000030.1:0-9516 GCA_045592445.1 Clostridia bacterium | reverse complement strand
CGAGCGTGAAATGTTTGAACACGTGCAGGAACTTGTAAAGAAACAAACAAAACGCCGTCCACCCAAAGCAGGCAACGGCGAAAAGAATATGTTTACAGGACTTTTATTCTGTGCAGATTGCGGAAGTAAGATGTGGTATCACGTCAGGCATAATAAAGAAACTACATATTTCTTTAGTTGCTCCAATTACAAGGGTGACAGAGGCACTTGTGAAAGTACACATTATATCCGTGCTGATTCTGTTGAAATGATTGTCCGTGCCGAGCTTGAAAAGCTTGCACAGATTGTCACGATGAATGAAGATGCTTTTGCTAATCTTTTGGAAGAAAAGGTTAATAAGGATATTGTTAAGGAACAAAAGCTTATTGAACAATCCATAGCCAAAGCTACAGCAAGAAGTCAGGAGGTTTCAAGACTCTATGAGAGAGTTTATGAGGATAATGTAAATGGTAAGGTAACGGATGAATGGTTTATGCAGTTATCACATAAATACGAGGTTGAGCGAGATGAACTCAAAAAGAAGATTCTTGAACTTAATCAGCAACTTGCAAATATAAGCGAAGTGCGTGATGGCAAGGAACATTTTCTCTCTTGTGTCAGAAGCTTTGCGGAAATGAATGAAGTTACACCTATGATTCTTCAGGAACTAATCGAGAAAATCGAAGTATATGCAGTAGAAGGAACAGGATTAAACCGCACCCAATCAGTAATAATACATTACAAGTTCATTGGTGAGCTTGATATTCCGGAGAACTTTGACAAGATAAAAGTCAACACAAGAAAAGGTGTTGAGGTCGAGTATCTGCGAACAACCAAAACAGCATAGAAATAAAAAAATCGAGTGTTCATAACTTCATAAACCTTATGAAAACTCGATATGGTCGGGATGACAGGATTTGAACCTGCGGCCCCTACGTCCCGAACGTAGTGCGCTACCAAACTGCGCTACATCCCGAAATAAATATGTATCAATCTGCTTCTGATAAGCGACTTAAATAGTATACTAAATTTTAAAAAAAATGTCAAGTCTTTTTTGAAATTTTTTAAGAATATATTTTATAATACAATTTGTACTGTAGGGATACACATGTAAAAAAGCATCGATTCTGTCGATGCTTTTTGGTGGATCTGAAGGGATTCGAACCCTCGACCTCTGCGTTGCGAACGCAGCGCTCTCCCAGCTGAGCTACAAACCCAAATAAATAATCTATTTACAACGCTAGAATTATACCATACAAACAAAGTCTTTGTCAAGTAAAATTTCAAGAAAAGAAAAATTTTACGATTCAACATAGAAAGCAATTTTATGGATTTGTTTTCGGCGTGAATCTGTCTTGACAGAAATCATTGCATGTGATATAATACAAAAAAGAAAAATTGGCATTTTTATACGTTTTGTGAGGTTTTGGGATGATACTGTCAAATAGTTGGAACGATTATATATTATTAGAAGCGTCCGCGGGAGAAAAAGTGGAGAGATGGGGGAAATATACCCTGCGTCGACCTGACCCGCAGGCAATTTGGAAAACAGAAAAACCGCTGACAAGACGTGTGGATGGTTTTTACCATCGAAGCAGCAGTGGAGGTGGCAGTTGGGAGTTCTTTACCGACATGCCGGAAAGATGGACAGTGTCTTGCGAAGGATTGCGTTTTTATGTTCGCCCTACGGGGTTTAAACATACGGGCCTTTTTCCTGAACAGGCGGCAAATTGGCGATTTATACGAGAGCATACAAAAAAGGGAGATAAGGTTTTAAATCTATTTGCTTACACAGGCGGTGCAACCGTTGCCGCACTGTCTGCGGGCGCTGATGTGGTGCATGTGGATGCATCAAAAGGAATGGTTGCTTGGGCAAAAGAAAACGTTGCACTTTCAGGGCTTGCTGATTGTTTTGTTCGCTATATTGTGGATGATTGCGAAAAGTTTGTACAAAGAGAATTACGTCGCGGGAATAGATACGATGCGATTATTATGGACCCGCCTTCCTATGGCAGAGGTCCCGGCGGAGAAATGTGGAAATTTGAAAATAAAATTTTCGATTTTGTTGCACTTTGCACAAAGCTTCTTTCAGACAAACCGCGATACTTTATTATCAATTCGTACACCACAGGTCTTTCGCCGACAGTTATGCATAATATGATGCAATTGACAATTATACCGAAGCACGGCGGAAAAGCAATGGCAGATGAAATTGGCTTGCCGATTGCCAATACCGGCATAGCATTGCCTTGCGGCGCAACAGCGAGGTGGGAAGCATAGATGCTAAGTCTTAAAAATGTTTCATATGCATACGGAGACAGTGCGGCAGTGATTCAAAATATTAACTTAGATATTAAACGCGGAGAATTTGTTGCTATATTGGGGCATAATGGGTCAGGCAAGTCAACACTTGCAAAGCTCCTGAATGGGATTTTATTGCCGACTGAAGGTACTGTAACTGTAATGGGTATGGACACAAAAGAAGATACGAATACAATCCGCAGACATGTTGGGATGGTATTCCAGAACCCGCATAATCAGATAGTCGCAACCATTGTAGAAGAAGATGTTGCGTTTGGCCCCGAAAATCTGGGGATTCCGTCCCCTGAAATTCGCGTGCGTGTTGACAAAGCACTTAGGGCTGTCAATATGTATGCATACAGAAAGCATGCACCACATCTTTTGTCAGGCGGGCAAAAACAACGCGTTGCCATTGCCGGTATTTTAGCCATGCAACCATCTTGCATTGTTTTAGATGAGCCGACCGCAATGCTGGATCCCGAAGGTCGGAGAGAAGTTATGGCAACCATATCTGAATTACGAAAAACAACCGGGATGACAATTATTTTAATTACGCACTTTATGCGTGAAGCAGTAAATGCTGACCGTGTTATTGTGATGGAAAATGGTTCGATCTGCATGGAAGGCACACCTGGGGCGGTTTTGACAGAACGGGAAATGTTAAAAAAATATGGATTGGAAGTTCCGCAGGTGACAGAGCTTATGTACAAGCTTTGTGAAGCGGGTATGACACTTCCGACGAATGTTCTAAATATAGATACGGCGGCGCAGGCAATTTGCGCAGCGTTACAGGAAGGAAAGAAACCGTGATAAAAGCAGAATCACTCTCATATACTTACACACCTGGCGGTGCTTTTGAAAAGGCCGCTGTTTGTGATGTCTGTTTTCATATAGAAAAGGGGACTTTTTGCGGTGTTATCGGGCATACCGGTTCGGGGAAAACAACGCTTATGCAACTTTTGGCAGGTCTTTTGGAACCGACGTCGGGCGCAGTATATATTGATGGCGTGAATATATCGGATAAAAAAACACATAGCAGTGCATATCGAAGAAAAGTCGGGGTTGTTTTTCAGTACCCCGAATATCAACTTTTCGGCGAAACGGTTTTAGAAGATATTTTATTTGGGCCGAGAAATATGGGGTTTTCTGAGGCAGAGGCTAAAGAAAGAGCTATAATGGCAGCAGAAGCCGTTGGACTGAAGACTTCGATTCTGCAGCAGTCTCCGTTTTCGTTATCCGGCGGACAAAAAAGGCGTGCGGCTATTGCAGGCGTTTTAGCAATGGAACCCGAAATTCTAATTTTTGATGAACCAACGGCAGGGCTTGATCCGGTTGGCAGAGATGACATTATTGAGCGTATTGTATCCTTACAAAAAAAAGAACATAAAACTATACTTTGGGTGACGCACAGCATGGAGGATATTGCGAGAATTTCCGATCGTATCTTCGTGATGCAACAGGGTAAATTGGTAATGGACAAAGGAACAGATGAAATCTTTGAAAACAGTGATTTTCTCTATGAGATGGGACTGGATGTACCGGAGATTACACATGTGATGGCTGCACTCGGAGAATATGGATTGAAATTTGACAAAGGAATTTATACCGTTGAGGCGGCTAAAAACGCCATTTTAAAGCGTTGGGAGGCAGAAAAATGCTGAGAGATATTACGCTTGGGCAATATTTCCCCGGCAATTCGCCGTTACACCGTATGGACCCACGTGTAAAAATACTATGGACGATTTTTTATATTATATTACTTTTTTGCATCGATAACTATATGGGATTTCTTTTTTATGCTATATTCATTATGAGTATCATTGCAATTTCGGGGATCCGTCCGCGGTATGTATGCATGGGGTTAAGGCCGCTTTTGTTTTTACTTTTGTTTACAGTTCTTTTAAATATTTTTTTATCCGGCGGAGAAACGGTTTTATTTAAATTTTGGTTTCTGAGTGCAACAAAAGAGGGCATTTGGTCGGCAGGACTTATGGCATTACGTTTGATTTTCCTTGTTTTTGGATCGTCCATGCTAACATATACAACTTCACCAATTGTTTTGACTGATGGCATTGAAAGCCTTTTATCACCTTTTTCAAAAATTGGCGTTCCGTCGCACGAGATTGCAATGATGATGACAATTGCGATACGGTTTATTCCGACGATTTTGGAAGAAACCGATAAAATCATGAAGGCACAAACAGCGCGTGGCGCGGATTTTACAAGCGGACATTTACTTCGTCGGGTGAAGGCGATGATACCACTTTTGATTCCGCTTTTCATTAGTGCTTTTCGTCGTGCAGATGAACTGGCAACTGCGATGGAATGCAGGTGCTATCACGGCGGAAAAGGTCGAACGCGTCTGCACATATTACGAATTTCACGTGTAGATATATATTCCATTCCGATTGCGTTTTTACTTTTTGGTGTTGTGGTTTTAACGAGGATATATCTATGAGAAATATTGTGTTGCATTTAATGTTTGATGGGGCGCGGTACCATGGCTTTCAGCGTCAGAAAAACGGAATTACCATTCAGTCACAGCTTGAGGATGCAGTTTTTTCTATAACGGGAGAGCATGCAGCTGTTCTGGGTTGCAGCCGAACGGACGCAGGTGTGCATGCAGAGAATTATGTTGCTATGTTTGATACAACATGTCGAATCCCTGCACCACTTTTTCCGAAGGCTTTAAACAGTGCTTTACCTGATGATATTCGCGTTATACATGCATGGGAGGCGGGAGAAGGATTTCATCCTATTTTCTCTGCTGTGGAAAAAACGTATGTATATACGATTGTCAATAAACAATACATGGATGTATTTCGTCGTGCGTATACATGGTTTTATCCGCGAAAACTTTCGGTGGATAAAATGCGTGAAGCCGCGTCCTATCTTTTAGGCACACATGATTTTTCAGCTTTCATGGCGGCGGGCGGCAGTGCAAAGACAACAATACGAGATGTTCGACGATTAGAGATAGAGGATAAAGACGGAGTATTACGTGTGGTAATTACTGCAAACGGATTTTTATATAATATGGTTCGAATTATTGTTGGAACGCTGGTTTGCGTAGGGAACGGACGTTTTGAACCTGAAGATATTCCTTCTATTATTGAAAGTGGTGATAGGCGTCGCGCGGGGATGACGGCACCGCCACAAGGTCTTCGGTTATCTGAGATTGTGTATCCGCATATTACGATTGGTTCTGTATCAAAGGAGAAATAACATGATAAACAAAAGGTTGCGGCGATTGATTGCACTTGGAAGTATGGTTATCTTACTGATATTGACTGTTATATTATATTTTGGCGGCGGGAAACCTGTTTTAACGGCCGTTTTTCGTGATGGTGCATATGGTACGCGCATAGAAATAGATACCTCATTTGGTTATGCCATCCGCAAATATGATGGCGGCGTCGCAATTTTTGGAAAAGAAGGGATTTTGGCAATTACAAATGCCGGACGAAAGGCATGGGAAAAGGAATTTCCGGCCACCAACCCGATTTTGTCTGCGAACGGCAGTTTTGTTTTGGCGGCAGACAGAGGCGGTAAATCAGCTATCTTATTAGCTGACGGAAAGGAAAAACGACGTATTGAAACAAAGGATTCGATTTTATCTGTCGATGTTAACGCAAAAGGTAATTTTTTGCTTGTTACGGAAGAGAGAGGTTATAAAGGATGCGTGCGTTTATTCAATTCTGCCGGAAAAGAAATTTATACATGGCACTCTGCTGAACAAAATATTTTATCTGCTGCCGTTTCGGAGGATGGAAAACAATTAGCAGTTGCTGTTGTAAACACAGAGGAATTAAGTAAGCTTTGTACAGTATTTTTATTTAAAATAAACGATACAACACCGAAAGCACTTGCGATTAACGATGAAAACCTTGCGATTGAACTGATTTTCTGCGGGCGCGAGCTTATGGTAATCGGGGATGAAAGCGTGCATTGTTTTAAAGAGGACGGAACGAAAAAATTTGTCATTGATTATGCGGGGAGAGATTTGCAAGCATATAGTTTTTACAGCGACGGTGTTTTGGCACTCGGACTTTCAGGAAACAGCAGTATCAATGGTAACATAGCTGAAATGTATGATACGAATGGCAAGTTAAAGGGAAGTTATCAGGCAAAAGGAACGATTACATGCATGGATAGTTATGGGAAGTATGTAGCAGTGAACACAACGGAGGGTCTGACAGTTGTAGACAGTGCGGGTAGAGTAAAATCTGAAAACACATTAGAGATTGCAACGCAGGAAGTTTTTTTATGCGGTAGCCGAAATCGTGTGTTTATCATTTCGGGTATAAGCGCAGGCATGTATATTTTATAAAAGGAGTTTCACGATGATCTTAGATGGTATTGCAATTTTGATTCTTGTAATTTCTGTGGTTTTGGGAAAACGGACAGGACTTTTTCGTGCAATTACAAGACTGATTTCTTCTGTTCTTTCAATTGGGTTAACAATGTTTTTGGACGATAAGGTTCTTGCACTTTTGAAGGATACGCCGCTTTATACGGGACTTTTGGATGCTTTAACAAAGAAGGTTGAACAAACTGTACAAAGTGGGAAGCTTGGGCTTATACAGCCTTTTATGACAGCGGGGGGGATAGAAGTTTCAAAAATTGCCGAACGCATGGCATCAAGCATATTTTCTGTGCTTATAGTTATTGTTTTATACATAGCGATTAAACTTGTTATTTCTGTTTTGGATAAAACTGTCTTTCATTTGCCGCTAATCAAACCGATAAACGGTATTTTGGGATGTGTTTGGAACTTGATTTTCACGCTGGTTATTGTTTATCTGGCAGTAGGCATATGCGGTGGATTGTCGCTTTTCTCTACAAACGCCTTTTTAGCGGGACAGATGGAGTCCTCCGTTTTGGTACGAGGGATGTTTACGAACAATATTGTACTCAATTTTTTCATGAAGAAAGGATAATGGATATGAAAGTTGCAATTGACGGGCCCGGCGGTGCGGGCAAAAGTACAATTTCGCGTGCAGTAGCTAAGGAACTGGGTTTCATTTATATTGACACGGGTGCTATGTACAGGGCTGTCGCACTTTATGCAATGCGACATGGCGCAGATACAAAATCAGATGACGTAGATAATCTTTTGCCGGAAATAGAAATTGCGATTACTTATGAAAATAATACGCAAAAAATCTTTCTATGCGGAGAAGATGTATCAGATAAAATTCGCACACCCGAAGTATCAGTAGGCGCATCGAATGTTGCAGTAAGACCTGCGGTACGCTTGAAACTGGTTGAACTGCAAAGGCGTCTGGCAGAAACAACCGATGTAATTATGGATGGCCGTGATATTGGAACATATGTACTCCCGGATGCGGAGGTGAAAATTTTTCTTGTAGCTTCAGTTGAAGAACGTGCAAGAAGGCGGTATAAAGAGCTGCTTGAAAAAGGTGCGACAATTAGCTGTGAAGAAGTACTGAAGGACCTCGAATATCGGGATGCAAATGATTCAAATCGTGCATTTGCACCGCTTCGACAGGCAGAGGACGCAGTGCGCCTGGATACAACAAACTATACGTTTGAAGAATCAGTTGAAAAAGTGATTTCAATTATTAAAGGAAAGATGTAACATGTTTTATAAGATTGCAAGATTTTTGGCGAAGATTGTGACAAAATTTCTGTTTTTTCTTTCGGCAGAAGGTACGTCTAACATACCGAAAACAGGCGGGGCTGTTTTATGTGCGAATCATCGGTCGGCATGGGATGCAATTTTCATTGCGGTTATCCTAAGGCGTCCGCTTGCTATTATTGCAAAAGAGGAGCTTTTTAAAAACAAACTTTTCGGATGGATATTTCGCCACTTGAATTGTTACCCTGTAAATCGCAGCAGCAATGATTTGGCAATTGTAAAGACGGCAATTAAACTACTTCGGCAGGATGAACTGCTTGTGATTTTTCCTGAAGGACAACGCATAAAGAAGGGGATGCAACCGAATCCGAAACCCGGTGCGTTTCGTCTGGCTGCCATGACGGGCGTGCCGATTATTCCAATTGGAATTCGTGGCAAAATCCGT
Source organism: Clostridia bacterium (assembly GCA_045592445.1). Classification (GTDB taxonomy): domain Bacteria; phylum Bacillota; class Clostridia; order UMGS1883; family UMGS1540; genus JAQXGO01. The sequence continues at coordinate 1,189 of JAZNUV010000030.1, read as the reverse complement.
CCATTTCATAAAGTACATCTTGTGATGGATAAGCCACAGGATATGTCGGTGTATAAAGGACAACGCATGTCAGAGGATACCTATACAAAGGGTACAAAAGCGCTAATGCAGCAAATTTATACTCTGGCAGGAATGGAGAATACTATATGATTACACTCGCCAAAACAGCAGGCTTTTGTTTTGGGGTTGACCGTGCTATTCGCATTGCGGAAGAAGCGGCACAAGAAGGAAAATGTGTGAAAACAATAGGCCCGCTTATCCATAATCGCCGCGAGGTACGGCGGCTTTGTGAATGTGGCGTACATGTTGTAGAAACCCCTGACGAGGTGAATAAAGAAGATACAGTTATTATACGCAGTCATGGTGTTACGGAAGAAACGGAAACATCCTTCAGAAATTGTTGTGGCAGTATGATTGATGCCACTTGCCCTTTTGTAAAACGGATTCACACGATTGTAGAAGCAGAAATGGAGAAGGATAGGCAGGTCATTATCATCGGAGACGCAACACATCCTGAAGTTTTAGGCATAAACGGACGTTGTCGGTCTCAGGCAATTGTAGTAAACACAGAAGCCGAAGTTTACAGTAAAATTAAGGGTTTGGAGCATGTTAGCGTTGTCGCACAAACAACATTTGAAAGAAAAAAATGGAGAAAACTTATAAATCTTATAAAAAACACTTGCAAAGACCCATGCTTTTTTGATACAATATGTAATGCTACCAATGAGCGCCAGAAAGAGGCAGAGCAAATTGCAGCGAACGCAGACGTGATGATTGTCATTGGCGATAAGCATAGTGCGAACACTGCGCGGCTTTGTGAAATATGTCGTTCCCACTGCGAAAGGGTATATCACGTAGAGGATGCGGCAGAGCTTACAAGTCTGAATCTCACACTTTCCGGCAATATTGGTGTGACAGCCGGTGCATCTGCACCGTACTGGATAATTAAGGAGGTTTTGTACACGATGGAAGAGAACATTCAAAAAGGGGATGTCAGCTTTGAGGAGGAACTTAAAAATTCACTGGTAACTTTATCGACGGGTGACATTGTCAAGGGAAAAGTAATTGGAATTACGCCCACAGAGATTTATGTTGACCTCGGCTATAAATCAGACGGTGTTATCGATGCCAGTGAGGTTGCTGCCGGTCCTGACTCCAAGCCTGAAGATGTTGTCAAGGTAGGAGACGA
>JAZNUV010000029.1:0-19140 GCA_045592445.1 Clostridia bacterium | reverse complement strand
TTTTAATATTGTTTGTGTTCCACGGCGTCGTTTGGTCAAATGCACCGATAAACATTTCGTATGTGCGCAACGTGTCTGCGCCAAAGTTTTCCACAACATCATCCGGGTTTACGACGTTCCCGCGTGATTTTGACATCTTTTCGCCATTTTCACCCAATATCATGCCCTGGGATGTACGTTTTTGGTATGGCTCTTTTGTCTTCACTACGCCGATATCATATAAAACCTTGTGCCAGAATCTTGAATACAAAAGATGCAAGGTAGTATGCTCCATACCGCCATTATACCAATCCACAGGGAGCCAGTAAGATAACGCTTCATCGCTTGCCAATGCATCTGCATTTTTCGGATCTGTATAGCGCAGGAAGTACCACGAAGAACCTGCCCATTGCGGCATGGTGTCTGTTTCTCTCTGTGCTTTGCCGCCGCAGTGCGGACATGTGGTTTCAATCCATTCCGTAGCCTGGCAAAGGGGCGATTCACCCTCGGGGCCCGGCGCAAAGTTTTCAATTGCCGGTAACTCAAGCGGCAACTCACTTTCGGGAATCGGAACCCAACCGCATTTTTCGCACCAAACGATCGGAATCGGTTCACCCCAGTATCTCTGACGAGAGAAAAGCCAGTCGCGCAGTTTAAAGTTTACACGACGCTCTCCAATGCCTTCTTTTTCCAGATATTCAAGCATTTTTTGAATGGCATCCTTTACCGAAAGTCCGTCCAAAAATCCTGAATTTATCATGGTACCTTCGGATACGTCCGTATATGCTTCCGCCTGCACGTCTCTCCCGCCCGCTACGACCTCAATAATAGGCAGATTAAATTTCTTTGCAAATTCCCAGTCTCTTGCATCGTGTGCCGGTACTGCCATAATGGCACCTGTACCATACGTCATAAGTACATAATCGGAAATCCAAATCGGAATTTCCTTACCGGTTACGGGATTTTGTGCCAGAACACCTTCAATCTGTACACCGGTTTTATCCTTGCTGAGCTCCGTGCGCTCAAATTCGGACTTTCTCGCCGCCTCTGCACGGTATGCCTCTATTTTATCATAATTTGTAATATGTGCTTTCAGTTCATCAATATACGGATGTTCAGGTGACAATACCATATAAGTTGCCCCAAACAACGTATCCGGACGCGTTGTAAATACACGAACCTTTTTGTCACCGACTGATAACTTAAAATCAACCTCTGCACCCTCAGAACGCCCAATCCAATTTATCTGTTGCAGCTTAACCTTGTCGATATAATCTAAATCAGCAATATCATCAATAAGGCGTTGCGCATATTCTGTAATCTTGAGCATCCATTGACTTTTACGTTTTTGTACAACCTCGCCCCCGCAACGCTCACATTTTCCACCGACAACCTCTTCGTTTGCAAGACCAACTTTACAGGATGTACACCAGTTTATCGGCATCTCACGCTTATACGCAAGACCTTTTTCAAATAGCTTTAAGAAAATCCATTGCGTCCATTTATAATACGCAGGGTCTGTTGTATTTACCTCACGCGACCAGTCAAAGGAAAAACCGATGCTTTGCAGCTGGCGTTTGAAGTTTGCAATATTCTTTTCTGTAACAACGCGCGGATGCACATTGTTTTTTATCGCATAATTTTCCGTCGGCAAACCGAAGGCATCCCAGCCCATCGGATATAAAACATTATAGCCATCGAGTCTTCTCTTTCTTGCCACAATGTCAAGCGCCGTGTAACTGCGCGGATGCCCGACATGAAGACCCTGTCCCGAAGGATACGGAAACTCTACCAAAGCGAAAAACTTCGGCTTATCCGAATTGTTTTCCGCACGAAAGGTTTCATTTTCATACCAATACTTCTGCCATTTTTTCTCAATATCCCTGAATTTGTATTCCACGCCATACACTCCTATTCCGAAAATGTAACTTCAATGCGATTGGCATCGCCCCAAAGCCGTTCAAGTCCATAAAATTCACGTATTTCCTGTTTAAAAATATGCACGACTACGTTTCCGTAATCAATTAAAACCCAGCCCGCATCCCGCATGCCTTCGGTTCTGAGCGCTTTTTCACCGTTTTCTTCCATTGTGTCTAAAATCGTATTCGCAAGTGCTTGTACTTGCAAAGAGGACGAGCCTGTGCAGATTACAAAATAATCTGCAACAATGGTAATCCCGCTTATATCAAGCACTTCAATATCCGACGCTTTCTTATCGTATAATTGTTTTGCTATCTGAATTGCCTTGTCCTTCGCTTCCATTTTATTCACCTCACTTGTCTATTCTATCATTATATATCACTTTTTTATTTTTGTCTACATATTTTTTCTAAAAAAACAAAAGAAACTGTATTTTCACCAATCTTTTCTTTTGACAGTCGTTTTTTTCTACTGTAAAATATTGGATGGGGTGGTAAATCTTGTTTGTTAAAAAAACTTTTGTTTTCTTTTTACTTTTAATATGTGCAGTATTGATAGCGCTTGCAGCAAAGATACAGATACAATATTGCGTCATTGTAAATGGCCGTACTATCGGTTTTATACCTCAGTATCGCGATGGTGTTAGCGTGGTGGAAAAGCTGCAAGCGGATTTTCACGACAAAACGCTCTCTACATCTGTTTTTCCTTGTTTTACAAAAGAAAAACCCGCTTCAGACATTCATGCTTTACTGGGGACGGCTCGCGCAAATTTGGGACTTGAAATTTCCTATCGCATAGAAAATACTACGATTCCCTTTTCTGAGGAAACTGTCGAGGATGCTTCTCTTTTTAAAAACGAAACCAAAATTACAGCAAACGGATGTGACGGCAGTATGCAACGAATTATAAAAGTCACAACGATAAACAACGAAGTACAGCATGAGGAAGTTATTTCTGAATGTATGACTTCTGAACCCATTGCTCGTGTCATGGCAGTCGGCACAAAATCTCCTTTGCCGGGTGTCGGCACAGGCACGTTCACGTATCCTCTTCCCGTAATTTCAGTCAGTTCCGATTACGGGCAGCGTTGGGGCAGAATGCACGGCGGTATTGATTTCGCCGCAGAAAGCGGCACGGATATTCTTGCTGCTGATGCAGGTATTGTTTCACACAGCGGTGCAGTGGATGGCTTTGGAAATTTGATTATTTTGGACCATCAAAATGGCTTTCATACCTATTATGCCCATTGCAGCAAGCTCTATGTACCCTATGGAAAAAGCGTGCAAAAAGGAGAGGTTATCGGTGCCGTTGGCAGTACAGGCAACAGCACAGGCCCACATTTGCATTTTGAAATCCGAAAAAACGGAGAAACACAAAATCCTGCACTCTATATTTCTCTATAAAAAAGACTTTACAAATTCATTTTTTTCTGATATATTATAAAAGGTTTTGATTTTAACACTTTATTTTATGCAATTTTTAATAAAAACTCAGCAAATGACTTGTAAATTTTCGTTTTTGGGATTGACAATCCGTCACTTATATAAGATAATGTTATAAGAGGTGAAAAAACATGAACGCAAAGCTTGAAGCTTTCAAACAGAATATTAAAGGGAAAAGAGTCGTAGTGCTTGGTATTGGCATCAGCAACAAGCCGCTGATTCAAATGCTCCTTTCCTACGGTGCTATTGTAACAGCCTGCGATAAAAATGATGACCTGACACCCGAGCTTGTTTCCTTAATGCGTATGGGTGCTAAATTCAGCCTTGGCGAAAAATATTTGGACAACTTGGATTGTGATCTTTTGGTTCGCACGCCCGGCATGCGCCCTGATTTGCCGCAAATCCTGGCTGCAAAAAAACGCGGTGCAAAAATTACAAGCGAAATGGAACTTTTCTTTGATTTGTGCCCCTGTAAAATTATAGGCGTCACCGGCAGCGATGGTAAATCTACCACCGCCACCTTAATATATAATCTTTTAAAACGGGAAGGCTTTTCCGTATATCTTGGTGGGAATATCGGCACACCCCTCTTGCCGAAAATTGAATCCATTGAAAAGGGGCAATATGTGGTTGTTGAGCTGTCAAGTTTCCAATTACAAACCATGAAAAAAAGCCCCCATATTGCAGTTGTGACCAATATGTCCCCGAATCATTTGGATATACATAAATCCATGGACGAATATATTGCCGCAAAGAAAAACATATTCGCACATCAGACGAAAACAGGCAAGCTCATCATAAATGCCGACAATGATATTACTGCCGATTTCGCTTCTGAGGCGTGCGGAAATGTCATTACCTTCGGTCGAAAGACAGAGGGTGCCAATGTTTCAATAAAGGATGATAAAATCTATCTGGATGATACCATGATTGTCGATACATCCGACATCATTTTACCCGGTATGCACAACGTAGAAAATTATATGGCCGCTATTGCCGCTGTGCATAAACTTGTAAAGCCGACAACGATTCGTAAGCTTGCCAAAAGCTTTGCAGGTGTTGAGCATCGTATTGAATATGTACGCGAGGTGGACGGCGTTCGGTTTTATAATGACTCGATTGCCTCAAGCCCCACCCGTACACGTGCAGGTCTCTATTCTTTTGAGCAGAAAATCATTCTGATTGCAGGCGGTTATGACAAACGTATACCGTTTGACGAATTGGGATATGATATTAAAGAACGCGTAAAACGCTTGTATCTTGTGGGTGCAACCGCATCCAAAATTAAAGAAGCGGTCGTACGTGCGTATGAAGGAAAAAAGACCATGCCGATATCTATACATCCCACTTTGGATGCAGCGGTAAAGGAAGCGTATATGGGCGCCGAAGCAGGTGACGTTGTTATGCTCTCCCCTGCGTGTGCAAGCTTTGATATGTTTAAAAACTTTGAAGAGCGCGGAAAACGCTATAAGGAATTGGTTAAAAACCTATGAGGACATTACTTGAAACTTTAAGCATTGCCCCCGGTGTTTCCGGGCACGAAGAAGGCGCGGCGGATATCTTTTCTGCCCTTCTCACACCATACTGTGAAGAAATTCATCGTGACGCTTTGGGCAATGTTATCGCGCTGGGGCGCGGTTTTGACAAAAACAAAAAAACCATTATGATTGAGGCACACACCGACAAAATCGGGCTGATGGTTCGTCATATCACAAAAGACGGATTTTTACTCGTAACACCGATAGGCGGTTTTGATACAAAACTATTGCCTGCGACGAGTGTCCGTATATTCGGGCGCCGTGTTCTGCACGGCGTTATTTGTGCAATTCCACCGCATATTGCGCATAGTGACAAGGCCCCTGAAATGGAAACACTTTGTATTGATACAGGCTTATCACGCGAAAAGCTGTCTGATATAGTCCGTGTTGGAGATGTTGCAGAATTTGAAACAGAATTTACGAATCTACAGGCACATATGGTTGCTGCCTCTGCAATGGATGACCGTGCAGGGCTTGCAGTTTTAGCGAGTGTAATGAAAACACTTTCCAAAGAAGTGCTACCTGTAAATGTTGTTGCTGTCGCTTCAACGCAGGAAGAAGTCGGCCTGCGCGGCGCAGGCGTTGCGGCCTATACTGTAAATCCATATGCAGCAATCTGTATTGATGTTTGCCATGGCAAAACGCCGGATGCAAATCGAAACACCTTCACGATGGGTGGTGGACCTGTTATCACAGTCGGCCCAAATGTACAAAAATGTGTTTCAAATGCCCTGATACGTGCAGCCAAGGCAAATGATATACCCTATCAAATTGATGTTGACAGCGGCGATACGGGTACAGACGCGTGGGCGGTGCAGGTTGTACGCCGCGGTATATACACAGGTCTTTTATCATTGCCGCTTCGGTATATGCATAGCGGCTACGAAGTGCTTGATGTTACGGATGCAGAGAAAACAGCTGCGCTCCTTTGCGCCTTTTTGAGAGCTTTCGGAGGGGATGAACTATGATGCTTTTAAAAAACTTATGTGATGCCTCTGGTGTTTCCGGCCATGAAGAAGAAGTGCGTGCACTGATTGCCGCGTCTCTTCCGGACTGTGAGACACATGTGGACATAATGGGTAATCTACTCTGTGAAAAACGCGGAAATGGACCTAAAATTTTGTTTGCCGCACACATGGATGAGGTGGGTCTTTTAATCTCAGGTGTTGATGAAAACGGGTTTTTGCAGTTTAAGATTGTCGGCGGCATCAATACAGATGTTCTTCTCGGTAAAAAAGTATATATCGGTGAGAAGAAAATTCCCGGTATTGTCGGTGTATGTGCCGTACATCTGCAAAAGAAAGAGGCACGAAAATCTGCCGTTTTACCCGAGGATATGTATATCGACATCGGTGCAGCAAACCGCGAGGAAGCACTTTCGGTCGTTTCACTTGGTGATTTTGCTGTTTTTCCGCCGAATTTTACACAATTCGGCGATAATCTTGTTGAAGCAAAAGCGATTGATGACCGCGCGGGATGTGCCTTGATGATTCGTCTTTTACATGAAAAATATGACGCGCATATATGTTGCGCCTTTACCGCACAAGAAGAGGTCGGCACACGCGGTGCACAAGCTGCCGCCGAGTTCTTCAGGCCCGAATATGCCGTTATTTTAGAGTCAACCTTCTGCTCGGATATATTTCCGACCGAACCGCAGGATTTTGTAACAACCTTAGGCAAGGGTATCGCATTGCCGTTTATGGATCGGACGTCTACGCCGGATAAATACTTGGTTTCCTCCCTCGTGCTTACGGCGCAAACGCACAATATTCCATATCAGCGAAAACGTTCAGGACGCGGTGGCACAGACGCAGGTGTTATTTCCCGCGCAGTCGAAGGCATTCCGACTGCGATTTTGGCGTTGCCCTGCCGTAATCTGCATTCCCCTTCCTCAGTACTCTGTTTGGATGACTACGAAAATACATGGAAACTTTTGGATGCGTGGCTTCGTACCTCTGCCCCATCCCTCATAAGGAGATAGACTATGAAAAGCCTCTTAAAAACACTTGCAATGACAAAATCCCCCGCGGGCGATTCTTGTGCAATGTTCTCTCTTTTACAGAATAAATTACAATTTCTCGATTGCCGTCAGGATGCACACGGTACATTATTGGCACACAAAAAAGGAGAAGGCACTTCCATTCTTTTTTTAGCCGCCATGGACACGCCCTGCCTTTTCGTAACTGCGCCTGATAAAGGCTTTTCGCGTATTATGGCGTCTGATGATTTCTCTGTGCCGGACGGGACCGTTACCGTGACAACAGATGGGCAGTATGCCGTCATTGGAAAGGACGATGCCGGGCAATATGCGGATGCAGGCAGCGTATCTCTTCCTGTCGGCACACGACTTGTCCCCTGCCCTTCCTGCACTGAAATTGACGCAGATCGCTTTTCAGGCTTTGCAATGGGGCAATACGCCGCTATGTGCGCGCTTTTATCCGCCGCCTTATCCGACACAAAAAGAGATGCATATTTTGTGTTCGGCACCAAAACCTGTATTCGCCAGTTTTCTCCTGCCTTTATGCAAAATATAAATGCGGAATTACTGGTATCGGTTGAGGTCAGTGCTGCCAATGACGCACCCGCAGAAAAAACTGTTTTTCTCTCGCTCGGTGACGGTACAGCCCTTCGCGTAAAAGACGCATCTATGCTTTCCGCTCCCGCTGCGATGGAAATAATTGAAAGCACACCCTTTAAAACCACGCGTGAGGTGAGTTTGCGCCGCGGCGTTGGCGGGTCCGTGCAGAAAGCCTTCGGTGGCATAAAAAGCGTCGGTCTCGGCATTCCGACACGCCATATCGGAACAATGGGCGAAACTGTGGATTTAAAAGATATAGAAAACACTGCAAATATTCTTTCTTATCTGTTACAATAGGTTGACGTCTGCGAGGATAATGAAACAAAAAAAGAGCATATTGGAGAGAAAACCCTTTAGTCAATTCCAAAGAGGTCTCCAATATGCTCTATCTTATTATCTCTTTCCCTGTTCTTTGGGCGAAGAGTCTTTTTTATAATTTGATTCCCATTTCGTTTAAATATATTTCCGTTTCGCGGAAACGATAACAGAGTGTATCGGGGCTATGACTATCGCTTGACAAGATGACATTTCCACCCCGTTTTTGAATTTCGCGCAGAAACGTCGCATTCGGGTACGGCTCATTTTTATAACCGCGCGCCATCGCACCCGTATTGACTTCAAATGGTTTGCCCGTTTTTAAAAGTCTATCGAGTGCGGAAAATGCAGGTTTTAAATAGCGCGCATTGTTTTCATCGAAAAACTGCCCGTCCTGATTAAACTTTGAAATCAAGTCAAAATGCCCGATAATATTGGCGTTTGTTTTCTCCACTACCAATGATACATTTTGAAAGTACGCCTTTGCGAAAGCATAGAAATCACCGCTAAAGGCTTTTTCACAGTTCGCAGCAAAATCTACGCTGGAGTCATCGACCGCATAAAACATGTCCCCCGCTTTTACATAGTGTACGCTGCCGATTACATAGTCAAACCCTGCTGTGGATGCATCACTGTAAAAATCCTGTTCTACGCCACATAAAATTTTAATTTTATCTTTATATTTTTCCTTCAAATTCAGTATGTCTGCCTTATAGCTTTCCTGCTTATTTTGTAAAACGCAGTAGCTTTCATCAAAAAATGTATAAGAATGCACAGAAAAACCGATTTTTTTCATACCGAGTTCTATTGCAGCGCGAACCATTTCTTCAGGCAATGCCAAACCGTCACAATACGACGTATGGACGTGCAAATCCTCTAATATCATTTCGTCATTTTCTCCTGCTTTACCTTATGGTCTATTACATGTCTTGAAGCAAGCTCCTTTTGAATATCGGAAACGGATATGCCCATTTCTGTCATCAATACCATCACATGATATGCAAGATCTGCAATCTCATAAACCGTTTCTTTTTTATCATCTGCTTTTGCAGCAATAATGACCTCTGTTGATTCCTCTCCCACTTTTTTCAGAATTTTATCTATACCCTTTTGGAATAGATATGTGGTGTAGGAGCCCTCAGGCAAATCGCGTTTTCTGCCCTCTAAAAGTTCCGCAAGGCCCTCAAGGGAAAATTGAGACCTTGTTTCGCTTTCCCAAACCTTGTTATAAAAACAACTGTCCTCACCCGTATGGCAGGCGGGTCCTTCCTTATCGACCACCACCACAAGTGCATCCTTGTCGCAGTCCGCCGTTATGGAAACAATATGTTGGCAGTTGCCGCTGGTTTCACCCTTCCTCCAAAGTTCTTGCCTTGAACGGCTCCAAAAGCACGTCCTTTCCTCTTTAACAGAAATTTCGAGGCTCTCGCGGTTCATATAGGCAACTGTTAATACTTTTTTGGTTTCCGAATCAACAACAACTGCGGGGATAAGACCTCTCTCATCAAATTTTAAGCTATCTATATCAAACATTTTTGTATCTCCTTTCTTTTTATAACCGCATCGGTATGCCGTGTGCAGAAAGTTCTTTTTTTAGTTTCGGAATGGGTACCGTGTTAAAGTGAAAGACGGAAGCCGCAAGCCCTGCATCCACCTTCGGCACTTTTTCGAAAAGCGTTATGAAATCCTGAACGGATCCCGCACCACCTGAGGCAATTACAGGTACTTGTACAGCATCACAGACCGCTGCAAGCATTTCTAAATCAAAGCCGTTTTTCACGCCGTCCGTATCAATCGAATTTAAAACAACCTCACCCGCGCCGAGATCAACACACTTTTTAATCCATTCCACAGCTTCCATTCCTGTATTTTCGCGCCCACCTTTCGCAAAAACGCGAAACACGCCGTCCACACGTTTTACATCTGCGGAAATAACTACACATTGGTTGCCATAGCGTTTTGCCGCCTCATAGATAAGCGTGGGATTCTTTATAGCGCCTGAATTGACGCTGACTTTATCTGCACCGCATTTTAAAACGCGGTCAAAATCCGAAACTGTATTGATGCCGCCCCCGACCGTAAGCGGAATAAAAATTGTTTTGGCAACTTCACGCAAAATATTTGTAAAGATGGCACGCCCCTCGAAAGACGCGGTAATATCATAAAAAACCAGCTCATCCGCACCATTTTCGCTATACTGCCTTGCCAATTCTATCGGGCAGGAAACATCGGAAATGCCTTCAAAATTTACGCCCTTTACCACTCTGCCATCTCGCACGTCTAAGCACGGGATAATTCTCTTTGTAATCATTCTGCCACCTCGACCGCTTCTCGTATAGAAAACGCCTTCTCGTAATATGCTTTGCCGACAATTGCACCATAAAGATTCATTTCTGCGAGTGCTTTTATATCGTCTAAGGACGATACGCCACCCGAGGCAATGATCTGCATAGAAAAGCGTTGTGAAAGTTCTTTATATAGATCCAAATTTGTGCCGCGCATCGCGCCATCACGCGAAATGTCTGTGCAAATCAGTGTCGAAACACCTAAAGTCTGCATTTTTTCACAAAAATCCATTGTAGGAAATTCTGACTTTTCTGTCCAACCATTTACGGACACTTTGCCGTCCTTAATATCCACACCAACCGCAATTTTATCCTTGTACTGATATAGTGCTTCCTCTAAAAAAGCAGGGTCTTTCACCGCTGCCGTACCCAGAATAACACGTCCGACACCGCTATCCACATATTTTTTTATAGTCTCCATACTGCGTATGCCGCCGCCGACCTCCGCAAAAAGATTTGTGCGGTGTACAATGCTTTTCACAATCTCTAAATTCGGCGTTTCTCCCGTTTTTGCACCTGCAAGGTCTACGATATGAATATGCTTGGCGCCCTGCGCTTCAAAATCCGCTGCAAATTCCGATGGGTTATCGCTATAAACGGTCATTTTTTCATAATCACCATGCAGGAGGCGTACCGCCTTCCCCTCATATAAATCAATTGCGGGAAAAATATACATGTTTACACCTCCTCACAAAATGCACGCAAGATTGAAAGTCCGACATTCCCACTTTTTTCAGGATGGAACTGACAACCGTACACGTTTTTGCATGCTACCGCCGCCGTGATGGGCGCGCCGTACTCTGCCGTAGCTATCACATATTCGGCGTCAGTCTCAGCATAATAGGAATGCACAAAATACACAAAATCTCCGTCTTTTAAAAAACGAAGCAATTCGTTCTTCTTTATTTGAAGTGCATTCCACCCAATATGCGGCACTTTGTAATCTTTTGGAATGATATTGTCTATCGGTAAAATCGTACCCGGAATCAGATCTAAGCCTTTATGTATGCCATATTCATGACTTTCCGAAAATAAAAGTTGCATACCAAGGCATATGCCCATAACGGGCTTCCCTGCCGCGGCTTCTTCTATAATTACGGTGTCCAGACCTGTCTCACGCAGTTTTTCGATTGCATCACCAAATGCACCCACACCGGGCAAAATTATTTTATCCGCTTTTTTAATCTCTTCCGCATCACCTGTGACAACCGAAGTTGCCCCGATCGCTTCAAGAGAGCTTTTAAGCGAAAACAGGTTCCCGACACCATAGTCTACAATTGCTACCATTACAGTACTCCTTTTGTGGAAGGAATTTCCGTCGCAAACGCCCCATCTATGCTGACTGCCGCACGAAGGCTGCGCGCTACGGATTTGAATGCCCCTTCAATAATATGGTGTGCATTCCTGCCCGCCATCTGTGTTATGTGCATTGTGATGGCAGACGTGCGGACAAACGCAAGCCAAAATTCCTCTACAAGCTCTGTATCAAACGTTCCGACCTTTTCTGTCGGAATATCTAATCCAAAGGCAAGATAACCTCTTCCGGAAAGGTCGACTGCGGACAAAATCAGTGCTTCATCCATAGGCAGCACCATGTTTCCGTAGCGGACTACACCTTTCTTATCCCCAAGTGCTTCACAGAAAGCTTGCCCGAGGCAAATGCCGATGTCCTCAACCGTGTGGTGGTCATCTACCATCGTGTCACCTGTGCATGCTATCTCCAAATCAAAACGACCATGCTTTGCAAAAAGAGTCAGCATGTGGTCCAAAAATCCGCATCCGCTGTTTATATTGCACTTTCCGCTGCCATCAATACAAATGGATAAACGAATATCTGTTTCCGCGGTTTTTCTTATAATTTCTGCTTTTCTCATACCAGTTCCTCCAAAATCTCTTTTATAGCACAACAAAGAATTTCCATCTCTTTTTTTGTACCAATGGTGATGCGATTATAGTCTTTGATTCTGTCCCCATCAAAATGCCGTACCAAAATTCCTTTTTCCTTTAGTTTCTGGTACAAAACACTGCCGTCTATCGTCGGATGCTTTACAAATACAAAGTTTGCGTTTGAAGGATGTAGAACAAAGCCGAGCTGACGAAGCTGCGTTTCCGTAAATGTTCGTGTTTTTATAATTTCCGCACAATTCTTTTTTGTGTAAGCCACGTCTTGCAAAACGCCAAGTCCCGCCGCCGCTGTCATGCGGTTGACGTTATAGGGATTGGTCGCATACTTTATGGTATTCAGCTCTCTAATACGTGCTTTACATCCCACGCCAAAGCCGAGTCTTGCGCCTGCCATTGAACGAGATTTTGAAAATGTTTGTGTAACCAACACATTTTCATATTTATGGATAAGCGGTATCGCGCTTTCATTTCCAAAATCTACATATGCTTCGTCTACTATCACCATGGATTTTGGATTCTGTTGAATGATTTCCTCAATTTCAGCAAGGCTTAATCTAAGACCCGTCGGCGCATTTGGATTTGCCAGAAAGATTGTACCACCTGCACTATAATAGTCCTCGGGCAGAATTGAAAAATCCTCTCGTAGCGGTATAATCTTTGTCGGCACGCATTGTAACTTTGCAAAAACTTTATAAAAGCCGTACGTTATATCCGGAAAGACCGCAGGGGTATCTTCGTCACAATATGCCATGGTTGCAAAAAGCAAAATCTCATCCGAGCCGTTTGTAAGAAGAACCTCATCAGGCGAGACGCCAAGCGTTTGTGCAAGTTTTTCAGTCAGTTCCTTATATGTAGGGTCGGGATAAAGCTGCAACTTTTTTGCCGCCTTTGCCGCATACGCCATTGCTTTTTTCGACGGCGGATACGGGGATTCATTTGTATTCAGTTTTATGAACCTCTGCTCCTTTGGTTGTTCACCCGGCGTATAGGGCGTGAGCTCGCGAAACTTTGGACATACAAATGTTTCCATAATTTACTCCTCCATGCGGACGCGCACACTTTGTGCGTGAGCTCCAAGCCCTTCCTGCTCCGCAAATAATGCAATTTCGTCGCCGATTGCATTAAGCGCATCCTTTGTATAGTAGGTATACTGCATCTTTTTTACAAAATCATCTACCGAAAGCGGACTTGAAAAACGTGCCGTCCCACTCGTTGGCAACGTATGATTGGGGCCCGCCATATAATCTCCAAGTGCCTCAGGGCAATTTCTGCCTAAAAAGACCGAGCCTGCATGACGGATTTCATTGAGATAATCAAACGGATTTTCAACACATACCTCAAGATGCTCGGGTGCTAAAGCATTGGAGACATCGATTGCAGTTTGGATGGAATCCACCACAATAATTTTCCCGTTGTTTTCAATGGATGCGCGAGCAATTTCGCACCGTGGCAAACGCGCAAGCTGTATCTCAAGTTCTTCCTGCACCTTCTTCGCCAAATCTGCACTCGTTGTAATTAAAACTGCGCTCGCCATTTTGTCATGCTCCGCCTGCGATAGCATGTCTGCCGCAACATGCGCAGGATTACTCTCTTCATCTGCAATAATCAGAATTTCACTCGGGCCCGCAATCATGTCAATCGACACTGCGCCATATACCTGCTTTTTCGCCTCAGCAACAAACGCATTCCCCGGCCCGACAATTTTATCTGCACGCGGGATGCTCTCTGTACCGTATGCAAGTGCCGCAATCGCTTGTGCCCCGCCTACCTTAAAAATACGATCAACTCCTGCAATTTTAGCCGCCACAAGAATTACGGGCGCAATTTCACCCTTCTCATTCGGCGGAGATACCATAATAATTTCGCGGCATCCTGCAATTTTTGCGGGGATTGCATCCATCAATACAGTAGACGGATAAGACGCCGTACCGCCCGGTACATAAATACCTGCCCTGTCAATCGGAATCACTTTTTGACCCATAACAACACCGTTTTCTTGATTCAAAAGAAAACTCGTGCGCTTTTGATTTTCATGAAACGCATATATGTTCTTTGCTGCCTTTTCCAATATAGTCAAGAATTTTGGCGAAACGCTTTTATACGCCGCATCTATTTCCGCTGCAGTAACTTCAAGCGATGTGAGCGTGGCGTGGTCAAACTTTTGGCAATATGCGAATAAAGCACGATCACCTTCCCGCCGAACAGTTTCTATAATCTCCGATACAACCCCCGCCACATCCATTTCGGGCAATTTTCTCGCAAATATTTCCGTTGTATTTACCGCATCATACTTCAAAATACGTATCATGCTTTTCCCTCCGTTTGCGCATTCAGCGCATTTGTAATTTCCTGTATTTTTTCATTTTTAAATTTATAGCTTGTTTTATTCGCAATCAGGCGTGCACTTATGGGCACAATTGTGTCGATAACGGCAAGCTGATTTTCCTTCAGTGTTGTTCCCGTTTCCACGATATCTACAATGACATCGGATAATCCTAATATGGGAGCAATTTCAATAGAACCATTTAAATGAATAATATCAATTTCCCTGCCTTGTGCCGCATAAAAGGTACGGGCAATATTGGAAAACTTAGTGGCAACGCGTAGTGTAGTATCAAGGCTATCATGAAAGTCCGTTTTTGCCGCAACTGCCATCTTACACTTGCCGATGTTTAAATCCAAAAGTTCATACACATCCGGCATATATTCGAGCAAAATATCCTTCCCCGCGACACCAATATCTGCTGCACCGCGTTCTACATAAATTGCAACATCCGATGGCTTTACCCAAAAGTAGCGAACACCGACTTCCTTATTCTCAAAAATCAGTTTTCTGTTATTTTCCCGAATGGACGGACATGAAAAGCCCGCCTTTTCAAACATATCATACACTTTCTCACCGAGGCGACCTTTAGGAAGTGCAATATTAAGCATTGTTTTCAAGAATTTCAAGCCCCCTTTCATGCAGACGTAAAAGTTGTTTGTATCTTATTTTTTCAGATACCTGTCTTTGCACCGACACACTTTTGCCCGTATCGGTCAAAAGCTTTACTGCATCGCTGACAGCCTGCACATCTGTATCTTTTTCGTATAATAAAAGAACATCCACATCGTATAAAGGCTCCGTCTTTTGCAGTCTTTGGAGCATATCTAAATATACAGCAAAACCGATAGCCCCAGACTTCTTACCCATTTTACGCATCAGGTTGTTGTACTGCCCACCCGACAAAATGCCACCGGGGATGCCTTCCACAAAGCCTTTAAAAACAATCCCATTATAATATTTTATATCATGTACGACCGAAAAGTCAATCCTTATATTCTCTCCAAGCCCATTTTTTTGCAAATATGTCGAAATTTCTTCTAATTCTGCCGCGGCGCGAATCGCTTTTTCGTTTTGAACGAGTGCGCGAAGGCGTGGCAAAACCGTTTGCGGTGTACCGTACATAGACACAATTTCCGCTAAATTTTTAATTTTTTCAGCATCCGCATTTTCTGCTGCACAAATTGAAGTCAACTCGTGCAAATTTTTCTCGCCGATGCATTTCCGAACCGCGGCCACGCTCTCGGCAGAAAGCGAAAGCTCCTCCAAAAGTGCTTCAATTATATCCATCTGTGAAATATCAAGAATGTATTTTTCAGAAATGCTTGCAAGGCTTTTGACTGCCAAAAGAACTGTTTCACAAATATTGTATGCATCAATTTCACCAATACACTCAAGCCCTGTCTGCATAATTTCTTTAAAGGCTTTCGTGCTACCCGAAACACGGTATACATTTTCATTATAATAGTATTTCTCCACCCCGCCCTTTTGGTCACCGCTTTTTTTGATGATGGACAAGGTGACATCAGGCTTCAATGCCATCAGCTTTCCGTTTGTATCATTGAATGTAATGATATGATCCGAAACCAGAAAATCTTTGTTACGGACATACAGGTCATATTCCTCAAATTTACTCATTTTGTACTGCATATATCCGTATTTTTTATAGAGTGACCTCAGCTCTAAAACTGCTTTTTCCTCATTTTTCAAATTAAACATTTCCATTTTACACACCTCATATTCATTGTTCACTTTATTACTTTAGCACACTAATGTAAAAAAGTCAACTCTTTTCTTAAAATTTTATAATTTTTTTTAAAAAGTCTTGCATTGGTAAATTAATTATGTTATAATAGCATTTGTTCAATTACGGAGGCATAGCTCAGCTGGTTAGAGTACTTGCTTGACATGCAAGGGGTCACTGGTTCGATTCCAGTTGTCTCCACCACCTATGCGGATATGGCGGAATTGGCAGACGCGCATGGTTCAGGTCCATGTGAAAGCAATTTCATGGAGGTTCAAGTCCTCTTATCCGCACCAGAAGAAGCATCAACTTTCGTTGATGCTTCTTTTCATTACAGTAGCTAAATTTGGAGGGTTACTATGAAAAACACCTTATTACGCTATCATAAACCCGCAACCGTCTGGGAAGAAGCTCTCCCTTTAGGCAACGGGCAAATCGGTGCCATGGTATACGGTGGCGTTGACCACGAAATTATACAGTTTAATCATGATACATTCTGGAGTGGTTGTCTTCAAAATAAGGTTGTGCCGAAAAAAGAAGAAGATTGGGCACGTGTAAGAGAGCTGCTTAAAGCGGAAAAATATGTTGAGGCAGAGGAAGCCATGTGGCCGCTTATCGGTTCCCCTGCAGAAAGCTACCTCCCTATTGGATACATGCATATTCGTTTTGGAGAAGTGGGCGGGATATACGAAAATTACAATCGCAGCCTTTCTCTTGAAACGGCAATTTTAGATATTGATTATACGAGAAATTCCTGGCGGCAGACGGAATGGAATCCACATTTTCATCGCACGATGTTCATTTCAAAGCCGCATGACGTAATGGTTCTGAAAATCAGTGATTTGAGTGATAAAACCGTCGGTTCTCTTCTCGATGGCAAAAATATTCGTCTTAGCATCGGGCTTGAAAGTGATGTTAAACATCGCGTATACGAAGAGAACGGCATAATGTATATGGAAGGTACGGCTCCGTCGCGCATGTTGCCTGCCTTAAACCTTTCCGACGAATATCATTGGTATGACGAAGGAAAAAGTATTTCCTTCAAAATGGGCATAAAAGCAGTTTCAAACAGCGGGATTCTTCGTTTTAATAATGGTGGTATTGTAATCGAAAATACGGACGAGGTTGTTTTTTACATCAGTATCAAAACAGATTACAATGGTTTTGACAAAGAGCCAGGCGGCGTAATTGACTGTGAAAGCGTTTTAAACAAAGCCGTTCAAGATGGCTACGATGCTGTTTTGGCCGCACACCTAAATGACTATTGCGCACTCTTTAATAGAAGTGAAATTAACCTTAATCACGATGACAAGGATCATATGCTGACCGACGAAAGACTTCGTGCGTTTAAAGGCGGCGCTGATGACAACGGCATTTATTCCCTGTTATTTAACTTTGGTAAATATCTTTTGCTCGCAGGCTCACGCGAAGGCACTGAAGCAACGCCTCTGTTTGGAATCTGGAGTGGTATTTTCAGGCAACAGTGGCAAGGCGGCTATACGACAAATATCAATACACAAATGAATTACTGGGCAGCTGAGGTCACAAATCTTTCCGAATGCCACATCCCGCTTATGGATATGATTGAAGACCTTAGCATTACGGGCGAAAAGGCTGCAAAGGAACATTTTGGTTGCGGCGGTTTTTGCGTCAATCATAACACCGACCTTTGGAAACATGCAATTCCGCTTGCCCACCCTTACGCAATCTGGCCAATGGCAGGCGGTTGGTTTTGTCAGCATCTTTGGGAACATTACCAGTTTACAAAAGATGTAGACTTTCTACGCGAAAAGGCATTTCCAATATCCAAAAAATCTGCCGCATTCTTCTTAGACTTCATGATGCAGGATGAAAACGGATATTATCTCACCGCGCCTTCCATCTCTCCCGAAAATAGATTCTATAATGAACGCGGAGAAATATGTTACATCTCCAGAGGCTCTACGATGGACATGAGCATTATAAGAGAACTCTTTTTGCATGTTATGGAAATGGCTGATATACTTGGTGACGAGGACGCAGTCACAAAAAAAGTGCGTGAAGTTTATCCGAAACTGTATCCCCTTCAAATCGGAGCGGACGGACGCCTCTTGGAATGGTACAAGCCCTTTGCCGAGACCGAACTCGGGCACAGACATATTTCGCACCTTTATGCGTTGTATCCGTCAGATATAATCAACAAACATACACCCGCATTTTACCGCGCCGCTGAAAAGACATTGGAAACACGCCTTATGCACGGCGGCGGTCATACAGGATGGAGCGGCAGCTGGATTGTATGCCTGTTTGCACGCCTTTATCGCGGCAACGATTGCGCAGAAAATCTTAAGAAAATGGTGGATAGCCTCATTTATGATAATCTCTTTGACTGTCATCCTCCATTTCAGATTGACGGAAACTATGGTCTTACGGCAGGCATTGCTGAGATGCTTTTGCAAAGTATAAATGGTGAAATCACACTCTTGCCTGCGTTGCCTGATTCATGGAGCAAGAAAGGTAATTTCC
Organism: Clostridia bacterium; assembly: GCA_045592445.1. Taxonomy (GTDB): domain Bacteria; phylum Bacillota; class Clostridia; order UMGS1883; family UMGS1540; genus JAQXGO01. The sequence continues at coordinate 546 of JAZNUV010000029.1, read as the reverse complement.
GCGGTCTTCGTGCACGGGGTGGCTATACAGTTTCTGCAGAATGGGAAAACGGAAAGATTACCGCATGTAAAATTGAATCCCTGGATAAGAGAGTTTATACATGTCAAACGCCTTTGCCGCTTGGGCATAGTATAAAGATAGAAGAAATTTTGGAGGGTTTAAAATGAATTTTGAGAATTTAAAGAATTTCATGGACCGACTTACTGCCTGGCGTATCCCCGGCAACTCCATCGTTGTATATAAGGACAACAAAGAGGTTTTTCGCTACAGTTCTGGCTATTCGGATGTTGAAAGTAAGACACCGATGCTCGGCAACGAATTATTAAACATATACTCTTGTTCAAAGCTTTCTACCGTAACTGCTGCATTACAGTTATACGAAAAGGGATTATATCTTTTAGATGACCCTTTGTATGATTTTATTCCCGAATTTAAGACAATGTATGTTGCAAAGGACGGCAAAGAAAAGGTCGAAGCAAAAAACCCGATTACCATTCGGCATTTATTCTCCATGACGGCAGGCCTAAATTATGATATCCAAGCGAT
>JAZNUV010000028.1:0-28970 GCA_045592445.1 Clostridia bacterium | reverse complement strand
AAAGGTACGTAACTATATATACAACAAGTTTCCTATCCGTCCATTAAATTGGAGATCTCCTGACGAATGTATTCACGCCTTTCTTGAAACAGGAGAAATTTTTTGAGGAATTTTGTAACACATCATTGACAAACCTACATTTTTTATTTTTCTCTCTCAAACGCACAGATTTGGCAATTCTCGCACAGATGCACATGCTTTGGAAAGAGTCTATACACTGTCTCCATAATCTCCCACCGCACATGTCCCGCCGCATGATGCAAAATCACTTCCTGCGGGGCAATACTAATTAAAGCACTCAAAAGCGTTTCCTCGACTGTGAGTGACATTTCTGCTGCCGCATCCGCATCCTCGAACGTAATCTCCTCGCCGTCAGCACTATATAAACGGCATGTGTTGTCCTCCCCGAAAAGGACATGTAAAAGCGGCGTGCCGACAGGTTGCAGACTGATAAAATACTGAAGCAGTGCAATAAATTCTTCATATTCCTTTCGCGTTTCATACCATGTAGCTGCATGGGACGCCGCACGTTTCAAAAGTGCTCTGTACTCTTTAAGGCGAAACGCCACAAACCCGTCAACTGATAAAACATCCGACGCAGATAAAAAGGTATATAATCGATTTTCAATATAGTGTGCGCGCCGCTTCGGCGAAGTATTTTCCATCTCGGAAGTTGCCACACGCAATACCTCTTGCTTTTCATAGGTATCGAGATGTTTATATTTTGTGTTGATAAACTCCGCCAGGAATTGACCTTCATATTCCTCTATAATGGTATTTGCAAGTGATAGCGCCAATGACCGTTTCAGGCGCTGCATATCCTCTGCGGACGCAGCTGTGAATTGTACGCCGCCATCTGCGTGTTCAATTTCCACACCGTTGACGGCGGGTAGCTTCTCCGCGCAAATATTCCCTGTTACCGATAGCATATGCTGCAAGCACTCGCCTCCTTTTTATTTTGTTTGCAGCGGAATGACAGAACCTATATCCATAGGTATAGGAATGCTACCTTCTTCAATTTTTATCCCATATTTTTTAAAAAAATTAAATATTTCCATTTTGGAAGGGTGCTGAGCAAGGCTTCCCGTTATATACGCCGTATCGGCCGACAATAGCACTACGGCACCTCCTATAAATCCGTATGGATATCCCGGAAGTGAAATATGACCGGGCACAATTTCCAAAACATCAAGCTTTTCCGCACGCGCCGCGCGCGCGATGCCTCTATCTGCCGTGATAAGCGCATTGTCCCGTACGGGTGCCATTGCGCATTTTGCATAGCCCTGCCTGACATGTACCATGCGAATGCCCATTTTTTTAAAACTTTCAGTAATGATAGGGTCTGTATGGTGCGTATTATGAAAAGCAACATTCCCGATTCTTGCTATATTATATGCAGCATCTCTCGGGTAGGTACGCCCAATTTCCGTTTTTCCGCATAGAATTTCAAAGCCCTTTGAGGTTAGTTTCTCCGCGTAATACGCATATACCTCAGGCGCCGCCACCAAAACATTCTCCCCAACATGACATAGTTGTAAATCCGCATGGGATGCCATGCCTTCCGGCAGTGTTTCTATCCTTACGGTCGGAATACAGTTCTCGATTGGGAGCGGTATAGCAGAAACAGCTGTGCATACTCTGTTTATTGGTAAATTTGGGGTTTTTACAATTTCCATGTTTTCCGCACCTTTTTCTTTTTGATTTCATAGTATAAAGTACAGCTATAGCTGTTTATATAAAAAGGAACCTATCCCTTCGGCATACTCTGATTTTTCAGTCGTGTCGAGGAAGGTTCCTTCTTTTTTAGCGAATTTCATGCGCCACAAGTTTCCCCGTCGCCGCCGCATTTTGCGTCAGTGGCGCACGCGCGCCTGCTCTATACGCATAATATCCCGCGCAGGAAATCATGGCACCATTATCCGTACATAGTGCGGGTGGAGGTAAAAACAGCTCTACCCCTTGCCCGGCACACGCTGCTGCCATTTCTTTTCTGAGGTGCTGATTTGCCGCCACACCACCGCAAAGTGCAACTTTTCGAATATTCTTCATCTGTGATGCCCGCATCGTCACCGTTACTAAAACGTCTGCAACCGCCGCCTCAAAGGACGCGGCAACATCCGCAAAACATACCGCCTCACCCATCTGTTCTTTATGGTGCACATAATTTATGACTGCAGTTTTTACACCGCTGAAACTAAAGTCCATGCCCTGTATGGGGCGCGGGAATGAAATGGATGGCGTCCCTTTCTCGGCACATTGACTCACCATCGGCCCGCCCGGATATCCAAGCCCGAGCACACGCGCCACCTTATCAAATGCCTCGCCTGCCGCATCATCCAGTGTCGCACCCAGTACAGAAAAATGATTATAGTCTGTCACCTCGACTACATGGCTATGTCCGCCCGAAGCAACCAGGCAGATAAACGGCGGCTCCAAATCCGGGTGCGCGATATAATTTGCCGCAATGTGCCCGTGCAAATGGTGAACGGGTATCAGCGGTTTACCGATTGCATAGGCAAAGCCCTTCGCGGCGGAAAGCCCAACCAACAGGGCGCCGATGAGTCCGGGTTCCACTGTGACAGCAACGCCGTCCAGTTCTTCTTTTTTAATACCCGCTTTAGAAAGCGCCTCCTCTATCACTTGCGAAACGGACAGAATATGATTTCGCGATGCAATCTCCGGTACTACACCGCCGTATTTTTTATGAATGTCTGCCTGAGAGAAAATAATATCACTCAAAACGCGACGCCCGTCCACCGTAACGGAGGCGGCTGTTTCGTCGCAGGAGGATTCTATACCCAAAATATATGTCATTTTGCACCTCTTTACTATGTTCTATTTTAATAGAATACCAAATATTTCAGAAAAATACAAGATATAAATTATTACATTTTTATTTTTTTATTTTTAAAGTTATTTCCTGTTTTTTCGCTTTAAAATGGGATTTCTTTTTATTTTCTCTATTTTTATTTTTGAATAAATTGGCTAAATTGTTAAAAAAGTTTGACAAAATGAAATATTTGTGTTATACTGTTATCTGCGTTTTAAAAATATCTATTTTTGCCAAATCCGCGTTTTCAGAAAGGACATTTTATGAAAAAGAGAATTTTTGCGGCCATCTTGACCGTTTCTGTGTTATTCACATCTGTAACCGCTGCAGCAGACACCGGTATTGTTACCGCCGGCGTTTTGAATGTGCGTCGGGCACCATCTGCCGCCATTATCGGTTCACTTTCCTATGGCGACTCGGTTTCTATCCTCGGCTATCAGAATAATTGGTGCCAGGTACAGTACGGAAATACAGTCGGCTATATTCACGGCTCCTATGTAAGCATAAACCCCTCTTCTGCCGCACCCGCAGAAACACCGCAGGAAACAGCACCCACGGCAGGAGAAAACATTCTGGCCTACGCAAAAAACTTCCTGGGTGTTCCGTATGTATACGGCGGTTCATCTCCGTCGGGCTTTGATTGCAGCGGCTTTGTAAAATATGTATATGCATATTTCGGCATATCCTTACCCCGTACGTCTTATGCACAAATGAATGCAGGTTACAGAGTCAGCACTTCCGATTTGCAGCTCGGTGATATTTTAGTATTCGGCAACGGCGGACATGTCGGCATTTACGCAGGCAATAACACCTACATACATGCACCGCAAACCGGCAGAACGGTTTCCATCGACCCCATCAATCGTTCTATTCTTGCAGCAAGACGCATATTTTAAATGAAAATAATGAAAATAATAAATAAATGTTAAAAAAGTTTGACAAAATAACCGTATTATGTTATAATTCAGATATAATATGTTTGAGGAGGCCACACATGTTAAAGAAACTTGCAGTTTTTTTCGGCACAGCACTTACATCCCTGCTTTTACTTGCAATCACCGCGTCAGCTGATACCACCGGTTTTGCTGCAGGCGATGTTTTAAACATAAGACAAGTTCCGGCGATGGACGCTAAAGTTTTAGGGGAACTGTACCTTGCGGACCCTGTAAGCGTGATTACAACCGAAGGTTCCTGGTGTAAAATACGGTATAATGATCAAGTTGGTTATGTTCACAAGGATCTGATTGTTTTTGACCGTAGTCAAGTACCGGAGCCGACACCCGTTGTGGTTGCGTCGGCACCCGTCGTATCCTCTTCGTCACAGGCTAAAACAACACCGAAGAAAAGTGCGCCGGCACCTGCCACTCAAACTAGCAGCGGTTCCTCGTCCGGCCAGCAGATTGTGTCCTATGCCAAAAACTTTTTAGGTGTCCCTTATGTTTGGGGCGGTTCAACACCGTCGGGCTTTGATTGCAGCGGCTTCGTTCAATACGTATATCGCCACTTCGGTGTATCACTTCCGCGTACCACCTATTCGCAGATTGCAATGGGGCGTTCTGTTTCCCGCTCGGAACTTCAGCCCGGTGACTTAGTTTTCTTCCGCAGTGCAGGTCACGTTGGCATTTATGTTGGAAATGAAACGTATATCCATGCACCGCAAACCGGTCGTACCATTAGCATAGATAATATGTCTGGGCGTTCCCTTTACGCCGCGCGACGTATTTTGTAAAATGTGAAGCCTTTTCATTTCACTAAATATACAAAACTGAAACATTGACTTTTATAAAACCGCGACAGTTGTTGCGGTTTTTTATTATTTTCTTTCCAGTTAATACGTTTTTTTAGTTTTAACACAGTACGACAAATTTCTTTCTTTTTTCTTGGTATACTATAAGAAAGCCATAAATCAGAAAGGAAGTTATTATTTTGGAAGTCGGTATGTTTAAGAAAGCAAAGTCTGTCAGTCGTATGGCAGCATCCTATAAAGTCGAGCCGAAAGCGGTTATTTCTCTTGTTCTGTCCGCTCTCGTATCCCGCACGGAATTATTTGGAGAAATTATGCCCTTCGGTGCCGCGCTATATGCCGCAGAATACATAGCAAAACCGCCGCTTTTAGCCGGTCTGATTGCCGTTATATCTGCGCTTTTCCCTTCTTTCTTGCCGATTGCCGCACTCAAGTATGCGCTATCGATTGTTCTTTTTTCTATTTTTGCCGCAAAAAAAAATAATCTGATACTGAAAACATCCTTCCGCCGCGGTGCGGCTATGGGTGCCTCTGTTTTTTCCTCTGGTTTTCTCCTACTCCTCGGGGGACAAATCTTACTCTACGATTGCTTCGCTCTGTTTGTAGAAGCAGGTATTACCTGCGCCGCAGTTTGCCTGTTTGCGCATGCCAAAAAAACGATTTATTGCGGCCGTATGCGTGAAACGCCGCTTGATACGATTTCCGTCGCTGCACTATGCGGCATTGCCGTTTTGGGCATAGGCGGTCTTTTCCGTCTTTATGGATTGCACCTTACTATCCCGCTTTGCGTTCTTTTAACACTCCTGCTTGCCCATGAAAGCGGCCTTACCGCGGGAGCACTTGCGGGCATTACGCTCGGTCTGTTGTCTACCTTGGAAAGCGGCAACCCCGTTTTGGGTGCGTTTGCCGTAGGCGGCATGGCGGCGGGATATTTTTCAGGTTTTGGCAAAGCAGGGGCAGCCGTTTCATTTATTGCTGCAAATTCGATTATTACCTTTTATACGGGCGGCAAAGCAGAGATGGTTTTAAATCTTTATGAAATTTTAGCCCCTGTTCTCATTTACATTGCCATGCCCCACGCTATTACTGCAAAGCTCAGCATTCGTCAGCAGATTTCACGCGGACATACCGCCCGTCTTTGCACACTTCTTTCCGAAACGCTCCACGAAAAGGCAACTGCTTTTACCTGCCTTTCCAATACACTTACGGATATTTCTTCCACTGAAGACGCGGCTACCGGTGCTTTTTTTGAACGCGCGGCACGCCATGCCTGCGACGGTTGTCAAAAACTTTCTTTCTGTTGGAAAAAAGAATTTCATCGTACATATGCTGCCCTCTTCGTTATGCTTGAAATCTGTACCAAAAAAGGCTATGTAACGGTGGAAGATATTCCGATTTCCTTAGAAGAAAAATGTATTCAAAAAGCATCCATGGTTCGTGCCGTCAACACCATGTATGAGGTTTATAAAGTGGACAAGCTTTGGGAAAGCCGCGTCCGCGAAAGCCGCGCCATGGTCTCCGCACAACTCGCCGGCATGGCGGGCATTTTACAAGCCATGGAAAAAAACGTAAAAAGCGGTACCATTTTTAACAGTGTGACGGAAGAGCTTCTTCGCACACGTCTTTCAGAAAAGTACATCGCAGTGCATGATATTCTCGTCGCCGAAAACCGCCACGGACAGCTTTCTGTGCACCTTCGCACAAACAGCACTGCAGACTATGCGCAGATTACTGCCACAATTTCCGACACGCTTGGCATGGAAATGGAGGTGACAAGTTGTCGGAACGGCTATATACGTCTGATTCCGAAGGAACGCTATGCACTTCGTATTGCAAGCCGTACCGCTGTGAAGGACCATAGTGAAAAAAGTGGCGACAGTTTTGATAGTCTGTATATGGAAAACGGAACCTTTCTGCTTGCGCTGAGTGACGGCATGGGTAGCGGCGTGCGTGCAGGCGCAGACAGTCGTGCAGCAGTTCACATGCTGAAAACGATGCTTTCCGCAGGATTTGACACCAAAACCGCACTCAGCCTTGTTAATTCCGTGCTGATGCTAAAATCAGCGGATGAAACCTTTGCAACCGTCGATCTGGCACTTGTAAATTTAAAAAATGGCGCTTTGGAGCTCTGCAAGGTAGGCGCGGCAGACAGCTTTATAAAGCACGGCAATACGGTACGGCGTATTTCTGCCGGCACCTTGCCCGTCGGTGTTGTATCCACGCCTGATGTTGCCCGCTTTAAAGACCGCCTCGCCCCCGGTGACACATTGATTTTAGTGACGGATGGTATCGCGGAAGCCGATAGGCAAAACGCAGAGGATGACTGGATCATTTCAGTCATTCAAGGCTTTACAGGGAAAGACCCGGGTGCACTTGCGGAAACAATTTTGCAGTCCGCCAAAGGTCGGTGCGGCGGCAAAGTACAGGATGATATGACAATACTGACTGCCACAATGGAAATTGTACAGAAAAGTACTGCAGAAATTGCATAAAATTCAAAAAAAGGGAGATACTACCATAAGAAATAAATTGTCGGAGGTGCCATATATATGCATACTAAAAAAGTTTTTGTTTTGAAGAATTTCAAGTCCCCCTACATCGAACAAGCCATCTTTATTCTGCGTGAGGACGCCGTAGAGGGAACGGCCACATTTCACGCCGTAGAAGAAGCAGAGCGCATTGTAGAGGCTTATCTTGCGGATGATAGCAAAACACAATCGCATGAAAAAAAACGGTTTTGTTTTTCCCCGAAGCTTTTGGCATCTCTTTTTGCAATTGGTATTTTGGGCTTTTTCCTGGTAAAGATTATATAACAAAACGTGTAGATAGAAAATGCTCCCTGCATGATTGCAGAGAGCATTTTTTTACGTACGCGGTATATAAATTTTATCCAAAATCCCGCCAAGCTTTGCAAGTGCAACACCATAATTTGTAATCGGTACATTCTGTGCATTTGCCGCTATAATTCGGTTTATAACGTGTCTGCGGTTAAACATACACGCACCGCAATGGATAATCAGGTCATACCCCTCCAAATTGGTGGGAAAATCATCACCCGCTACTACATCCACCGAAAGCCCCTCCCCTGCTCTTTTACGCAAAAGGGCAGGTATTTTTACACGGCCGATATCCTCCTCAGCGGGCGCATGGCTACACGCCTCCGCGATTAAAACGCGGGATTTTTCTGTCAAGCGGTCAATCGCCGCCGCCCCCGAGATAAAGGTTTCCATATCTCCTTTAACATCCGCCAAAAGCACAGAAAAGGATGTAAGACGTACGTTTTTGGGTGTAAGAGCATACACGTTCGGAAACACCTGCGAATCCGTGATAATAAGGTCGGGCGGCGTCCTAAGACTGTCGAGTGCCGCCTGCATGGTATCGGGTGTGGTGCAGTATATCACGCATTGATTATCCAAAAGCTCGCGAATTGCCTGGACCTGGGGCATAATGAGTCTTGCGCGCGGTGCGGATTCATCCTGTGGCATCACAAGCATCACGCGGTCACCCGCCTTCGCTACGCGCCCCGTCATATTTTGTACTGACTCGGGCGCAAAAAGACGCAGTGCATTTCGCACCTCCGAAAAGCCTTCTCCCGTTTTTGCATTGACAAAAAGCGGCGTTCTTCCGCAAAGTGTTTCGACTTCTGCCCGAAGTGCGGGCACGTCATCTGTTCCATTCCATATCGGCAGAATCGGCACCTTTTTTTCACGAAAAAAAGCGATCCATTCCCGTTCGTGATCCGTCACTTCCCCTCGGAACACCATGACGGCAACATCTGTTTTTTCCGCCGCCTGTCGCGTCTTCAAAACGCGCTTTTCACCCAAAGTGCCTTCATCATCAAAGCCTGCCGTGTCCATCAGCACACACGGTCCTATACCTCGTATTTCCATATTTTTATATACGGGGTCTGCCGTCGTGCCCGCCTCGTCTGATATAATGGCAACATCCTGCCCCAAAAGCGCGTTAACGAACGAGGATTTTCCACTGTTTCGCCGCCCGAAAACCCCAATATGCAGTCGTGCGCTGCGCATTGTTTCACTCATGTTTTTCTCCTTTAGAACCGAAAGTCACGGTCACCCGCGTGCATACGCAGAATATTTTTTTCCGCAATCGCACGCACCTTGTCGTTCGGAATTTTTGCAAGCTCCTTTTTTATCAAAGCTTCTCCCGCTTTTTGCACAGCGGGCGTTGCGTAATCCTCCAAAAACTCATTTAAGGTCATCAGGGCGTTTGGCTGACAGCAATTTGCAATCTGGCCCGATTTTACAAGTTGCATAAAACGGTCACCCGTTCTGCCCTCGCGGTAACACGCCGTACAAAAGCTCGGAATGTACCCGAGGTCGATAAGCCAACCGACCACCTCGCCAAGACTGCGCCTGTCCTCAATTTCAAATTGTACAGATTCGTTATCCTCTTTGACATATCCACCCACGCTGGTGCGCGAGCCGCCGCTTATCTGCGTAATGCCGATTTCAAGCGCTTCTTTCCGCATTTTTTCCGATTCCCGCGTGGACATAATCATGCCTGCATATGGCACCGCAAGGCGTAAAACGGCAATAATCTTCTTAAAGACTGCGTCCGATACCGCGTCAGTAAATTCGCCCGTATCCACATCATCCGCAGGGCGAATGCGCGGTACGCTTATTGTATGCGGGCCGACCCCTTTTGCCGCCTCTAAATGTTCTGCGTGCATCAAAAGACCGACAAAATCATAGCGATAGAGATTCAGGCCAAATAAAACGCCGATGCCGACATCATCAATGCCACCTTCCATTGCACGGTCCATCGCCTCCGTATGGTACGCATAATTGCTTTTGGGGCCCGTGGGATGCAGCTTTTCATAATTTTCCTTGTGATACGTTTCCTGAAAAAGAATATACGTCCCGATACCTGCATCATGCAACTTCTTATAATTTTCAACCGTGGTTGCCGCAATATTGACGTTCACACGCCGAATTGCGCCATTTTTATGGTGAATGGAGTAAATGGTTTCTATGCTTTCCAAAATATATTCTATTGGATTATGCACGGGGTCCTCTCCCGCTTCCAATGCCAGGCGTTTATGCCCCATATCCTGTAATGCGATGACCTCGCGGCGTATTTCCTCCTGCGTCAACTTCTTACGGGGAATATGCTGATTTTTATGGTGATAAGGGCAATAGGTGCATCCGTTTACACAATAATTTGATAAATACAACGGCGCAAACATGACGATACGGTTTCCGTAAATTCTTTGTTTTAATTGATTTGCCATTTTGAAAATTGCCTGATTTTTTTCCTCTATATCACATTCCAACAAAACAGCCGCCTCTCTGTGCGAAAGCCCGCCGCCATCCTCCGCCTTTTTTAAAAGGCGGTCTATCAGTGCCGCATCCGATTTATGCGCCTCGGCATATTGTAATGTTTCTTCGATTTCTTCGTGATTGATAAACTCCGTAGCCTTCGATGATTTTACATCGTACATCTGTAATCTCCCCTTGATATAACAGTTTTATATCCAATTTTTTCTATGCTTTTTTGCAGCATCTCTACTGTCTCAAATGCCTTATTGTTGTAAAGAGCGTATTGACCGCGCACACTTTCCGGCGAAAGATTGGGCATAACCACATTTGCCCCCGCTAAAATCCCTTTTTCTCTACCCATCGGGTCCAGAGTTTGAAGTGCGGTTGTGGCGGGTAATAGCGCAAAGGGATGCATAATACGCAAAATCGCAAGAATTTTTACTGTTTGTTCCACACTCCCCGCTGCATTTTCCCGAAATGGCGTATCGTCATGCGGTACAAACGGTCCTATTCCAATCATAGCAGGCCGCAAGCTTTTTAAAAACAATAGGTCCGTTGCAATATCCGCTTCTGTCTGGTGCGGCGCACCGACCATAAAGCCCGCCCCTGTCTGAAAACCGAGCTTTTGTAAGGTTTCAAGACAAGCCATTCTTGTTTTAAGACTCATATTTGGCGGGTGCAATTGATCGTAAAGCGTTTCCGCCGCCGCCTCGTGTCGCAGCAGATATCGATCTGCCCCCGCCGCCCGAAGTGCCTTGTAGGATTCGGCGGTGCGCTCTCCCATCGAAAGCGTAACTGCACATTCGGGGAACGCCCCCTTTAGAGTACGGACGATATCCGTCAGAACTGAATCAGTAAAATACGGGTCCTCGCCACCCTGCAGAACAAAAGTACGGATGCCGTTTTGAAATCCATACGCCGCGGCCTCTACAATCTCGTCTTTGGTAAGGCGATAGCGCATCGCCTTTTCATTCCCTGCGCGAATCCCACAGTAAAAACAATTATTTTTGCAGAAACTGCTTATCTCAATCAGCCCGCGCACATAGATTTCGTTCCCAAACACGCGCAATGATGTTTCACGCGCCTCCAAAATAAGTGCCTCTGTATTGGTATGATCCTTTAAAATTGCGACCAGCTCTTCTTTTGTAGCCGTCAAAAGTACATCTCGCATCATACTTTTGCATATACGGTTTTTGCCGAAACACCTTCGAGCATACCGATTTTCCCTGCGATAGCACCCGTTACACGCTCAGGTGCATCTATCATAACACTTATGACCGATACATTCTTTTCGCGATAAGGCACGCCCATCCTGCCGACAATGCATGCGGCATTTTCATGTAAAATATCGTTAATTTTCTTTGCTGACTCCATGTTTTCAACAATGACAGCAATCAGTGCAAGTCTGTTCTCCATATTCATACTCCTTTAAAAAAGCGCCGCTTCCGAAAAAGCGGCGCACAAAAAACATGCTGTATTTCCGCCTTCCGAATAGGGACGAACCCGTTTCGCCAGGTGTAAATGCAAAGTAAAATTTTATTGTTTTTCCGACAAGGCTTCCATTTCCCGCCGCGCACATTCCAGCAAGAAAGGATATGTTTTTCTTTGGCAAACCTTGCCGTACAAAGTGCGCGCTTCCTTCATATTACCCATGCGGGCATAAGTACGCGCCATGTAAAGCTGAAGCTTTGTATGTGCATGTCTGTCTTCAAACTGCCCGGGTTCCACTTTGCGGAAACTATCCAGTGCATCTTCATATTTTTCCTGCGCGTAAAAGAGGAGCCCACGCACCAAAAGTATATATGCCTTCGGAATAAACTTTTGTTTTTTTTCGACATACGGGCGACCTAACTGATAGGCTTCCAGCCCTTCATTCACCGCACCTTTTTGCGCATAAAACGACGCTATATTGATATAAAACATCGCTTTGGAAATGGAGTCTGTCATAAGACCATAACAGTCCTTCATAACGGAGATTGCTTTTCCGTAATCCCCCACTGCTTCATATCCAATTGCAAGATTTAAAGAAAGTGTGCCCCTTAAAGATTTGTTGCGTTTTTTTTGGATTGCCGCCTCCGATTCCTTGATAAATGTGTCGGGGTCCGCCTGTTTATGCAGAATATCCAAAAGCGACGCAACCAGCTTTTCATTTTTGCGGCTTCGTAGCATGTTTACAATGAATACCGTTATGCCGAGTAAGAAAAGCGCCACGATCCCAAGATATAGCATCACACCCTCAAGACGCATCAAAAGCAAAACAATCGTAGTGCAAACAGCAAGCGATATCGGTATACCAAATGCCCAAAGCAAAACGCGCTTTATCTGTTCATTCATTGGCGTGCCTCGCTTTTCAAGGCTTTTAGAATGGAATCTAAATCCTCTCCGTTATGGAAACGCTGCCAGGTATGCAGAATTTCTGCCTGCTCTGAAAGCTCAGAAATCTCCGTCAGAATTTCCGCTGCCGATTTTTCCTTTGTAATATCGTCATGGCTAAAGCAAAGTGCGGCCGCAATACCTGCTGCAATAAAGGTCGTATCCACATCCTGCTCACGGCACATATTGTATGCACCCACAAGTCTGTCAGAGGGCGAAAGCTTTCTCCGAATGTCCCCACCAACACGTTTCACCGTATCCCCAAGCCTTCTGTTTGCAAAACGGCGAATTAGGTCCTGTACATGGTCAAAAAGCGGACTTACATCTGCATTATGGCGTTTGGCAAGCGCGATAGCAGAAGCAGTCATCGCGCGGAAAACCAAAAGTTCCACTGTCGGATTTTCAATCGCCTGCCAAATATACTCGTATCCCAAAAGGTCACCGAGGTACGCCGTCATGGCATGCCCCATATTATGAATATAGAGTTTTCTTTCGATATAGAAAGAAAAAGGCTCATACCAAATTACATTTTGAATCGGCGGGAATTCCCCTTTTACAGCCGCCTTGTCAAGCGGAAGTTTGTCATACGCTTCTACGCACACGCGGAGCATGTTGCCCTTTTGCATTTCAGGCGTCTGCACGGGTACCATCCGACCGATGGAGGCTTCTACAAAGCCTACAAGTGCGTCCAGCTTTTCCTGCTGTTCTTTATCTAAATTTTGCGCAATCAGTTCCCGAAGAACACGGTCTGCGCCAATCAGATTTTCACAGATAATGATGTTAAAAGGCGTATCATTTCCATCCTGCCACCTTTTTTTGAGGCCTGCCGCAATCGGTGCCGCAATAAACTTCAGAATATTTACGCCGACTGCCGTTGCCATCACATCTGCCGATGCAATCGCTTCTGCAACTGCCTCTATATCCTTCCCGTCTACACAGTCGATATTTTCAACCCATTTCTCACGTGTTCCGTCTTCAAGAAGAATCTCCACAGGATAACGGTGTTCTGTGTTCATTGCCTCAATAACAGCAGGGTTTACGTCCACAAACGATACCTTGTAACCGGACGATTCAAGGAGTAGCCCGATAAATCCGCGGCCAATATTCCCCGCACCATACATAACTGCCTTCATTTTCATACTTCCTCTCTTTTATACTTCCATAATAACCGGTAAAATCATCGGTTTACGTTTTGTCTTTTCAAAAATGTACTCTCCAAGTGCATTTCGTATGCCGGTTTTAATCGCATTCCAATCTCCGTGTCCATTGGTGCGCCCTGCGAGGATAGCATCTGTTACCACGTCTTTCATTTCTTCAATTAAATCCTCACTCTCTCTGACGTATACAAAACCACGAGAGATAATGTCGGGCCCGCACAGAATTTCACGGTTTTCGGAAATGGTGACAACTGCAATGATTAAGCCTTCCTCTCCGAGATGCTTTCTGTCACGCAGTACGATATTTCCAACATCGCCGATACCGATGCCATCCACCAGTACCTGTCCCGACGTCACATTTCCCGTTTTTACTGCACTCTCCTGCGATATTTCCAAAACCTCACCAAGCCCCATAACGAATACGTTTTGCGGAGCAACGCCCATCTGTTCGCCCAACGCGGCATGGCGCACCAAATGGCGATGCTCACCATGAACGGGGATAAAGTATTTCGGCTTTACAAGCCCTAAAATAAGCTTTAATTCCTCACGGCAAGCGTGCCCCGATACATGAACCTCCGCCAGAGATTCGTAGATGACTTCTGCACCCTTTTTAAAGAGCTCATTGATAACACCTGAAACTGCTTTTTCATTCCCGGGAATGGGATTTGCGGATAAGATTACCAAATCGCCTTCGCCGATTTCCACTGTTTTATGGTCTGAAAACGCCATACGCGTCAACGCGCTCATCGGTTCACCCTGACTGCCCGTGGTCACAATCACCAGCTGATGCGGCTTGTAGCGATTGATTTCCTCAATATTGATAATGGTTCCTCTCGGCACATGCAAATAGCCAAGTTCTGCCGCCACATCCACAATTGTCAGCATGCTGCGCCCCATAACCGCAACCTTGCGTTTATTCCGGACTGCCGAGTTTATAATCTGCTGAATACGATGCACATTCGATGCAAACGAAGCCACAATAATTCTTTTTTTATCGGATTTTGCAAATATTTCGTCAAACCGTTCACCCACCGTGCGCTCACTCATGGTATAGCCGGGACGTTCCACGTTCGTACTGTCCGAAAAGAGTGCTAAAACGCCCGCGCGACCAAGGTCACCAAAGCGCGTTAAATTGATCATGTCACCATTTATGGGCGTGCAGTCAATCTTAAAGTCTCCTGTATGCACCAATACGCCGACAGGGGTATGAATGGCAAGCGCGACCGCGCCGGCAATACTATGGTTTACGTTAATAAATTCTACTTTAAAGTTTTTTCCGATATTTTTTATCGTGCCGGGTTTTACAGTATTCTGCTCCACCTCATTCACCATACCATGTTCCTTGAGCTTGTGGGTTAAGAGGCCAAGCGTCATTCTCGTTCCGTACACGGGGGCATTAAACGTCCGAAAAGCATACGGCAATCCGCCGATATGATCCTCATGCCCATGGGTTAAAAGCACACCTACAACCTTGTCGCGATTGCGGGCAAGATACGAGGTGTCAGGAATTACAAGGTCTATCCCCAGCATATCCTCACTCGGGAAAGCCAAACCGCAGTCGATAACCAGAATCTCATCCCCGTACTCGATGACGGTAAGATTTTTTCCGATCTCATCCAGTCCTCCAAGCGGTATAATTTTAAGTTTTTGTTTTTTTGTCACAATACATCCTCCATATTTATTTTCCGAACAAAAATTCTTATTTAGTATACCATTTTTCCCATATAAAGTCAAGTCTTTCACACAAAAAACATGGTTTCCCAAACCTTCTTCCTTATATTTCCATACTTTATCCGCTTTCCAAAAAGAATATGCATGATAAATTGAAAAAAACATCCCTTTCCTTGACTTTTCCCGTTTTATTGCATATAATAATATACAAATAGCGCGAGACAGTGAGGTGACTTTCATATGAAAACAAACGCTGACCGTAAAATGGCAAAGCTTTTAAAGCGTCGGCAAATCGAGCATGAGCTGCGCCAGATTATTTTAAATGACAACCGAGAAATATTACTTGACAATATACGTCGTCGTCGCCGTCATGAATTCAAAAAGGGAGATGCCATAACATTGGTAGAATGGATTTCCGGCAGATATAGTGCTTCGCGGGAATCTGACAGGCTCTATCGCGTTACAGACGGTGTTGTGGTGGAAGTATTGCCTTCTGGTTATATCGTGGAAGGCCGTACTGCCCGCGGCAGACACGCGCGTGATTTTGTAAACCGTGCTCATTTGATAAACGGTTTTGTAAAAATGTCACCGCGGCGAGAGGAATGAAAGGAGTGACCGGGCGTATGCAGGTATACGGCTTTGTAGGACCAAGCGGCACAGGTAAAAGCTATCGTGTAACGGAAGTGGCGTCCGCCCGCGGTATCCCGCTGATTATTGACGACGGGCTTCTAATCCGCGGCGGTACAGTTTTGGCAGGTATATCTGCAAAGGCGGAGGCTACAAAGTTTGCCTCCGTAAAGCGCGCACTTTTCTTTTCGTCGACGCACGCGGCAGCTGTTGGGGCAGCACTTGCCAAAGAAAATGCGGATAAAATCATGATTGTAGGTACTTCTGTTTCTATGGTGCAGAAAATTGCTGCCGCGCTCTCTTTGCCTGCGCCTTCTGAAATCATTCCGATTGAATCTGTTGCGACGGCAGAGGAAATTGCGACAGCCACCCGCATTCGTAACACTGAGGGAAAGCACGTCATTCCTGTGCCTACCTTTGAAATAAAGCGAGATTTTTCAGGGTATTTCTTAGATCCTTTACAGATTTTCCGTCCACCCACGCGGCGCACCGAGCCGGAAAAAACAATTATGAGGCCAACGTACAGCTACCTTGGAGATTTCAAAATTGCAAACAGCGTTTTAATCACCATCGGTGCGCACGAAGCAAAAAAAGATTCTGCCGTCACAAAGGTTTGGACGTGCGGTGTGCAACATCATGCAAAAAGCATTGATTATCTTTTGGAAATAAATCTTGCATACGGCACCCCAATCAAGCCGACCGCAGCGCGGATTATAAACCGCATTCGGGACGCGGTGGAAACATTGACGGGTATTGTGGTGGAGCATGTATACATCACAATAAAACAACTGGATTTATAATTTTTGAAAAAGAAATACTTGACATTTCTTGTTCACGTGATATAATTTTTTATAGTGTTTATTTTAGGGAGGATACCATGCCAAAGATAGGGTTTGACAATGAGGCGTACATAAAAAGACAATCCGAACAAATCAAAAAACGCATTGCACAGTTTGGCGGCAAGTTGTATCTTGAGTTTGGCGGCAAGTTTTTTGACGATTATCACGCCGCGCGTGTTCTGCCGGGCTTTCAGCCGGACAGTAAAGTTTTGATGCTGCAAAACATCGCAAAAGATGTAGAAATGGTCATTGTCATAAACGCCGACGCTATCGAAAAGAACAAAATGCGGAATGACCTGGGTATTACCTATGACGCAGATGTTTTGCGTCTTATCGACGCGTTTCGTGCAAAAGGTCTTTTTGTTGGCAGCGTTGTCATCAGCCAGTTTGACGGGCAACCCTCTGCCATTAGTTTTAAAGAAAAACTTGAAAAATTAGGTGTTAAAACCTACATTCATTATCCGATTGCAGGATATCCGACAGATTTAAAGCACATTGTCAGTGATGAAGGCTTTGGGAAAAATCCCTATATTGAAACAACCTGTCCGCTTGTCGTAGTCACTGCACCCGGCCCCGGCTGCGGAAAAATGGCAACATGTCTTTCCCAGCTCTATCATGAAAATCTGCGTGGCGTAAAGGCAGGTTATGCGAAATTTGAAACCTTCCCCATTTGGAATATTCCACTGAACCACCCTGTAAATTTAGCGTATGAAGCCGCTACGGCGGACCTCAACGATGTCAATATGATTGACCCGTATCACCTTGAAGCATACGGGCAGGTTTCCATAAACTATAATCGTGATGTGGAGGTATTTCCTGTTTTAAATGCTATTTTTGAACGCATTTCGGGAAAAAGTCCCTATAAATCCCCCACAGATATGGGTGTAAATTTAGCGGGTGACTGCATTGTGGACGATGCGGTCGTCAAAGAGGCTGCACGCAGTGAAATTATACGGCGGTATTATGACGCGCTCTGCGAGTATCGACTTGGCAGATGGAAAGAAGAGACGGCAGATAAAATAAAGCTGATTATGAATAATGCGGGTATTTCCGTCGATGACCGTGCCGTTGTACGCGCAGCACTTGCTCGCAGCGCCGAAACGGGCGATAAGCCCGCGATGGCAATTCAATTGCATGACGGTACGATTGTAACAGGTAAAACAAGCAATCTTTTAGGTGCTTCTTCTGCAGCACTTTTAAATGCTGTTAAGGCGGCAGGGAAAATTGATGATAGTCTGCATCTTATAGAACCATCGGTTATCGAGCCGATTCAGGCTTTGAAAACCAATATTTTAGGCAATCACAATCCGCGTCTGCATTCTGATGAAGTATTGATTGCATTGACCATGAGTGCCGTACAAAACGAAACTGCAAAGCTTGCGACAAATCAGCTTGCCTCCCTCTGTGGCTGCGAGGCACATTCTACCGTTCTTCTGTCGCAGGTGGACAAGGATATTTACCGAAAACTCGGCATTCATCTTACCTGTGAACCGAAATACCAGACCAAAAAGCTCTACCACAGATAAAAATGACACCCTCTTTTGTGCAAATCGGTATAAAAGAGGGGTATTTTTTGCGCTTATATAGAATCTCTTTCCCAAAATTTTAAAAAAAGGTTGAATAAACAAGAAAAAGAGTGTATAATACCTAAAGAAAGGAATGATAGCATGATATATTTCGATAATGCGGCGACTACACGCGTAGGCGAAGATGTAGCCGCGGTGATGCTGCCATTTTTCAAAGCACAGTATGGAAATCCTTCCTCTTTGTTTTATACGCTGGGCAATGACGCCGCCCGTGCTGTGGATGAGGCAAGAAATACGGTTGCACACTGTATCGGATGCAATAAAAACGAGATTTTCTTCACCGCCTCAGGCAGTGAAGCAGTTAACTGGGCAATAAAGGGCGCAGCTTTAAAAAGCGGTAAAAAGCATATTATAACGTCAGCAATTGAACACCACGCCGTTTTGCATACCTGCGAATTTTTAGAGAAACAAGGTTTTCGGGTTACATATCTACCCGTCGACGAAAATGGTCTTGTATCTCCCGCAGCGCTTGAAAAGGCGATTTGCGATGATACTGCCATTGTTTCCATCATGTTCGCAAATAACGAAATCGGCACAATCGAGCCCATTCGGGAACTTGCTGAAATTGCGCATAAAAAAGGTGTTTTATTCCATACAGACGCAGTGCAGGCAGTTGGCACTATCCCGATTGATGTCACAGCTCTCGGCGTAGATATGCTCAGTATGTCCGCACACAAATTTCACGGGCCAAAAGGCATCGGCGCACTCTATATTCGAAAAGGCGTTAAAATTGAGCGGCTTATCCATGGTGGCGGGCAGGAGCGCGGCATGCGCGCCGGTACAGAAAATACGGCGTACATTGTCGGCATGGCAAAAGCACTGGCTGACGCTGTCGAACATATGGAAGAAAACACGGCTCACATCAAGGCATTGCGCGATAAGCTTGTAAAAGGTGTACTCGAAAGCGTACCCTATACCCTTTTAAACGGAGACAGAGAAAAGCGTCTGCCCGGCAACGCCAACTTCTCCTTCCGCTATATTGAAGGGGAATCCCTGCTTTTAAAGCTCAGTCTTGCAGGTTTTGCCGCCTCAAGCGGGTCTGCCTGTGCCTCCGCTTCTTTGGATCCTTCTCACGTACTTTTGGCAATCGGGCTCCCGCACGAAATTGCACACGGTTCTTTGCGTATCAGCCTTGGGAATGAAAATACCGAGGCGGAAGTTGATAAATTTTTGGAGATTCTGCCCGACATTGTTGGTACACTGCGTGCGATGTCTCCGCTTTATACCAAAAAATGAAAGGAACGTTAAAATGTACTCAGAAAAAGTAATGGACCATTTTCAAAATCCCCGCAACGTTGGCGAGATGGAAGGTGCGAATGCTGTCGGCACAGTCGGCAACGCCAAATGCGGTGACATTATGAAAATCTATATGAAGATTGACGAAAATCAAATTATTCAGGATATTTCCTTCCAGACCTTCGGGTGCGGTGCTGCCATCGCAACAAGCAGTATGGCAACAGAGCTTGTTAAGGGTAAGTCCGTGGAAGAGGCGCTTCTTTTGACAAACAAGGCAGTTGTAGAAGCACTGGACGGATTACCGCCCGCAAAACTGCATTGTTCTGTTCTTGCAGAAGAGGCCATTCATGCCGCCATTGAGGACTATTGTAAAAGAAATAATATAGAATTTGCAGGCAAAAGTTGCGACGGGTGTTGTAGTGGATGCTGCCATACGCATGAACATAACACAGAAAAATAAGAACCTAAAAAAAGCAGATACACGGTCTGATGCCATGTATCTGTTTTTTTATGCTTTCGGATTTTCCATAATTTCTATGATATCAAATTTTGCCGTCCCATCTTGCACACTTTCCAAAACGCCGTGCGCTGCCTCATATCCGTACACCGTAACGGCATTTAGGTGGCGGCCGTCCTTCATTGCCTTATACTCTGTCCGTTCTTCCTTTTCTGCCGTAACATCATAAAGACCACAGGCTGCATGCAAGACCTCTTCCATCCGCTCCCCCGTTATTTTTACAGGCGTTCCATACATCGGTGCAAAGGACGCATCTTCAAAATTCTCTAAATTTTCATATCCGTACTTTTGCATCAAGTGCAAAAGTTCCTTTCTATCTAAAACAGCATCCACCCCATCAGGTAAAGGGATACCCTCCCTTTTCTCGCCAACCACAGACACGACATATACATTTTCGCCGACCACCTTTTCGATTTTCGCCATCAGACTTTCCGCATGCGCTGATGTTGTAATGTTGGCGGCAAATTGCGGAAATTTTTCAAGACAAAACTGTTCTGATTTTTGGTTGTCGGGTAAAAGCATCGGCAAATTTTGATTTTCCAAAAGGCGTTCGACGAAGATATCACCTTCCGCACGCGCACGTGCGGCAATTCCAAAGCGCATATCCAGTACCTTTGAAAAGCCTATTTTATAAAGTGCGGCAACTGCCTTTTTCGTCATATCCGTTTGAAATGCACCTGAAAATGCAGTTGGAGCGACAACGGCTATGACGCGTTTGCCCGCCGAAAGCGCCTTCATTGTATTCTCCATTTTTTCTCCTTTTTATTGTCAGAAAAAGGGCTGTACGCAATCAAAGCGCCAGCCCTTCCTGTGATTTCTTACAGATCAAGATTTCCTTTTTTCATAAAGTCCGGTAATTTCAAATCTTCCATGCCGAAATTTGTCGGTTCAGAGGGTGTCTGCGGTACTGTGCCGACCGTCTTTTTAAATTCCGGAACGTTCAGGCTCTCTAAATCCATTTTCTTTGAAGCATGGCATCCCGTTGCAATAACCGTAATGGAAATTTCATCTCCCATCGATTCGTCAATCGCCATACCAAAAATAACCTCTGCATTCGCATCTGCGCTGCTATGTACCAGATTTGCTGCAGCATTGACTTCAAGAAGCGTCAATTCTTCGCCGCCCGTTACATTGATAAGAATGCCGGTTGCACCGTCAATAGAAGTTTCAAGAAGCGGACTTTCAATTGCCATTCTTGCAGCTTCCTCTGCACGATTGTCACCGCTTGCACGGCCGATACCCATGTGTGCATAGCCTGCATCCTTCATAATACGTGTTACGTCTGCAAAGTCTGCATTCATATCACCCGTTGTATTGATGAGTTCGGCAATACCCTGTACACCCTGACGAAGCGTTTCGTCTGCCATTCTCATAGCTTCCTTCACTGTTGTTTTTGCGCTGCAAAGTTGCAGAAGCTTTTCGTTCGGGATTACAATAATCGTATCTACAACCTCACGAAGTGCAGCAATACCTTCCTCTGCCTGTGCCATACGGCGTTTCAATTCGAAAGAGAAGGGTTTTGTAACAATACCGACTGTTAAAATTCCCTTTTCCTTTGCAATGGAAGCAACAACAGGTGCTGCACCCGTACCTGTACCGCCGCCCATACCGGCAGTAACAAATACCATGTCTGCATCCTCAAGTGCCTTTTCAATCTCACCGCGATTTTCCTCAGCGGACTTGCGGCCGATATCAGGATTTGCGCCTGCGCCCTGACCGCCCGTAATTTTTTCGCCAATTTGAATCTTTTGTGTTGCTTTCGAGCATGCCAGTGCCTGCTTGTCCGTATTAATTGCCAAAAACTCTACGCCTTTTATGCCATTTTCAATCATCCTGTTAATTGCGTTTCCGCCGCCGCCGCCTACGCCGACAACTTTAATAACCTGTGCTAAATTCATACCATCCGTCGCCATTTTTTATCCTCCTTAGTCTTTATCTATTTTATTGTATCTCTTTTTGCACATTTATGCAAGAGAAATTTCGAAATTTTTTATGTTTTTTTTAATTTCTTTCAGGATTGCTTTGTCTGTAGGAG
Organism: Clostridia bacterium; assembly: GCA_045592445.1. Classification (GTDB taxonomy): domain Bacteria; phylum Bacillota; class Clostridia; order UMGS1883; family UMGS1540; genus JAQXGO01. The sequence continues at coordinate 7,073 of JAZNUV010000028.1, read as the reverse complement.
AACTGCCCCTCACTCGTCCATCGGAGCACGCCGCCGCTTGTCGCATCAATTCCTGTCTGGTCGCCGTGTAGAATCTGCTTTACAAGCTGTAATTTGTATTCCATATCCTCCATACTGCCGAGATAAATCTGCATGCCGCCTTTTGTTTCAAGTTGCACATCAATTGAAGAAGCAATCGTAAGGGTCTGCATCTCCTTAAGAAGGTCCTGGCAGCGAAGCAATGCAATCAATGTAAAGAAATCATCAGGCGTCTGCCCTTCGACAAGACGTATGCTCTCTCCCACCTCGGCGCTTTCGACCTCGCAACCGGAAAAAATAAGCATGTCCTCTTTTTCGAGCGAAAGCCGCAGTACACGCCCTGTATCGTCTATCACGGCATATCCCCCTCCGCTTTTTATGGCCGCCGCTTCTTCACGTTCGGAGATTGCAATTCGAACCTTATCGGGGAAACGGCGGTTTACCTTTGCCGTCTTTACATACGGCAGTGTCAACACACGTTCCTCAATATTCTGCATGCGCACGCGGAAGATATTTGTGCCCTTTGGCACAGCCGCCGCCGCATGAATTTCTTCTGCGGTAAGGCGACTGTTTCCTTCTACGATGACTGTACGAATTTCAAAAATCGGTACAGTCATCACGACTACAATGAGTATAGCTGTAAGAAGCAGAAGTAGCCATACTCCACTCTTTATTTTTCGTTTTCTTTTTTTCGCCATTGTATTCTCCTGCTTTATTTTTTTGTAATGTCTGCACCCAACGCGCGCATATCCTCCACAATGGTTTCATACCCACGTCTTATGTGCTCCACGCCGCTTATGACCGTATGTCCCTCTGCCGCAAGTCCTGCCAGCACGAGCGCTGCGCCACCACGAAGTTCCATCGCCGTCACCTGTGCCCCCGAAAGGCGTTTTACGCCCCGAATCACCGCGACACTGCCGCGTGTTGTAATATCTGCGCCCATTTTGCATAGCTCGCCTACATGCTTAAACCGATTTTCAAAAATATTTTCTTCAATGACGCTGGTTCCGTCCGCGCAAGTTAAAAGTGCCGTCATAATTGCCTGTGCATCGGTCGGGAATCCCGGGTATGGCATCGTTCGCAAAAGCTTTATTGGTAAAATTCGTTTTGGTGCCATCAGCATAATGGAATTCTTTTTTGTGTAAAGCCTTGCACCCGTGTCCCAAAGTGCAGCGGTAACTGCCCTTAAATGTGCAGGGTTTACATGCAGAAGTTCAATTGTGCCGCCCGTTAATGCGCCCGCACAAAGGTAGGTTGTAGCGGCAATCCTGTCCGGTATGACGGTATGTTCTGCCCCACAAAGGCGTTCTACGCCCTGAATGCAAATCTCGTCCGTTCCCGCGCCACTGATTTTAGCGCCCATTTTATTTAGAAAAATCTGCAAATCCAGGATCTCAGGTTCTTTTGCCGCATTTGTAATCACAGTTTCCTCGTCTGACAAGGATGCTGCAAGCATAATATTTTCCGTAGCACCCACGGAAGGGAAATCCAAATGTACGCGTCCGCCACAAAAGGCGTCCGCCACAGTCTTTACAACGCCGCCGCAATCCTCCGTCCGAATCCCGATTTTATCCATTGCTGATATATGTAGATCTATCGGTCTCGGTCCAAGCTCGCAGCCGCCCGGTGTACTCATTTCTGCGCTCCCGCATCTTGCGGTCACTGCCCCCAAAAAAGTAATGGAGGAGCGCATTTTTCGCATCAAAGTTTCAGGTATTTTATTACACCGCACCGTAGTCGCATCCACTGAAACGGTATCTTTATCGCGCGAAACCTTGCACCCGAGGTATTCTAAGATTTCGCATGAACAGTTTACATCATCGAGCGCAGGGCATCCGTGTATAATACTTTCGCCCTGTCCCAATATGGTCGCCGCCAAAATTGGCAGTACAGCATTTTTTGCACCCTGTACCGATATACTGCCCACCAGCGGTCGTCCGCCTTCTATCTCTATGTTATACATCCTGCACCTCCGATAGTCAATTGGTCACTATCATACTATGCGGGATGCGGGATTGTGTTACCGCGATGCGACTATCTGCTCAATCCAGCTGTAAATACGGTCGCATGCATCACAAATTGCATATTTTTTTGCCGCCTCTCCCATTTTGGAGAGTGCTGCACGGTCGGATAAAAGTCGCTTGATCTGGTCAGCAACTACTTCACCCGAAAACTCCGTTTCGGGAATAACGACGGCTGCACCATATGCCTCCATCGCACGCGCGTTATAGGTCTGATGGTCATTGGTAACATGCGGGCTCGGCACCAAAATAGCAGGTTTGCCGAGTGCGCAAAGTTCGCTTACTGTAATCGCGCCTGCACGTGTGACTGCCAAATCCGCTTCTGCAAGTGCCTCCTCCATATTATAGATATAAGGCACAATTTTTTTATTTTCGCATGGGCGAATTTTTTTAGCCGCAATTTCTTCCATTACCGCCGCATGGTTTGCTTCTCCGGTTGCTGCCAAAATGCCGTAATAATCCTGTCCGTCCATTCCCAAAAGCTCTGTTAGCGTTTCATTTAATTTTGCCGCACCGAGACTTCCGCCAAACCAAAGTACATTTGCCTCTCCCGTCTTTTTTTTCTGCATTTTGCGCAAAAGGGCGGGACGAATGGGATTCCCTGTTACCATAAGATGTTTCGGCGGTTTTTTAAAGTAACGCTCCGTTTCAGGGAAACTTATCGCCGTCACATCTGCACGCCCTGCTACCAGGCGCACCGCAAGTCCGGGAAAAACATTTTGTTCATGGATAAGGCTTGGAATTTTCATTTCGATTGCTGCCAACATAACGGGTAGACAAACATATCCGCCCGTGCCGATAACCACATCCGGCTCAAATTGCTTCAGAATTTTTTTTGCAGCATGAAATGAAGTCAAAAGTCGTACTGCCGTTTTTATATTTTCCATTGTAATGCGGCGTTTTAAACCGCTTACACGAATGTATTCTATAGGGTAACCCGCACGCGGTACAAGGCGGCTTTCCATACCACCTTCATTCCCTACAAACAAAATTTCTGCCTGCGGATTTTTTTGCATAACATGATTTGCTATCGCAATTGCGGGATTGATATGCCCGCCCGTGCCGCCGCCCGACAACAGAATTTTCATAGCGAGCGCTCCTTTCGCATCGCGGCTTCCTTCCCCGCTTTACCATGCCTTGAAATATTGAGCACTACGCCCATCGCCGCCATAATAAAGATGAGTGAGGAGCCTCCTGCACTGAAAAACGGAAGCTGCATACCCGTATTTGGAATGCTTGCCGTTACAACGCCTACATTGACGAGATATTGCAGTCCGATAATCGAAATAATCCCAAACACTGTGAGGCGTGAAAACGTATCGGGCGCCCGAAATGCGATGTAAATTCCCCGCGTTATTAAAAGGATAAAAAGCACCGCAACTAAAATTGCGCCCAAAAAGCCCAGCTCTTCGCAGATAATCGCATAAATATAATCGTTATGTGCTTCAGGAATATATAAAAATTTCTGTCGGCTCTGCCCAAGTCCTAACCCAAAAAGACCGCCCGAGGCAATTGCGTAAAGACCTTGTACGATTTGGTAGCCGTCTCCCAATTTATCTGCAAACGGGTCGAGAAATGCAACCAGTCGTTTTAATCGGTATCCCTCCAAAAATGCTGCAGGAATTACCACTGCAAGTGCCGCACCACCCATAAGGAAAATATGAGACATGCGTGCGCCGCCCGCGATAATCACCATCATAGAGGACGCGAGAATAATTGCCGCACCACTTAAATGGTCCTGCAACAACATAACACCTGCAAATGCGCCCAAAACAACCAGGTAATGCATCAGTCCCTGCCAAAAATATTGCATATGATTTTTTGGCTTTTCGGAAATTCGCTTTGCAAAGTAAAAAACCAGTGCAAATTTTGCAAATTCTGACGGTTGGAATCGGATTGGGCCGATTGCCAGCCATCTTTGTGCACCGCCGCCGCTTTGCCCGATGATGAGCACCAACAAAAGCAATACAAATGCGCCGATACACATAACATTCGCAAGCCTTTTTACCACTTTATAATGAAGATTCATCGTGAAAAACATCGCGCCGAGACCGATTACTGTCCAAATCAGCTGTCTTTTTATATAGTATAGTTTATCGCCTTCCCGATAGAAAGCGGAAGGTGCACTTGCGCTAAAGACCATAATAAGCCCAAACGCAATCATAATCAGCATAATTGCCAAAAAAGGAATGTCAATATCGCCGCCTCTTTTTATTTTCTGCTTCTCCATTCGGCACCTCTTTCTCTATCTTCATCATGCGATACACATGACAACTGCCATAACGGCTGTGATGGCCGTAAATACAAATACAATTTTTGATTCTCCCCATCCGCACATCTCAAAATGATGGTGAATCGGGCTCATTTTAAAAATTCGTTTGCCTGTCAGCTTGTAGGAGGTCACCTGCAAAACAACTGACAGTGTTTCAATGACATATACAATGCCCACCACTGCGAGCACAATTTCATAGCGCAATAAAATTGCAACCGCTGTTATGAATCCGCCGAGGAACAGAGAACCTGTATCCCCCATAAAAACCTTTGCAGGGTGCACATTAAAAAGCAAAAATCCGAGGATGCCGCCCGCTACTGTCAGACATAACGCAGAAAGCGCTCCTTTCCCTTCTGTATGCGCCGCCCATGCCAGAAAGAGAACCACCACAAGCGTCACAAACCCTGCAAGACCATCTATACCATCTGTTAAATTTACACCATTTACAAACGCTAAAAGAACAAAGACGGCAAAGGGGATAAAAGCAAGACCGAAATCCACAGGCAACTGCAAGAATGGAATCCGAACAGACGTATCCGCTCTGCCCGTATAGAGTAAAAATAAGACAAAAGCCACTGTAACCAAAAGCTGCGCCGTGAATTTTTGTTTGGCTGTAAGACCCAGATTTCTCTTTTTTACAACTTTTATGTAATCATCTATAAACCCGATAGCACCGAACAAAAGTGCGCATACCGCAACACTGAGTTCTCCCATATCCCGCAACACAAATGGAGAAACCATTAAAAAAGCGGCAATAAATATAAGTCCGCCCATTGTTGGCGTTCCACTCTTTTTTTGATGCCAGCCGGGTCCCTCTTCGCGAATACTTTGCCCGAATTTCAGACGCCGCAAAATCGGAATTAAGAATATGCCCAAGATTGCTGCCGCACCGAATGCGGCTATAAAACTCAATGTCTTTTCCATCGAAATCACCTGATTTTTTCAAATATTTCCTGCATCCGCATCCCGTGTGAGCCCTTTATAAGTACTCTGTCTCCCGCTCGGAGTATTTTAATCAGACTATCTGAAAGCGAAGCATTATCCTCAAAACAACTCACATGCAAAACGCCGCCCTCGCGCGCTGTTTCTGCCGCTTTTTTCATTTCCTTTCCGACAAAAAAAGCTGCGTCAATTTTGCCTTTTGCAAGCAACCTGCCGACATCCTGATGGCATTGTTGACTATATGCACCAAGCTCCAGCATATCCCCTAAAACGGCTATCCGTCGCAAAGCCTTGCCCTTTTGCAGCATATTGATTGCCGCTTCCATGGAGGCAGGGCCTGCATTGTAATAATCACAAATGACCAAAACGCCGTCCCGAATTTTCGTTTCCGTCTGCCGTATGCCGTCGGGCGCATAGTCCATAATACCACGTGCCGCCGTGACCTTGTCAATCCCACACAAAGAACCCACCGCACATGCTGCAAGCGCATTATAAAGATTATGTATGCCGCCTACGGGTACATGCACAGACTGACCTTCCCATATAAACGTAGAGTCATCGACGATTTCGCCGCAATAATCACAAGCGGGATTTTGAAAACCGTATCGCACGATGTGAACACCATCGATTACAACGTCCCGTAGTTGCGCATCATCCCCGTTTATCAGGAGTGTGCCCCCCGGGCTTAGCCCCTCAATAATTTCAAGCTTTGCGTCTCGAATATTCTCTACTGTTCCCAGCGATTCGATGTGACTCATACCGACGTTTGTAATCACCGCCACAGTCGGACGGGCAATCCGTGTCAGGGCTGCAATTTCGCCCCGTGCACTCATACCCATTTCAATAACTGCCGCCGTGTGCTCGTCGGAAAGACGAAGTGCCGTAAGCGGCAAGCCGATATGATTATTATAATTACCTTCCGTTTTTAACGTATTATATTTTTGTGACAAAACGGCGGCTATCATTTCTTTTGTTGTTGTTTTTCCCACACTGCCCGTGATGCCCACAACAGGGATCTTGTATTGTGCGCGGTGCCACGATGCCAACGCCCCGAGTGCCAATATACTGTCTTTGACTTTTATGTATGCTTTCCCTCTAGGCGCTTCAAAATCTTTTGTACCGATTGCTACGGCACAACCGTTTTGAAAGGCGCTTTCCAAAAACGAATTACCGTCATGTTTTTCGCCTGAGATTGCCACAAATAATGAGCCTGCCGCACATGCCCGACTGTCAATACATACATTTTGATATTCCGCGTCCCGATTGCCGTTTAATACGCCACCCGTAGCATCGGATACCTCATACGCCCGCATTTTTCAGTATCTCCTTTACAATGATCCGTTCATCAAACTCGATTGTTTTATCGCAAAGTATCTGATATGTTTCGTGCCCCTTGCCGCACAAAATAACAACATCGTCCTCTTTTGCCATCAAAAGTGCTTTTTCTATCGCACTGCGTCGGTTTTCCTCCACAATGTACTTATCTTTTTGCGTTATGCCTGCCTCTATTTCACGGATAATTGCCATCGGCTCCTCCGTCCGCGGATTATCGCTTGTTACCACGACTACATCCGAAAGCTCCGTTGCAACTCGTCCCATAATCGGGCGTTTCGTCTTATCCCTGTCCCCGCCGCAGCCAAACAGTGTAATAATACGTCCCTTTGCAAAGCCTCGCACTGTGCTAATAATATTTTCAAGCCCATCGGGTGTGTGTGCATAGTCAATAATGACCGTATACGGCGCCATGACCTGCACGACCTCCGCGCGGCCCTTTACGCCTTTAGCCAGTAAAAGTCCCTTTACAATATCGTCCATCGGAA
>JAZNUV010000027.1:0-35923 GCA_045592445.1 Clostridia bacterium | reverse complement strand
ACACATATTGTAGGGAATGGATTTATCCATTCTGTATATCAAAAGAATAAATATAACGACGAGATTTTATTGAGAAACCCCGTCGTTACTTGCTTTTTGCAAAATCGTTCTCTACCGTACCCACGTACGCCGACGAAAACGATTTCACAAAATATAACTGCGTTTTTCGATGTCTCGGTCAGCGTGTCGACTTTATCGACACGCTGAGGGCGGGCCTTGTGGCTCGCCCTCACATTTTAGTCCGTATCTTTCTCCTACCGCATAATCTTTTCAATTTTTTCGCGGACCTTTTCAGCTTCCACCGGTACTAAAAGCCCGAATTTCAGATCCATTGTAAGCGATGCGCCCGCATCTAATGTTCGAATCTGTCCTTTTCTTTTTGCGTTTGTATACCCAAGATGTTCCGTGGTAGACGGTAGTACCATGCCCATTGCATCCTCATCTGCCGTGCGTGCAATCCAGCGCAAGCTGTTGGAAAGCGGTTCGATGGGATGCGAAACATAAAAGGCATACCCGTCCGCACGTTGTTGCATAGTATGTGCATAGCCGTTTTCGTCCGCACGATAGTATATGTTTGAAACAATCTCAGGGTCATAGACCTGCTTTTCGCGACAGACTGTAAGATGTACCTCAGGTGTTTTCTGCATTGCATCCATATAAGAACGTAACGCTTTTGCTGCGCCATCTTCCATTGTGGGCGGCACATTTTTATGTACGTACAGACCTTTTGCATCCGTCGGTGCAGAACAAATCAGCTTTGCTCCTTCTATCGGGCGGAAGTTTATATGGCAAAGATAGGCATACTCCATTGCCTTATTTTGTAAATTCTGTACTGTAACGTTTAAGTGTATCAGCGTGCCGTTTTCGTAAAGCTTATATGTAGACGTGAAAAGATAATTTGCACTGAAGGTTTTATAATGATGGTATGTCCCCGAAAGTGCAAGATACTTCCCGCCCTCATCCTCGTCCGCGGTGATGCGCGCATCTGAAAAAGCGGCCGTAGGCAGGTCTCCATGTGCTTTATGGCTATCCGAAGGAGAAGGTGCGCCAACAGCGCAAAGGCCCGAATGCATCATAAAACAACCATAGCTTTCAAGAAACTGATCGGTCAAAACCGGTTCTTCAATCCCTGTTTTCATGTGCAAATCCATATTGTCAAACGATGCATGCCAAATCTGATGTCCTTGATAAGGAAGTACGATAAAATAGCCTCTGTCATTTGAAATCCGTATAGCGGACACGCCCGATTGATACCGGAATGTTTCCGCCTTGAGTGCTCCATGTGTGCAAAGTGTTTTCGTCACGTCATGAAACGAATTTTTTTCGATAAAAAATGTTGCCATATCAAACACCTCCGTATTCTTTTACCTATATTGTATTGAATTTCTCCAAAAAAGTCAAGCATATTTTGCTATGCAAGTATGCATTCTAATTGACAAAATGCATTGCATTTGATAGAATAAAAAAGGGAGATGAAAAACATGAAAATTGTAATACTTGATGCGTACACCACAAACCCCGGGGACTTATCCTGGGAGCCGCTTCGTCAATTTGGTACACTTTTTATATATGACCGCACTGCGCCTACGGAAGTCGTAAATCGAATTGGGGATGCTGAAATTGTTTTTACGAATAAAACCATCCTGCCCGAAAAGCTTTTTGACCTTTGTCCTTCCATCCGATTTTTAGGACTTTTATCTACGGGCTATAACATTATAAATCTGAAGTATGCGCGCGAAAAAGGTGTGACAGTTTGTAACATCCCTGCGTACGGTACCGATTCTGTTGCGCAACATACCTTCGCGCTTTTATTAGAGCTTTGTAATCATGTCGGTGCACATAGTCGTGCCGTTACGGACGGCGAGTGGGTGCGTTCTGCTGATTTCTGCTTTTTAAAAGCGCCTCTTTATGAGCTGGCGGGGAAAACAATGGGTATAGTCGGCTTTGGTGCAATCGGCAGAGCTGTTGCCCGCATTGCCGATGCGTTTGGCATGCACGTTTTGTATACGAACAGTCATTCCAAGCCCTGCACTGACGTTCCGTACGTCTATGCTGATATGAATACACTTTTAAAAAGCGCGGATGTGATTTCTCTGCATTGCCCGCTGACGCAAGAAACAGAAAACCTGATTTGCCGCGAAACCATTGCCAAAATGAAGGATGGTTGTTTTCTGATTAACACCGCCCGCGGACCAATTGTCAATGAACATGACCTTTTTGCCGCCCTCGAATGTGGCAAAATCTCCGGTGCGGCACTGGATGTTGTATCCTGCGAGCCAATGTCCGACCTAAACCCTCTTCTAAACGCTAAAAACTGCATTATAACGCCACATATCGCGTGGGCAACACCCGAGGCACGCGGGCGTCTTGTTGCCGTTGCTGTCGAAAACCTTCGTCAATTTCTGGCAGGTACACCCATTCATGTTGTCAACTAATGCCGTCTTTTAAAATTGTATTGATGATTATTTTTGCCGCATTTTTTTTCATTTCTTTCCGTTGGCATGCACACATCGTGTCCGCTTTTTTTCGGTTTTGCAGAAGCTCCATTGCCGCTGTCGCGATCTCAAGCGGCGTATTGCCGCTTTCAGCAAGCCCCTTTTGACAAAAAAAGGCTACATTTTCCTCCTCCCACCCCGGCATGGGTGCCATTAAAACAGTCGGAATTTCCCGCGTGGCAGCCTCTGTAATGGAAAGCCCGCCCGGCTTTGTAATCAGGACATCGCATGCGTCATAATACGGCGCAATCTGTTTTGTATACCCGTATACGGAAAGTCGTTCTTCACTTTTATACCTTGCCTTTAATCTTTTCATAAGCTTTTCATTTGTTCCGCAAAACGCTAAAAACCGCGTATCATGCGGGGCATTTTGCATCAGTGCCTCCACAATCCCCTCCATATTTCCAAATCCCATACTGCCCGTCAAAATCATGACTACATTTTCATTTTGCGGCAAGGACAGCGTTTTGCGTGCCGTTTCCCGTTCCATTGTTCGCTTTTTTTCTTCGCACACGGGTATTCCTGTCGCAATGTATCGCTTTCCCGGTGCTTTTTTCTGATACAGCGGCAAAAAATACGGATGAGGTAAAAAATATCCGTCAAGTTCTGTCTCCGTCACAAACGGCGTTACCGCATAATCCGTTACAACAAAATAAGTAGAGGGCACGCTTTTATACGTTCTTTTCATATGCGTAAGAGCCTCTGCGGCGAAAATGTGCGTTGCAATCACAACATCATAGTCATTATTTTCAATAAATCTGTGTATTGCATCCGCATACCTTGCATTGAGATGGTATGCAATTGTTTTATGGTCTGTTCTTGACATTTTATACGCAATCCTGTTGCCGACGCCAATAAGCGATGGCGTATACAGTGCACTCTTTATATGGATATTCTCAATACGCCGTGATGTACGCGCGCCGCCAAAAAGAAAGGTGTCCATCATCACAGCATGTATGTCATGCCTTGCCGCCTCCTCTAAAATCGCCTTCCCTGCCGCATTGTGTCCCTGTCCTGTATTTGCGGACAAAATTAAAATCTTCATCCTCCTCACGCCCCTTTTATGTATTGTTCTTATTATAAAGTATACCCATTTTTATCCATTTTCGTCATGTATATTTTATTTTTTGAAAAATGCATAAAATCCGTAAAATCCTTGCTTTTTTGTTCTAAATACTGTATAATATCTTTATATACGCAAGAGGAAGGAAGTTGTTTATGAATACAGAATTGATAGAAAATATCATGCTTTACCATCAGCATTTGGTTATGGCAACCCTTGCCGATGGAACATCTGTCACGGGCATGTTGACAGTTTCGGCGCCCAATTTAGTTCGTATTGACGAAACCGAATATGCACTGTCTGATTTTTCGGATGTTTTGTATGCAGGCGGCTTTATTACCTCTTACAAAAACAAACTGCAATCGGGTGTGGTGGACAAGGTGTATCAGTTTAGTCAGGCGGATTGTGACGATTCCTTGCCCGCATCCCTTTTAAACAGCATCGCATTTCGTTGTGAAATATACTGCCATCTGTGCTTTGAGGATGGCAAGATTGTCGCTAAAGATTTACGATTAAAGCAGGCTTGCCATGTCTATTCCTCCATTTTGAACGGCACGCCGTTTTTATATTGTTTTCGGGACGGGTCTCGCCGTGTTGCAACCTTTTCGCAAACGGATGATGAACGTTATCTTCTCTTTGCGGATACAAACGAATCTGTCCCGTTTGACGGCTACACAATTTTGGAAATTACAAAATGTCCTGTCATCAATGACAAAGTTCGCATCACCTTAAAAAGCGGTGCAAAATACGAGGGCACTGTTTGTTTTGCTACAGACACTTCGTTTTCCATTATTCCGTCGGATATGCCCGAGTTTTCCTATCAGGATATTGAAGAAATTCGTTACTTCGGTCAATACCATGCCGAGTCGCGTACCATTGATGAAAAGTATAGCTGTAAAGCCAGCAGTCTCCTAAACCCCGCCGAAGCAGTTTTTATGGCGGATGGCGTTCGTTTTTCCTTTGTGATTGACGTCAATCTGCACGGTCTTTACGCCAAAAATGTACAGCTTGAGGAAAAAACCGATACACTGCCTGTTTCCTCGGAGGAACTTGGCATTATTGTGTTTTGTGACATATCCGGGAAAACAGAGATTGGCTACATCGGCAAACGATTCCGTGTCGGCAAACGGGATATGGGCGATGTCCGCTTCTCGAAATCCCTTTTAAACTTTGCATATGACTATAAAAATTTTGTCTATATTGTCCGCTACACTTCACGCATGAATGAAGCGATAACAATGGAGCTTGTCGAACAAATCCCCATTTCTCTATACTACGAAATTCGCATTGATGATGAAAACCAAATTCAAAAAATAAACTATTCCCATCTCGGTCTTATGTATGCAGTGGGCAAGCTTGTAAGGCTGACGACGGATGACAGTGTCGACTACTGCGGATTCCTCACAGAAAACGCGGATGATTCTGTCACGCTGAGTCAGGATAAAAGTGGTATAAACTCCATTGTGCAACTTCCGAAGGCGCGCATTCACGCCCTACGTGTATGGGGGCGCATCACCTCTTATGACAAGTTGCACGGTATGGGATTTATTGACAATACCATGCACTTTCATGTAAGCGGCCTTAAAACACCGCAATATGCAGATCTTCTGCCCACACACCCCTTTGTTTCCTACACAATTATTGCAACAAATAAAGGAAACGGCGTTTCTGCCTCCACCATTATCTGCGAGGAAACTGAAACGCAAAGTCTTTACGTGATTGGAAAAACCGAGGATAGCTTTTTGGTGCTTGACCAGGATTCCTATATGCACACGCGCCAATCCTCCAAACCTGAAAAAGTGCGCATCCCGATGCATTTTGAGGCACTGAACGTGCAGGGGTGGGATTATCGCCTCGAAAGAAAGCGTTTTCGTCTCCAAAACGAAGATTTTGTGCTGGAAGAGATTGGCGAATACTACGAAAAACTGCCAAAGCTTTTATTCGGCTATATCATTACCTATGTTCAAAAAGAAAACTATGGTTTCTTTTTGCATGAGGAGCAGTACGGCAAAACCGATAAGGGGATATACTTTAACGCACCTTTACAGAATATGCCGTCGAAAATGGATACCCGAAAGTTTGACTACTATATTTCCTATGAATCTACGCCCTATAACGGCATTAAAAACGTTACCATATTAAATGCCGTCAAAAAAGCCAAGGTTACTCCCCTGCCCACCGAAGAAAATGCACAATTTTCAGATATTCCGCTTGAACCGTTGGAAGGACAGACAATTGAGGCATTTTTAAATAATGCTGTTTCAAAGTATTTAAAATACAATCTTTTATCGCGTGCGATGGAACAGATTGCCGCCTATGAAGACCAGGTGGAACCCGAATTTTTCCATACACTACGTCATCGCGTCCTGCAAAAACAATATAAGGATTTTCCGACAGCTGAAAACGAAGCGCTGTATTTAGACTGTTTAAATACGCTTTTGCAAATGACATCTAAAATCAGCTTTAAAATGACTATGCTCCTCCAAAAAGCGGACATTCTTTTGCGCGCGCGAAGCTACGAGGAGGCTGAAAAGTGTTACCGCGCGTGGCAGGATGCTTTGCAGGAGGTCATTGCAAGAACACCTTCCAAAGCCGCAGGCTATTCCAGCTGGCAAAATATTGTTCAATCCAAGCTTGAAATTTGTCAAAATCGCGATTCCTTGCCTGCGGAGACGGAATCCGTTCCCGAAGAAGAGGAACTTTTACCTATGGATTCTATCTCCTCGAATGACTATATAAGCGCCATGCTTTACCATGTTTCGCCACCTGCGGTCCTCGGTGAAACATTTGCCGCTTATGAAGGCTTGAAGGACCCCGACGAAGATGCGCTTTCCGCCTTACGGAATCACTTGGAAGCCGTCTTACAAACACAGGATAAAACCATGGATACCTGCTGGGCGCTTGCCAAAATTTATAATAATGCCTTATTTGGCGGCTACACGCTTTCAAATGATGACATCCATGAACGCGACAGTTGGATTTTTGAAGCCTTAATTTATGCAGCACAAAAAGCCGTAAATGCAGATGACTTGCGGGAGCATCAAAAACTACACTGTCAATATCTGTGCATGCTGGCACTCTCTATTCGTTCCAATGCGGGCACGGTAGCCGCTTTGTATTTTTCTAAAAACATAGGCACGCACGGCATGATGCGGCAACAACTTGAAAACAATCTTTCTTTAGAGGAACTTTTATCCCGTCATGTAGATGAAATTGTCATGGAACGCTTTTTGTATGACAGTATTTTCCTGTTTTCCAAAAACACAGCGGCGGCAAATTATATTTTAGATATTTTCTTCGGTTCAGATACGCTCGCACCCTTTTTAAATCGCTATGTTGCTGCTTTGGATGCCATGCTCGGCATTGATGAGCCAAGCGAATTGACAAAGGAAACTGTATCCCTGAAAATCAATCGTGCCGTAACCGAAAGTTTCCGTGGCCTTATATCCAGAATGACAACAACGCAAAATTTATCTGTGGAGCCGTACTCTAAAGATTTACTCCTTGTCCTCAAGGACGAAAAGTATGCACCCTGGCTTTCTTTGGATGCAGATTGTTGTGAAAAGCTTTACAAGGTACTGCAATCCACTGCCACCTATACCTCGCGTCGTGGCTTTAAAGCGAAATCCGAACTTTTGCGTACCAGTATGGCACGCGTCGGCGAAATGATTGACAGTATACAAAGAAAACCTTCGTGCATTGCCGATGCGATTTTCCTGCCCAAATTTTCAGAGCTTTCTGCACTCTTGCGTGACAAATATAAGCAGCTTTGTCTGACCACGCGCCCCGTTCTGCAATTTTTAGGCTGTGATGCTGTTCCCCAACCTAAAAATCCCGATGCGGAGCAAACCATCATGGTAACAGTACCGATTAGCGGCGGTGCAAACCACGGGCAGACGGCTATGGACGTACGCCTTGAAATTAAGGAAAATTCCGCCTTTATTCTGCCGGAGGAAATTGCGCCTATCCCCGAGCTTCAAAGCGGGAATGAGTCGCAAAGCTTTACCTTCCCGATTATCCTGACTGACCCCCATACGCAGCTGATTACTCTCGAGGCACGCGTCAGCTATAATTATATTGCGGACGTAAAATATGAGGAGGCGCGCCGCGGTCGGTATAACAGGCGGAGTACTGTGTACACGGAGGAATACCGCCGTGTTTACTCGCCTTCGGGCAATCATGAATATAAATCCATTGATATCCCTGTACTGGCACAGGGTGCACGTGAACTGATTGATGACAGATTTATTAAGCTTTTCCCCAATGACGCGAATATGACGTACGATAATCCGCATGTCCGCGAAATCCTGAAAAACAGAGAGCGAGAAATTGAACAGGCCATCAGCAGTATCACGATACGCGACACGGAAAGTGATGAAATGCGGCTTATCGAGCGTTCACGCTGGGTGAGTCTCTACGGCGAATGGCGTGTCGGCAAGTCCACGGTATTAAATTCAATTAAAAATCGCCTTGAAAATCAGTTTCCCGATACCGCCATCATCATCAGCATGAACTGTGCAAGCAGCGACGAAACCGATTTTGAGACTGCTTTTGCCAAAAAGGTCTATGACATGCTTTGGCGTGCTGTACGCAGAACGCAATATGCCCAAGTGTACGAAACCCTGGAGGAGGAATATAAATTTCCTGATGCAATCAATTGGGATTCGATGCAGGATTTCTTAATTGACTTTGCAGAAGGTGCAACTTCAAAGAATCCCCACGCACGCCTTGTTCTCCTTTTGGACGAGTTTACAGAAATATATCAGGCTATCATCCGCGGCAATGTAAAAGACCGTTTCCCCGCCAGATGGACGGAATTTATTCATAACTGTAATCTCCTTGCTATCACCGCAGGGGGTGAGCATACCACAAGTCTTATGACAACGTATGCACCAAATACGTTGCAAAAAGCGGATAACCAAATTTGTATACACTACCTTTCGGCGGCAGATATGGAAAAATATGTACGCTTTGTGGTGCATGATGACCAGTATTTTGGCTCGGAAAGTGAAAAGGTGCTGGCACGTATTTATGAATTAACGCGCGGCAATGCTTTCCTTCTAAAGCAATTTTGCGAAGCCATGATTGAATATGTGAACGAGGAGCAAAAGCTTTATATTACAAAAGCCGTTATTCAAGCTACGATCAACCGTATGATTAAAAAGGACAGTATGGACCCGAGCACGGTCGAGGCACGCTATTTTAACTCTCTCTATAATCCTTTTAATGAAAGTGACAGTATCGAGGAATATGCACCCGATGTAAAACGCATTAAAAATGACCAGGTGCGGGATGATAACTTAAAGATTCTGCATGAGGTCGTAAAGCTTGCCGACAGAGAGAGCCACGTGGTTACCATAGATGCTTTGCGAAACAGCTTATCGGATATGGACGCAGAAATTTTCCAAGACCGAATGAATACATTGATTGCCAGAGGCGTTCTCGTCAGCGATGATGTGACGGATACGGTGCGAATTTATATTGACTTGTACTATGAAATTGTACTGCGACTTTATAGGGGGTTATTATGAAAATTGATACACTCGTAAACACCATTATAAAAGATGCGGCCAACAAAACGCATTTTGCGCGTTCTGTCTTTAGCCCTTCCGAAGCGGAACAGGCTACATTTTTGGCGCAGCTTCGTGAGTCAGCGGAGGCACTGCCATCCAATATTCGTTTTTTCTTTGTGGATACCGCCGCTTTCCAAAGCACAACGGAACTTTTTCGGCACACGCTCCTGTCTCTTTTACAGGACCCGCGCGCCGCAGAGGATGACGTTGCTGTTTCCATGCGCAGAATAGAAAGGGCAACGGATGAAAGCGGTATATGTTTGCAATTTGAATGCCTTTTGGATGACTATGCAAACCATACAGATGTCCATGTGGTATGGGTATTGACGCATTTTGATGCCTCCCCCTCCTACTGGAAAAGCAGTTCCTTTGGTTGGCTCAGGGAGACCGTGAACACTGCGTCATCGCTTTCCTGTCTTTTAGTGGGCGAAAAACCCGTTACTGAAATTACATCGCTTCCCGTAGGATCCTCACCGCTTCATAATATCTTTAAAAATGTACTTTTGGAAGGAGATTCCGAATGAATCCCTTTGCACATATAGACCGAAATATCGGCATTGTCGATGGCGATGCCTTTATTGGCAGAGAAAATGTACTCCGTGACCTTACCGCCGTAGCTCTATCTAAAGGGGCGCAACATATTGCCATGCACGGAATGCCCCATGTCGGCAAATCCTCTGTTTTAAAAAAGCTCGAGAAAACTCTCGTAGCGCAAAATAAAATTGTCGTATCAGTTACGCTTGTCAAAAACGGGTTTGTATATGATATGGCCAGAATTTTACTTCGGCTTTGCAACGCACTTGAATCTTTTCCTGCCCTTTTAACGTTGATAGACGAATTGCCTGAAATCTCAACTGACACACCCCCTGATACGCTTTTTGAAATTCTGTCCACACTCCTTCGCGCCGCCTCAGAGCTTGGGCAAAAAACCGTGATTTTATTGGATGAGTTTGAACGTGCAGGTGAATGCTGGACGGAAGAAGAATACATCCGCTTTGCAAAAATTCTTTTGGATGACTCTCTTCTTTTTTCATGCATTGTGGCAGCAAGACCGCATATATCTTTTGTCCTCAGTGAATACACACGGCAGATAAACCCGTTTTACTCCTATTTACTGCATTGCTTTAACGAATCCGATATGTGCGCCTATTTTGACACACTGTACCGAACAGGCATTTCGCCCCTTTCGGCGGAAGACAGGCAAAATCTCCTTCGTTTTTGCGGCAGGAGTCCGCTTCTTTTAACCGTACTTGGCAATGAACTTGTAAAGACGGACGGCTTATGTCCCATCACAACACTTTATCGGCAAACGCAGTCTATTTTTAACGACCATTTTATGGATATTACGGACTTTATGAAGGAAGAGGAACGCAAAAACAACCGCAGCTTTTCCCACATTGTCAAGTGCTATTTTGGCGTTAGTGCCGACTATCAGGATATAATCGAAAGCTTTATCGCACTTGGATATATTGAGAAATTGCCCGCAGGCAGCGCATATACCTATGATGATGGCAGATTTTTATACGAAGAGGATGGCGTTTCCTATGTATACGTTACGGTTTCCCATCTTTTTGTTGATTATCTGTATACATATAACCTTGAAAGCATTCGCGACACGCGTGATATTTTAACAGGTCTTGTCCACACACTGCGCGACATCACCAAAAAAGAGTTAAAACAAGATGGTGACGATTGGAATGAACGTGTTCTCTTAAAGCTTACGGGGAGAGCACCGGGTTTTGATTTTGTTATGCCCTATGATGCAGCGGGCACACGCCGCTATATCGTCTGCCGTTTGCACAACAATCGAATTTCGATTGTGACACGTCTTGCCTCGCAAAGCGAACTGAGCGCAGTCATTGCACACGCTGTTCACTATCGGCAAGAACAAATCTTACAAAGGCAGCCGTTTATTCAAAATATTTCTTCTGCCTCTTTGCAATTTTTGGCAAAGCTTTTTACAGAAGGAGAACATACGGACATGCCGCTTTTAGACCCCATCAGTATTGTGGATAACGGCAGAATTATCGTGTATTACAACGATAAATTTGCAAAGTATTTTGGCATTTTCGGTACGTTTGATGCGGACGCACACCAAAAGTTCCTTCAGATGCTGGCAGCAATCAGCGCTGCAAGAAATAAAATTGCGCATTTCTCTCGACAAGGACTTTCGGCACATCAATCAGCAATGTGCCGTACACTTTGCATTACGCTTTTACGCAGTATTTATACATATATTGCCACCGGCAAGACAGCAGAAAAAATTGAATTGGATTCCCTTTTACAGAAAATACAAGAATAAAGCCTTCTTTTTCTTGACAAAATTCCGTTCTTTTGTTAGGATATGACACATAAAATGCAAAAGACGGACAACCGTTTTATCTGTGACACGGAGGTGTTCTAT
Source organism: Clostridia bacterium (assembly GCA_045592445.1). Classification (GTDB taxonomy): domain Bacteria; phylum Bacillota; class Clostridia; order UMGS1883; family UMGS1540; genus JAQXGO01. The sequence continues at coordinate 24,388 of JAZNUV010000027.1, read as the reverse complement.
GCACGAACAAATTGATTTTTCCAAAATGACAATAGAGGAACTGACGCCAATTGTTTCTATGCGCCCCGGCAAGGTCTATACAAAGGAGCAACTGCAGTGCGCGCGCCGCGCTTTTATGGAAGCACTTGCCTCACCTTCTCCCGAAATAGCGCAATCTACGGCATCACCTTCTTTGCATGAATCACCCTTGCAAGAGGAACCCGAAATGCAAGATACTCCTTCTATCTCGGATACAGTCCCTCCATCGGATACCGTCTTTCAAACGCGTCAGTTTTCATCAATCGGCTCGGTTTATGTGCCTGATACAAAACTGTCTGCCCCCACGGATGCAAAGCCTGCGGCGGACGAAACAGAAGAAACAGCGACGTTTGACAATACTTTCATTCTCCAATCGGAAAGCACGTTGGCACGTGTACTTTATATTCTCTATGCTTACGTGACCGTGCCGGTCATCACGCTGCATGCCCTCGTTCTTTTAGTGGGCAGTGTGCTGACGGCTGTATTCGTGCCTGATATTCCGTATCTTTTTGTAGCAATTTTCTCTGCCGCCGCCTACACGATGCTCGTAAGCTTTGCGTGGCATCAGTTTATGCATCGCACAAAGTGCGGTCTACTCTTAAACCGTGCACTAATTTCCGCTTGGCTTTTACGGGGTGCAATGATGCTTTCGCAGCAAGACTCTCTCTCAGGCGGTATCATCATTGTCGCCGTTTCTCTCTTATTTTTAGTCTTTTTCTTTGGCTACGATACGAGCTTTACCGTTCAAAGTTCCCCTAGCCGATAACCTCCAGCGCGATAGCGTGTGCGATTGCCGGGATGCTTTCCCCCTGCAGTGTTGTTGTAGGGGATAAAAGCGCACCCGTTGCAACAAAAAGCACACGCTTTAATTTTTTACTTTTCATTTGCGGCAGAATATGCCCGCATAACACCGATGCACCGCAACCACAGCCACTGCCGCCTGCATGCGTGTCCTGCGTTTTATGATCAAAAATCATCATGCCGCAATCCTTATAGTTTCCGCCGACGCAAAAGCCCGCCTGATCCAACATGTCTACGGCAATTTCTTTGCCAATTGCACCCAAATCGCCTGAAACAATTAAATCATAATCGGCGGGTGTACGCCCCGTATCCGAAAAATGCGCTTTCACTGTTTCAACAAAAGCAGGTGCCATTGCTGCACCCATGTTATTGGCGTCATGAATGCCCATATCCGTAATGCGCCCTGTTGTTGCATGTGTAATACAGGTCCCTGTACCAAGACCAACCGCGATGGCCCCGCAACCCGTCACGGTCCATTGCGCACTGGGCGGTCTTTGCCCGCCATATTCAAGCGGAAAGCGGTACTGCTTTTCTGCCGAGCAAAAATGGCTGCCCGCTGCTGCAATCACTTTGCCTGCGTATTCGCCGTCCACGAGCATTGCGGCAATTGATAACCCTTCCGCCATTGTAGAACAGGCTCCGTAGATACCCAGATAGGGTACGCCCAGCTCCCGCACACCGAACGAGGATGCCGTACATTGATTTAAAAGGTCGCCCGCAATCAAATAATTTACGTCCGTCGCCGCAATATTACTGTTTGTAAGACATGCGGTTACCGCTTTACGAACCAGCATGCTCTCTGCCTTCTCCCAACTTTCCTGCCCGAGAAAAGGGTCCTCCTCCACCATCGGGAACGACGCACCTAAAGGGCCTTCCCCTTCTTTTTTGCCAACCACAACGCCGCAACCGAGTATGGCGGGTTTTTGCGCAAATGCGACTGTTTGTCCACCCAATCTTTTTGTCATCTTTCTCCTCCCTATTGCAAAAACAAATATTGGATTACACCGGCAATCACCGAGGATACGATACCGTAGGTGATGACAGGGCCAGCCACTACAAACATTTTTGCGCCGACACCGAGTATATATCCTTCGGATTTAAACTCAATGGCGGGCGATGCAATCGCGTTGGCAAAGCCCGTAATCGGCACAATCGTGCCTGCGCCTGCATACTTTGCGATTTTATCGTATACATCGAGTCCCGTAAATAAAATACTCAAAAATATAAGTGCTATCCCTGTTGCGGAGGATGCATCTGTGGTATCAAGACCGCGCGATTTAAAAAAAACATTTATACACTGCCCAATTGTACAGATTGCACCACCTGCCAAAAAAGCCCAAAGCATATTTTTCCAGATTGGCGAATTTGGTGTATGCTGCTCTGCATATTTTTCATAGTCTGTTTTCTTCATTTTGTTCCTCCCATACAAAAATACTGCCTGTGCGTTCATGTTCATCTGCCCGTAGCACCTCTGTCCGTACTGCCTGCACAATGACAAAAAGTGCTGCCAATAAAAAATACTGTATTTTCTTATCCATACGATCACCCATCTTAGTATGGCAAAAATACAGTATTCTATACTGAAAAAGGAATGCCACGCAAAGGCATTCCTTTTATATTGAAAACTATGTTTTTATTGAATTTCTCCTGCTTTTTTCAAAACAATTTTGGTTAAAACAGGCCCGATAAGTTCATAGACCAAGGTTGAGCACAAGACAACTGCGTTAATTTGCATGGCCTCTGTCTTTGGCAATATACCCATCGCCATCTGTGCCATACCAATTGCGACACCCGCCTGCGGCAGAAGTGCCACACCCAAGTATTTTCGCACGTTTTCATCTGCCTTTGTAACAAGCGCACCGAGATATGCACCCGTGTATTTTCCGATAGAACGGAATGCCAGATAAAAAACACCGAGAAGTCCTACCGTAGGAATCAAATCTATGTTGAGCTCTGCACCCGAAATGACGAAAAACAGAAGGAAAATCGGTGGCGTCCACCTGTCATTCAGTTCCATAAGCGGCTCGGGGTCTTTTGCAAAATTTGCAAGTGCCGCACCGACCATCATGCAAACCAAAAGCGAGGAAAGTTCCCACATTTCCGAGAGTGCTACCGCGCCTAAAATTGCAGTAATCATCAGACAGGTTCGATTTGCACGCGAGTGAAACCAACGCATTGAGAGAGTTAGGATAAAACCAATGGAAAAACCGACAACCAAGGAAACTACAATTTCCACAATCGGCTCTATCAATGCTGTATGTACTGTCATTTCTATCCCGGTTGCCATGCTTTTGGCAAGCGAGGCGGAAATCGCAAATACCATAAGACCAATTGCATCATCAAGTGCCACAACCGGCAAAAGCGTTCGTGTGACGATGCCTTTCGCTTTGTACTGCCGAATTACCATCAGTGTCGCAGCCGGTGCCGTTGCCGTCGCAATCGCGCCCAAAGTAATGGCAACTGCCGTTGGAAAACCTGCTGCCAACAGTGCAATATCCACCAATGCCACTGTCATGATTGCCTGAAAAAAAGTAATTGTAATTGCTTTACCACCAATTTGTTTGATATGGTCAAGCTTAAATTCACCGCCAATCGAAAAGGCGATAAAACCGAGCGCCAGGCTTGTAATGACCTTAAAGTTTTCTAAATTAGCGCCCGCAATCCATCCGAGACAATATGGTCCTACCAAAAGTCCTGCTATCAAATAGCCGGTTACATTCGGTAAATTTACAAGCTTCATAAGCCGTGTCAGCAAAAGACCTACAACCATTGCAAGACACAAGCTGAGCAGCATATTCATATGTATATTCTCCTTTACTCCTTCACGAGACCTTCCACATATGCGACCGGCACAGTAAATAAAATACCCGTATTCGGTGCCGAAAGTCCCCCCGTAATCTGATTGATAATTTCGGATGCCTTTTTAACTTGTTCATCCGACAGGACGACAAAAATCATTTTGTTATTGTTGTCATCGAATCTTAAAAACTGCCGCAAAGAGCCAAAAATGGGTGGCGGCTCAACGTCCGACTTTCCAACGGCATTCAGCATCCCTGTCGACTCCAACACCGTGGCACCGCAAATCCCATTTTCCATAAAGGATGTCAAAATCTGCCCGAGACACTCAATCTTGCTTAAGACTAAAACCATCAGTTGCATAAATTGCACCTCCTCTTAAATTCTCATGAATATGAGTATATCAAATTCCTTCCAGAAATGCAAGTCCTATTTTCATTTTATCTATTTTTGTTAAAATTGTTGATTTCGGTCTATATTTATGGTATACTAAATATACATTATTTATCTTTCTATGCACGTTCTTCTGCAAAAAATTCCCAATTTCTTTGATTTTAATATATGGAGTGATACAATGTCCGATTTAAACGGAAAGACCTTATCCCAATTGCAGCAAATTGCGAGGGAGCGGGGTGTAAAAAGCGTAACGACCTATAAAAAACAGGCGCTTTTGGATTTACTCACCTCTATGCAAGCCTCCACCGAAGCCCCTGTACCTGCACGTACGCCAATACGGCGCACTGTCAGTGTACGCAGCGGCAGCAGTGCCCAGCCCAACAAGCAGTCGGAATCGCCCAAACGGGATTTTTCTGACGCACAAACGGCGGATGGTATCTTAGAGGTATTGCCTGATGGCTTTGGCTTTCTGCGCTGTGCTAACTATTTAACGGGCACGCGTGACGTGTATGTGCCGCCTACGCAAATCCGTCGTTTTAACCTAAAGACAGGGGATCATGTAATCGGTAAATGCAAATTTTTAAAGGAAGGCGAGAAATTTCAAGCGCTCATTTATGTGGAATCCATAAACGGAGATGGACTGGAAGTTGCGATCAATCGCCGTCCGTTTGATACCTTAATTCCGATTTTCCCGGAAAAGAAGATTGCACTCGGTGATGGGCAGACAGATTTTTCTATGCGGCTTATTGACCTTATCGCGCCCATCGGGTTCGGGCAGCGCGGCCTGATTGTCGCCCAGCCAAAAGCCGGAAAAACAACGATTCTGAAAAATATAGCCAAAAGTATTTCCAAAAATAAAAATATAAAACTACTTGTTCTTTTGATTGATGAGCGCCCAGAAGAAGTGACGGATATGCAGCGCAGTATTGATGGCGAGGTAGTCTACTCTACGTTTGACGAATTGCCCGAGCATCATATAAAAGTTGCTGAGCTTGTCTTGGAACGTGCGCAAAGGCTTGTTGAGCACGGGAAGGATGTTGTCATTTTGCTTGACTCGATAACACGCCTTGCTCGTGCTTACAATCTCACCATTCCCCCAACAGGCAAGACGCTTTCGGGCGGTCTTGACCCCGGCGCACTTCATAAACCCAAACGGTTTTTCGGTGCTGCAAGAAATATTGAAAACGGTGGCAGTTTGACCATTCTTGCCACGGCGCTTGTCGATACGGGCAGTCGGATGGACGATATGATTTTTGAGGAATTTAAAGGCACCGGTAACATGGAAATTCATCTGGACCGTCGACTGAGCGAAAAGCGCATCTTCCCTGCGATTGATATTCATAAATCAGGCACGCGCCGAGAGGAAAAGCTGCTTACACCGCGTGAGCTTGAGGCGGTATGGTCCATTCGGAAAGCGTACGGCAGTATGTCCGTTTCCGATGTGACTGAAAGCGTTATCAGCCGCCTGGTTTCTACAAAAAACAATGAAGATTTTATAAACTTGACGATTCAATCGTCGTATCAGTGAGGATTATGAAAACAAAAACTACATTTGTATGCCAAGAATGCGGCTATGCCGCGCAAAAATGGATGGGCAAATGCCCCGCCTGTAATAATTGGAACACGATGATCGAGGAAGTCGCATCTGCAGAAAAAACCGTGTCTACGCTTTCTGTCAATACCGCGCCCGCCCTTTTGGGAACGATTTCCGCAGACCATGAAGGCACACGGCTTGCTACGGGTATCGGCGAATTGGATTTGGTGCTCGGCGGCGGTTTGGTAACGGGGTCTCTCGTTTTGGTGGGTGGTGAACCGGGTATCGGTAAATCTACCCTGCTTTTGCAGATTTGTTCATCACTTTCGGGCTACGGCAATATTTTATACATATCGGGTGAAGAATCTGAGCGACAACTGAAATTACGTGCAGACCGCCTCGGTATTCAAGCAGAAACACTCTATATTTTAGGTGAGACGAACATAGACAATGCACTTTCTCATGTGCAAAGTCTGTCGCCCGCTGTCTTAATTGTAGACTCGGTGCAGACGATGTTCTCCCCCTCTATCACAAGTGCTGCGGGGAGTGTCAGTCAGGTGCGTGAGATTACCATGCGCCTTATGCGGCATGCCAAGGAGACGGGCACAGCCGTCTTTTTGGTTGGACATGTGACGAAAGACGGCGCGATTGCAGGTCCACGCGTGTTAGAGCATATGGTGGACTGTGTTTTGTATTTTGAAGGGGACCGCCATCATTCCTACCGCATACTGCGTGCCGTGAAAAACCGCTTCGGTTCTACCAATGAAATCGGCGTTTTTGATATGGGAGATCGCGGGCTTACAGAGGTTTTAAACCCATCTGCCATGCTTTTGTCCGAACGGCCAAAAGAGGCACCCGGCTCCGCCGTTTTATGTTCTTTAGAAGGCTCACGCCCGCTTTTAGCGGAAGTACAAGCTTTGGTTTCTCCGTCAGGCTTTGGTATTCCGCGGCGTATGGCATCGGGGTTTGACCTCGGTCGCCTCAATCTTTTGATTGCTGTTTTAGAAAAGCGCGTGGGCGTTAATTTGCAAAACCAGGACGTATATATCAACGTTATCGGTGGCTTGCGTATTGACGAAACAGCGGCAGACCTTTCAGTTGCCGCCGCTATTTTCTCCGGTTTTAAAAATATCCCCATTCCGTCGGACATGGTATTTTTGGGCGAAATTGGTCTTACAGGTGAATTGCGTTCTATTTCCCACGTAGAAAAGCGCGTGGCAGAATCCGTAAAGCTTGGCTTTCACAATATTATATTACCGTATGAAAACGCCAAAGGCTTGTCCGCTGACTATCAGAATGTGCATGTATTCCCTGCTAAAACCGTGCGGGATGCACTTAGCTTTTTAAAGTCGCGCAATGCTTAAAATATAGTCGCCTATTTTTTGACTTACAAGGGTACAGGGTTCTCTCGTGCGCAGCGTCTGCCATGAAAGACCTGTGCCCTTATATTTTGCGGCAGCCTCCTGCCTTGTCCAGTATCGGCAAAAAGCCTCGTCACGATTTTTTGCCGATAGAATTTCCATCCTTGCCTTTTCATCGCAAATTTTCTCGGCAACGCGTGCGTTAAAAGGCCGTATCTTTTCAATGTCAACCCCAATCGGCTCTTTCGCCGTTACGCACACAACCCATTCCCCACTATGGCTTACGTTAAAATGAGCATTTTCTACGCCACAAAGCATTGGCTTGCCCCATGCATTTTTTATGATACTCTGTTCCTTTATCGGAATACCGAAGGAATCACGTAACGCATATTTTACTAAAATATCGCCGAGCAATACTGCGTTTTGGTTTCTTTTCAGACGCAAAATACGTTCCCGTTTTTCAGGCGTTTGCAGCTTTAAAAAATATTCTTTTATGTTATGGTCCGAAAATGCGGCAACCGACGCCATATAAACCTGCATGGATTTCCCCCTTGTAAAAAAACCGCCCACGGCGGTTTTTTATCTTTATGCTTGTTGCATTTCTTTTATACACTTACGGCAAACATTTCTGCCGTGGAATGAAATAACATCACTTGCATCTCCACAGAAAATGCACGATGGTTCATATTTTTTTAAAATAATGGTGTTTCCCTCCGTATAAATTTCAAGCGCATCCTTTTCCTCAATATCGAATGTATTGCGAAGCTCCTTCGGAAGCACAATGCGACCCAACTCGTCTACGCGACGAACCATTCCCGTAGATTTCACAGCTTTCTCTCCTTCGTATTTTATTTTCTTTATTATACCATTTTTTTACTTTTTTGTCAAGTAAATTGTAAAATTTTGTTTAATATTGGAATAATTTGTAAGGCATGACAGCTTTTTCCTTTGCATATATTCAACTATTGGAGGGTGTAGGATGTTAAACTATATTTGGGGTTTTATGATTTTAATTGCCGTTATCGCCGCATTTTTCACAGGGCGTATGGATGCAGTTGCCGCCGCCGCAATGGAAGGTGCCGCCGCAGGCATAAATCTTGTGTTTGAAATGCTTGGTGTTATGTGCTTTTGGACAGGGCTTATGGAAATTGCACAGCGTGCAGGACTCATACGCGGTATTGCGCGCCTTCTCCGCCCGCTGACGCGCCTTTTATTTCCCCGTCTTTCTCCTAACGGAGATGCAATGGAGGCAATTGTCATGAATATTTCCGCCAATCTGCTCGGCATGAGTAACGCCGCAACACCACTCGGGCTGCGTGCCATGCAGATGCTCGATCAGGAAAACGGCGGAAAGAAACGTGCATCGGATGCTATGTGTATGTTTGTGCTTATTAACACTGCGTCCATTCAGCTTTTGCCTACAACGCTTATTCTGCTACGTCAAAATGCAGGCTCGCAATCTCCCGCCGAAATTATGGTACCCGTATGGATTGTTTCCGTTGTGGCACTTTTATGCGGTGTATGCAGTGCAAAAATTTTACAGAAACGGAGCTAATCAATGCAAGCTTTTTCCGCAGCCGTACTTCCCGTCACCATTGCAGCCATTCTCTTTTTCGGACTTTTTCGCGGTGTACATGTGTTTGATGCTTTTTTAGGCGGCGCTAAAAGCGGCTTTTCCGCCGCCATATCCGTTTTACCATCCATTGTTGGTCTTGTCAGCGCCATTACCATGCTCCGCGCCTCGGGTGCCATTGACCTTTTGTGCCACGCACTCGGCAGCTTCTCATCTTTTCTCGGTTTTCCTGCCGAGGTATTGCCGATGGCAATTTTACGCCCCATCTCAGGCGGTGCCTCCGTTGCTGTTTTGCAGGACGTTCTCACCACCTATGGGCCCGATAGTTTCGCAGGGCGCGTCGCTTCCGTCATCTCAGGCTCTACGGAAACAACGTTTTACACACTCACTGTCTATTTTGCCGCCGTCAAGGCTAAAGATAGCCGCCACACCCTAAAAAGTGCACTTTTAGCAGACCTTTGCGGTATTCTGCTTTCCGCGTTCGTTGTACGGCTTCTGCTCCCTAACTGACGAACGCCGTAATTTCCTCTGGCGTAATATCAGGATGCAGACAGTAATTGATTCCGTTTGCCACAATATGCGAAATTTTATCCGAAAGTGCATCTACATCCTTCGGTGTTACAATCATGTTTTCCATTTCGGCGGGTAAGGATTCCCGTATCAACGTATGCTTTTCTTCCCGATCAAGCTCCTTCAGCATTTTATAAAAATCACCGTCGGAACTTTTTGTAAGCGTATCAATCACAAGGTCTATGGTATCGTTTGCAATGGTGGCGGCATCAACGACCATTGGCACGCCAATCGCAATAACAGGCACACCGATGGTTTCTTTATCGATCGCTTTTCGGCTATTCCCCACACCGCTACCAGGGCTTATCCCTGTATCTGTAAGCTGTATAGTGGTGCAAACGCGCTCCGCCCGTCGGGATGCAAGGGCATCCACCACGATAATCAGGTCAGGCTTTACTCTTTCTGCCACGCCCTTTATAATTTCACCCGTTTCCATGCCCGTTATGCCAAGAACACCGGGCGCAAGTGCACAAACAGGCGACAAATGCTCCACGCTTTGCGGCATATGGGTGTAAAGATGGCGCGTTACGACCAAAAGCGGCACTACCTTCGGGCCTAATGAATCAGGCGTAATCTGTTCGTTCCCGAGTCCTGCCACCAAGGTCAGTTTCCTCTCCCCCGCCATTTTTCTGAGTTCCTCCGCCAATACACGCGTAGCTTTTTCTAAAAGTGACGGCTCACTTTGTAAAAGTGTAGGAACTTCAATCGTTACATAGTTTCCCTCTTGTTTCCCAATTGCTTTTGCACCTTCTTCATTTTCTACCCGAACGCGCACTACATGTACCGCATCATCTCCCGCCTCCTCGCACAGAATACCAGGAATTTCTGTCCCCGCTTCCAGTGCCGCTTCAAAATATAGTTCTCTTGCCTCTATTGCTAAATCTGTTCGTATCTGCATTTTTGCGCCCTCCTTGTCCTTACTTTGCTCCTTTTATCAAAGATTATACCAAACCATTTTGCATATTTTATATGAAAACGGGAAAAATAGGCTTAGTATGAAAGGAGTGACTTTGATGAAATCAAAAAGCACATGGATATCGGTAGGGTGCGTTTTGCTGGCAGTTTTACTTTCACAGTTTTACAGCATTGCAACACAAGATGATGCTGCGGAATCAGAAATGCAGGTTGTATCCGAAGTAGAACCTATTCTGAATCTGCCGTCGCCGACACCGTCCGCCATTTCTGTGCATGCCGTGCCCGAGGTTGTACCATCGGCTACACCTTCCCCGAAAGTGGTTGAATCCGTACCCATATCCACAAATGCAGAAACGCCGAAACCCCCTTCCTTCATCTTGCCGTCAAGTGGCGAGGTGGTGCACCCGTATTCAGATACCGAACTTGTCTTTTTTGAACCAATGCGGGAATGGCGTTGTCATCGCGGCATGGACTTTACGCCTTTTGATAGTGAAAAGGTCGTCTGCGTTGCCGCAGGCACGGTGCAAAAGGTGTATAAAGACCATTTATACGGCACCACTGTCACGGTTGACCACGGGAACGGCCTGGTCAGTCTTTACGGTTCTTTGAAGGAAGCCGCCGTTTCAGAAGGCGACCAAATTGAAAGCGGCGTTCTGATTGGCTACATGGGCGATACTGCTGCATGCGAAAGTGGTGTACATTTGCACTTTGAGCTTCATAAAGACGGTACGCCCATAAATCCAACCGGTCTATAAAAGATACAAAGAAAAGTAACGACGGGATTTTATTGAGAAACCCCGTCGTTACTTGCTTTTTTCAAAATCGTTCTCTACCGTACCCACGTGCGCCGACGAAAACGATTTTACAAAATATAACTGCATTTTTCGATGTCTCGGTCAGCACCAACACCTGCAAAACGGGCAAAAGAGATTTGCAATACAAAGCCCCGTACAACATTTGGACCAATCCGTCATCTCTACTGAATAACCGCCATTTTGCCTATAACTTTGGCCTGTATACTGCATTTCTTGCCACGTGCGGCGATATGTTGGATTATTCGGTTCCAATTCCATCGCCTTTCCTATATGAGATAACGCCTCCATTGTATGCCCCATCCCGCGGTGTGCAATGGCGCTTACATAATACCATCTTGCATTTCTGCGCGCCGCCTCCACAGAATTAAGAATCTGCAGCGCTGCCGCATACTGCCCGCTATTGACGGCGCGCACCGCGCCCGCCACTGTGGGGCTATCGGAGGAAAGCGGCTCTATGCGATGCATCGTGTAAAAGCCGCGAAATATATCCTCAAAGTCAAACCCTTCGAAGTTTCCGTATTGTCCATAGCCACCCTGTCCATAATTTCCCGCGCCGCCGCTATACGTATTCTGCTGCGCACGTCGATACTTTTCAGGATTTGTCAGCATATCATACGCTTCGTTAACCTCATTCATTTTCTGCGTTGCCGTCGCATCTCCCGGATGCAAATCAGGATGGTATTGCTTCACCTTTTTGCGGTACGCCTTTTTAATCTCCTCGGGCGTAGCATTTTGTGAAACACCCAAGACCTCGTAAGGATTTCGTATCATCTGTCTCCCCTTTTCCGCAGCGCATATTTTTGCCAAACGCCTTTGTAGAGAATGTTCCGCACAAGCTCTGCATCCTGCACAATCGGCATTTTTTCAAAAACCATTGCTGCCCTACCAATCAAAAACGAAAGTGTGTCCTTCATCTCATTCGGCTTTTTATCAAGCAAAAGCAACGGATTATATCGTCCGCGCTTCTTATCTTTTTCATAATCCATCACAGCATCGAGCATGTAAATAAACTGCCCGAGTGCCATGCCAAACTGACGCATCGGTTTTTCCCAGTCGTCCTTTTTATAAGCAAAAAGTTCTCCCACAAGCTGCCCGAATGCATCTGCCGCAACCGAAGGGCTTTCCCCCACCCTTTCCGCTTCATAAACTGCGGATAGTGTTTTATCAATTACATTCGCTTTCTCGATATGCGCCTGCCTTGCCTTATCAAAAGCCTTCCCCGTCACAGACGCATATAGACGCATAATTGTATTTTTATCATCCACCCAATCATCCATACACTTATGATGCACCAAAAGCACCGTCATATCCGCAGCGTATTCCACAAATCGGTTTTGCACAAACTGACGTGCTTTTTTCGGATGCACCATGCAGCGTTTTTTTCTTTCTGTCTCTTCTGGCTCGTAAAATGCAGACAAAAAAAGTGCCAGAAAAGTCATATCATATGTAAGCCCGGCCCGCATACATTGCCCGTAGCGCGTTCCAATCGCATGACAAAGACCGCAATATAGCTTTTCATACCGCTCAATTTCCGCATCCGACAGTTCTTCCTTGCATGGCATAACATATCCAAACATCTTATGTCCTCCGAATACTTTTTGCGCCGCATTTCGGGCAACTTACCTCAAGCTTTCCCTTTCCCTTCGGCACACGGAGTGTACTGCCGCATTTGCAGGTAAAATAACGATGCGTCTTCCTGTCGCGCCATCTTGCCTTCCGCATTGCAAGCTTGCCACGCGCTTTCCGACATATCTTTTCATATTGCAAAAGTTCCTGCCTTCTCTTGCCAATGTTTTTGGAAAAACAGCGAAAAATCGCATAAATCACTATCAGCGTATACAGAAGAGACGCTATCTGCACTCTGCCAAATGCGGAAATAAGCCAAAGCAAAAGTGCAACATAGTATAAATGCATCGAAAGTTTGTCCATGCCGTATCTTCCACGCATAAATGCTGATATTTTCCATCGAAGTTGTTGTAAAAAACGCATATTTCACCTCTACAATATTTTCCATTTAGTATACCACAAAATTGTGACTAAATTATAGACAAACAAAAAATTTTTTTATGACTTCCTTTTCCTTTGTAATCATTATTTAATATTTTTGCAAAGAAAATTGCTTGCAATTTCTTCCCAAAAGGCGTATACTATAAATAACTCTTAAAAAGGCGGTGACACTATGGGCGTAAATGATAGCACCATGAAATTTAATATTGAAACCGATCAGGCACAAAAGGTACGGAATATTCTCTCTACGGTATATGAAGCGTTAGAGGAAAAGGGATATGACCCGATAAGTCAAATGGTTGGATACCTTTTGTCGAACGACCCGACATATATCACTGGCCATAAAAATGCCCGCAGTCTTATCAATCATGTGGAACGTGATGAAGTTCTTGAGATTCTCCTGCGGCATTATTTGGGACTGGATGCGTAAAGACGGTCTTATTTCGTTTCTCCGCACCACGCCGAAATCGGGCATATGTCACATTTCGGGTTTTGGGCGCGGCATATTTCTCTGCCGTGCATGACAAGCTGATGGCAGAATTTTGTTTGATAATCCTTTGGCACGCATTTTAAAAGATCAAGCTCCACTTTTTCGGGGCTTTTTTCTTTTGTAAGGCCCACACGGCGTGCAATCCTCCCCGCATGGGTGTCCACCACAATCGCAGGCTTACCGAAAATATCGCCGAGCAAAAGATTTGCCGTTTTGCGGCCTACACCCGGCAACGTCAAAAGGGCTTCCATTGTATCGGGTACCTCGCCCCCGAAATCGCGCACCAAAACTGCTCCGCACGCCTTTAAATTTTTAGCTTTATTGCGGAAAAACCCCGTCGAACGAATCATTTTTTCCAAATCCTCGATGTCTGCCGCCGCGAACGCCGCAGGTGTCGGATATTTCGAAAATAGTGCGGGTGTAACCTGATTGACGCGCGCATCCGTACATTGTGCGGCAAGTTGTGTTGCTACCAATAGATGAAACGGATTTTTATAGGTAAGAGTGCATGTCGCATCCTTATAAATTTCTTCAAATACGCGACGAATATTTTCGACCTTTTCTTGCTTTCGCATTTTTTCAGCCCCTTTTTATATATTTTATCATAAAGTACTTGCAAAAGCAACGAAATTCGGATATAATTATATTTAATATTTTATGGAGGGTTTTATTTTATGTACAGCACAAATGAAATCAGAAGTTTTGACCCTGCCGTTGCCGACGCGATCGAAGCCGAGGTAAGCCGTCAGCGGAATAAAATTGAACTGATTGCTTCAGAAAATTTTGTTTCAAACGCAGTAATTGAGGCAATGGGAACACCCCTTACCAACAAATACGCGGAAGGGTATCCCGGCAAGCGTTACTACGGCGGTTGCGAGCATGTAGATGTTGTGGAAAATTTAGCACGCGAACGCGCCTGTGAAATTTTTGGTGCCGACCATGCAAATGTGCAGCCGCATTCCGGCGCCCAGGCAAATCTTGCCACCTTTTTTGCCGTTTTGAACCCCGGGGACACTGTTTTGGGTATGAATCTTGCCCATGGCGGACATTTAAGCCACGGCAGCCCCGTTAATATCTCAGGCAAATACTTTAATATTGTTCCCTACGGCGTCACAGAGGACACCAATACCATTGACTACGATGAGGTACGTCGCCTTGCAATTGAGCATAAGCCGAAGCTGATCTTAGCAGGTGCAAGCGCATATCCGCGTACCATAGACTTTGCAAAGTTTGCCGAAATCGCCAAAGAAGTCGGCGCTTATTTCATGGTAGATATGGCGCACATTGCCGGTCTTGTTGCGGCAGGTCTGCATCCGAACCCCGTTCCCTACGCAGATTTCGTAACCACAACTACGCACAAAACATTGCGTGGTCCCCGTGGCGGCATGATTCTCTGCAAGGAAGAACATGCAAAATTGATTGACAAAGCAATCTTCCCCGGTATACAGGGCGGTCCCTTGATGCATGTGATTGCTGCAAAAGCCGTTTGCTTTAAAGAAGCACTTTTACCCTCCTTTAAAACATACCAAACACAAATTGTCAAAAATGCTGCTGCAATGGCACAAGCATTTTTGGATCATGGTATCAAGCTTGTATCGGGCGGCACGGATAACCACTTGATGCTTTTAAATCTTACCGATACACCTTTAAGCGGCAAAGAAGCGGAACACCTTTTGGATGAAGTCGGTATTACCGCAAATAAAAACGCCATCCCCTTCGATACAAAAAGCCCGTTTATCACAAGCGGTATTCGTATCGGCACACCGGCAGTTACAAGTCGCGGTATGGTAGAAGATGATATGCGTGAAATCGCGGCTTTGGTCGCCATGACGCTTTCTGATTTTGATAAAAACGCAGAGGAAGTGCGCGCACGCGTTTGTGCACTCTGCAAAAAGTATCCGCTTTACGAATAATAAATGTTTCAAAATCCTGCAACAAAACTTAGTTGCAGGATTTTTTTCTATCATCATAAAAAAACCTTGCTTTATCGGAAAAATTACGATATAATATACATAGAATCAATATGAAGGGGGATTTTTCATGAAGCTCATTCTTGCAATTGTACATAACGATGACGGTAACAAGGTTTTATCTCAGCTCAATGAAGCCGGTTTTCGCGTTACAAAGCTTGCCACAACAGGCGGTTTTTTGCGTGCTGGTAATATGACGCTCCTAGTCGGTACAGAAGAGGAGCGCATGGAAGAAGCCATTGAAATTTTTAAGGAAAGATGCCATACCAGAAAGCATATTGTGACTACGCCCGTTTCCGTAGGCATCGCAGGTATGTACACGCCGCAACCTATGGGAATTGAAATCGGCGGTGCTACCATTTTTGTTCTGGATGTTGACAGGTTTGAAAAGATTTGAAATTATACGGTAAAGAAAAACAACTTGCATATTTTGCCGCCGCACTCCGAAATCGTACAGTAGGTCATCTTTACGTTTTCGAGGGTGCTGTCGGTATGGGGAAAAAGACTTTGTGTGCGCATCTTGCCAAAATGCTTGTCTGTGTCGGCGATTCTGCGCCCTGTGGCACCTGCAGTCATTGCGTAAAAGCGCTCAGCCATAATCACCCTGATATTATTACAGTTTGTGAGGCGGATGGTCGTGCGCTGACTGTAGAAACGGCTCGAAACGTTGTAGCCGCCATGCACATAAAGCCTTTTTTATCTGCGCGTAAAGTGTATATAATTCCCGACGGGGAAACGCTAAGCCCCGCCGTGCAAAATACACTTTTAAAAGCGTTTGAAGAGCCACCTCCCTATGTGACAATTTTGATGACAACTACAAGTGCCGGTGCACTTTTAAAAACAGTTTTGTCCCGTGCAATTGTGTTGCCGATACATGGCCTTTCCACCCATGCAATGGAAACGTTTCTCTGTGATATGTATCCAAATCGCGCAGCGGATGCGCCCCTTTTGGCCGCACTTTCAAACGGCAGTATCGGACAAGCTGTGCAGCTTGCAGAAAACACGGATTATATGAGCATGCGTCAGGAATTTTATGATGCAATCCCTGCGCTTATAGGTAGCGAAAGCGGTATTTATTCGCTTCTTACCCTTTTTGAAACCTATAAATCCTCGCTTCCCACGCTCCTTTCCCTTTTTTCGATTTGGATGCGGGATGCTCTTTATATACAAAATGGAGAGTCCACACTGATTTTAAACCGTGACTTTCAAGAATCACTCAGTGCATTTTCTGCAAAAATCACACCCTATGCCGCAATTTCTGCCGCAGGCAAGGCAGCGGAGATTGCTTCTTCTATCGGGAAAGGCTCAAATTACACTTTGTGGATAACGGATTTTTTAATAGAATGTTGGAGGTTATGCAATGATACGAATTATCGGTGTACGCTTTAAAGAAAACGGAAAAGTGTACCATTTTGACCCGGCGGAATTCACGCCCGAAAAGGGTTCTTTTGTAATTGTGGAAACAGCACGTGGTCTTGAATATGGCGAGGTTGTTGTGCCTGTGACGGATATCCCGGATGAGGACTTAGTTTCGCCTTTGAAAAAAGTGGTTCGTCTTGCTACGCCTGCCGACACCAAACAGGTGGAGCAAAATCGACGACGCGAAAAGGAAGCCTACGATATTTGCCTGAAAAAAATTGAAAAGCATCATTTGGAGATGAAGCTCATTCATGTGGAATATTCGTTTGACGGCAATAAAATTTTATTTTTCTTTACCGCAAACGGCCGTGTGGATTTTCGCGAGCTTGTTAAGGATTTGGCGGGCGTATTCCGCACCCGTATCGAACTGCGACAAGTCGGTGTGCGGGACGAGGCAAAAATGATGGGCGGCATCGGTGTTTGCGGCCGTTCTCTTTGCTGCAGCAGCTTCCTTTCCGATTTTCATCCGGTTTCAATTAAAATGGCAAAAGAACAAAATCTGTCTTTAAATCCTACAAAAATTTCGGGCACTTGCGGTCGCCTTATGTGTTGCCTCGGCCATGAGCAGGAATCTTACGAGGCGCTGAACAAAATCACGCCACCTGTCGGCTCATTGGTGAAAACTCCGCGTGGAAACGGCATTGTTGCTTCTTCTTCCTTGTTGCAAGGTCTTTTAAAGGTAAAACTTGACGGCGAGGATGAAAATGCGCTTGCAACCTTTGCTGTAAATGATGTAAAACTTTTAAAACGTCCGCACAAGAATGATAAAACGGACGAAAAAGCTCTTTCGGAACTGAAAAAATTAGAAGAATAGCCATGCGTTACCGCAGAAAGGATATAACAATGCAAAATATTATATTTACCGTAGACAGCTCCTCGGATATGCCGTCATCACTCCTTGCAAAGCATGATATTTCTGTTTTACCTTTTTATATCAATTTCGGAGATGAAACGTATCGTGATGGTGTGGATATCGACCGCGCCACACTGTATGAAAAAGTAGAAAAAACAGGTGTAATGCCGAAAACGGCCGCGATTCCTCCCGCTATATACGGCGACTTTTTTGCCGAAAAACGAAAGGACGCAGATGCCGTAATTCATTTTTCCATCGGCTCCGGCCTTTCATCCTCGTATCAAAACGCTACCCTTGCGGCAAGCGAGTATGATAACGTCTTTGTCGTGGACACAAACACGCTCTCTTCCGCAGAAGCTTTGGTCATCCTGCATGCATTGGATTTAGCGAAAGAGGGAAAAAGCGCAAAAGAGATTGTTGCAGACTGCGTCTCGTATAAAGACCGTTGTGATGCAAGTTTCGTTCTTGATACACTTGACTATATGAAAAAAGGCGGGCGTTGCAGCGGCGCCGCCGCACTGGGTGCAAATCTCCTCGGTATAAAGCCTGCACTTAATATGCAGGATGGTACACTCATGCTTTGCAAAAAATACCGTGGTAAGCTGAAAATGGTCATTCCAAAATATATTGAGGAGCGTCTTGCCGCCTGTACGCCGGATCCTACACGCATTTTTATTACAAATTCCGGCATTGATGCGGAAATTATAGAGCTTGCACATGAAACAGTAGAGAAAAGCGGTATTTTCTCTGAAATTATACATACAGACGCGGGCTGCGTTATTTCCTCCCATTGCGGTCCGGGTACTCTCGGTATATTATTCGCAACCAAATAAGAAAGGCGGTATAGCATGTACTTAAAACGGCTGGATATGTATGGCTTTAAGTCCTTTAAGGACAAGCTATCCATTACGTTTGACAGTAATATTACCGCGATTGTCGGCCCAAATGGCAGCGGAAAAAGTAACATTACCGATGCAATCCGTTGGGTTTTGGGCGAACAAAGCGTTAAATCTCTGCGCGGCAGTCGTATGGAGGACGTTATTTTTGCCGGTACGACAAACCATAAGGCGCTCGGTCTTGCCGAGGTATCTTTAACGCTCGATAACAGTACGGGGCTTTTCCCCGGTGACTATGCTGAAATCTGCGTTACAAGGCGCGTATATCGCAGCGGAGAAAGCGAATATTTTATAAACAAAACGCCGTGTCGCTTAAAAGACATTCATGAGCTTTTCATGGATACAGGTCTTGGGCGAGACGGCTATTCGATTATTAGCCAGGGTAAAATCGACTCTATTTTATCTGCTAAAGCGGAGGACCGTCGGCAAATTTTTGAAGAGGCCGCCGGCATTTCCAAATATAAGTACAGAAAAACAGAAGCCTCACGCAAGCTTGCCGCCACGGAGGAGAATTTAATTCGTATCCGTGATATCGCTGACGAGCTTTCTGCCCGTCTTACACCGCTTGCGGCACAGGCAGAAAAAGCACGTGCCTACGTCGAAATGTATGAAACGCTGAAAAATTTAGAAATCAATCTTTCCGTTATCGATATTGAAAAGCTGCGCGCCATTAAAGATAAAACAGAAGTTCTTTTTCAACAAATTTCCGATGAAGCAGATGCAAACCGTGC
Organism: Clostridia bacterium; assembly: GCA_045592445.1. Lineage (GTDB taxonomy): Bacteria > Bacillota > Clostridia > UMGS1883 > UMGS1540 > JAQXGO01. Next base: position 5,243 of record JAZNUV010000027.1, on the reverse strand, counting down.
TGCCCTGCATTCGATGCAAGCGGAAGAAGAAACACTTTATGCCGAAGTGAAAAATCGGGATATAGAAATTGAAAACACACGCATGCTTTTGCACGGAACGGAGCTTTCCATCAAGGAATGGGAGGGCGACAACGCACTTTTATTGCAGCGTATTGAAAACTGTAAGGAAAACTCGGTGCGCCTGACTGCAGAAATCGAAACGGCACAATCCGAAATTACACGTCTTTTATCTGAAAAGGAGAAAGCAGTCGAAGATGTCGCCTCCTGCCTTTCCACACAAAACGAGGCAGAGGCAAAGCTTTTAAAGGAACGCCAAGTCCTGGAAACGATGTCGGATGAAATCAGCGCGCAGAATCAATTAACAGAAGATTTGTCCGCCACTGCAGCTACACTCCTTCTGCAAATAGAGGATACAAAAAGGCGACGTGAAATGCTTTATGCAGAGGACCTCAAAGTCCGCCTTGAAGAACTTTCGGCAGAATATAAGCAGTGTGAAATGCGCTGTCATGAAAACGAAGTTCTAAGACAGGAAACCATAGAAAAACAGATGCAAATTGCCGATGTGATTGCACAGAAAGAGTCGGATTTTAAAGCACTTTGCGCGGAAAAACCGACGATTGAAGCATACCTTGCAGAACGAAAAGAAGCCTATAATGAAAATATGCGAAAGCTTCATATAGCGTATTCCCGCAAAAAAGCACTTTCTGACATGGAACAGAATATGGAAGGCTATCAAAAGGGCGTTAAGGCTGTTATGAATGCAAACCTCCCTGCGGATATTCGCGGTGTTTTATCGCAGCTAATCCATGCGGAGCCTCCCTATGTAACCGCTATTGAAACTGCACTGGGTGGCGCAGCACAAAATATCGTGGTTGCTTCAGAGGCAGATGCCAAAACCGCCATTTCTTATTTAAAGCGCTCACATGCAGGGCGCGCCACCTTCCTCCCCATCTCTGCGGTACGCGGGAAGCGACTTGACGCAGAAAGCCGCCTTCGTTCTATGCCCGGTTACATTGGTCTTGCGTGCGATTTGGTTTCCTATGACAGTGCATATGAGGGTATTGTTTTACAGCTTTTAGGTGGCGTAGCTGTGATGGATACCATGGATCATGCCATATCAGCGGCCCGAAAATTCTCTCACCAGTTTAAAATTGTCACTACGGACGGCGAACTTTTCATGCGGGGCGGTTCCGTTTCAGGCGGCAGTCGCGCAACGGGTACGCAGCTTCTCGGTCGCAGTGGTGAAATTGCCCGCCTCCAAAAAGAGTGTCAGCTATTGCAAAAGGAGCTTGACAACATGGAATCGGAGATTGAGAACGCAGAGGAAAAGCTCTCGGATACCCGTGAAGCCATACAGGCAATGCGTGCAGAGGCTGCACAAATTCAAAGTGAAAAAGCACAGCTTGCAGGCACCTTGCAGCTTTGTGACAGTATAGAAAAAACAGAAAAACAACATCTTACACGTCTTACAGCGGATATGGAAAGTGTTACGGCACGCATGGAAAATCGTGATGTCGCTTGCGCCCGTTTAGAGGAAGAAGAAAAAGAACTATCAGACCGTCATGCAGATGCAGTCGCGCGTACAGAAGCCTCGCGCGGTGTTCTTCTCTCAAAAATGCGGGCACGTGACGCACAAAATGACGCGCTTACTGCACTTCGTATTGCCGTAGGTAATGCCGAAAAAGATACCGACACAATCAAGACGCAAATTTTGCTTTATGAAAGTGAAATTGAAAAGATAAAAGCACAGATTTCGGAGCGGGAAGAGGAGAAGAAAAAGGTTTTGGAAGATTCCGTTGCCTTACAGCTACGGTTTGAAAACAAACTTCTTGATATGGAAGCCGCCAAAAAACAAATGCAGACTTTAGCAGATTCTATTGAAAAGACTGCCGAGAAAAAAGGTGGTGCCACCGCGCGCACCGAAATTTTGCGCGCCGACATTCAAAAGCAAAACGAACGTCTGCAAAGCCTCGAAGGAGAAAAGGCACGTCTTGAAGCACGCCTTGAAAAAGTGCAGACGGAGCTTGACAGTACTATCAATCATCTTTGGGATGCCTATTCGCTTACATACTCTGCCGCCACGGAATATCGTTCTGACATTGGCGCAGAAGAGTCGGCACGGAAAAATGCCGCCGAGCTTCGTCGCAAAATCCGCGCACTGGGCAGTGTGAATGTAGATGCAATCGAAGAATATACTGCCGTGCAAACGCGGTTTTCTACGATAACAGCGCAAATTCGTGACCTTGAAAGTGCAAAGGATTCTTTGGAAAAAATCATTCGTGATATGACGCGCGTTATGACGGAAACCTTTGCATCACAGTTTTCTGCCATTGCTGAAAACTTTAAAGAAACCTTCCGCGCGCTATTTGGTGGCGGCACAGCCAAACTTTCTCTAACTGAGCCGGATAAGGTACTCGACAGCGGCATTGAAATTGATGTACAACCCCCCGGTAAGAAACTGCAAAACCTCACGCTTTTGTCCGGCGGTGAAAAAGCGCTCTCGGCAATTGCCATTTTGTTTGCCGTCATGCATGTACGCCCCGCGCCGTTTTGTATATTGGATGAAATTGAATCCGCGTTGGATGACGGGAATATCGCACGGTTTGCGTCCTATTTACGCGACTATAAAAATACACAGTTTATTATCGTAACACACCGTCGCGGCACAATGGAAGCGGCAGATATTCTCTACGGCGTAACCATGCAGGAAAAAGGTGTTTCCAAAATTTTGACCATGCATCTTACCGATGCCTCTGAAAAAGAGGAGGCGACGTCATGACAATTATAGAATTCTTTGATGATAACGCACTTTTAAATGCTTTCAGTACTCTTTTACTGCATCCTGACCGCTTGATTCTATTTGGCTCCAACCTGCAACGTATGCATGCTTTTGCACGGCAGATGCACTCCCTTTTAGAAATGCGCAATCAAAAAACAGATATACAAGTTGTGGGCATCCATGCTGATAATCACGAAGAAATCGCACAGCGGCTCCAGCGTATTATTACCTTGTATCCCGACTGCGTTTTCGACGTCAGCGGCGGTGATACCCCAATCTTAGTTTCTATGGGCGCTTTATCTGCGCGCCATGGCGTACCCATGCATACAGTTGACCCCTTGCATAATACCTTTTCCGTTATATCGGGCACCTATCCGCCTGTCAACTTCCCCGTCACGCTTTCCGTAGAGGAAATTATCACATTGTTTGGGGGGCATGTTTCCTCATCTTTTGCGTCCTCTCTTACAAACACCTCTTTCTTTTCGGATGTGACGGCCGCCTGGTCTATCTGCCGACGAAACAGCACGTTATGGAATAATGCCATAGGTGCAATGCATACCGTTTTTCAAAATAACGACTCTCTTTTTTCAACTGTTGATACAAAAGAGGCAAAGCGTAAACTGTCACCGCAAAAATATGCGCAGATGAAAACGCTTTTAACGGAACTTTCATCTGCGAATCTTCTTACGGGATGCCGCATTACCCATGATACGATTTCTTTTTCCTATAAGAATCTATCCGTATCACAGCTTCTTTCCAAGGCGGGCACAACTTTAGAGCTTTATACCTATCAAACCGCACAAAAGTTCACTCCTTCCCTTTTTCAGGATGCAAAAACAGGTGTCGTGATTGATTGGCAACCCCAAGCACAGGCAAATTCCTTTGATTCCGTCACCAATGAAATTGACGTGTTTCTCACAAGCGGTGTGCTCCCCGTTTTTATCTCCTGCAAAAACGGATTCACCAATTCAGATGAACTTTATAAGCTGTCCGTAGTTGCAAAACGGTTTGGCGGTACATATGCAAAAAAAATGATTGTCTTGACGCAGTTTGTACCGGACGATACATTTATGGAACGCGCAAAAGAACTCGGTATTTTCGTTATATACAATGTGCATCGCATGTCTTCCGAAACGTTTGCCGAAAAATTACGTACGGGACTCTCTAAATATTAAAAAAGAGGGATGTAGAACTGTGAACATCCCTCTTTTTAATTTATTCTTCTGTTTCTTCCGTTTCTTCTGTTTCTTCGACTGCAGGTTCCTCTGCCACTTCGTCTTCTATTTCCTCTTCATCCGATATATCTTCCTCATCTGTGTCGTAAATCGGAATCAAATTGCCTTCTTCGTCTACGAAGTAATCATCAGGCTCCTCGTCTTTCTTCTTTTTCATTGCCAGAAGGATAACTAAGACCAAAAGTATGATGACCAAAAGGATAAGCGCAAACACAAGCGGATTGATTGTGGTAACTTCAAAATAGACATCCTTATCGGGTGCATCCGCCGTTGCAATCCATGTCAGCTTATTGCCCAAAAGGTTTTTTTCGTCCGCGTTACTTTTGGAAAATCCAAGCGGGAATGCAAAGGACAACTGTGCGGTTGCACCAGAAATCTTATCTTTGATATCCTGGCTTGCACCTTTATACAGTTCTTCGTACGAAAAAGACTTACTGAGGCTATATTTGCCTGAAACCTTATAGACTGCACCAAACAGAGTCCTTTTTTCCTCAATTTTCAGTCCTTGGTCGTCCTTCCCCGCAAACAGATAATCTGTTGCGGGATATGCGTTCATAATTCCGCTTTCCAAATCCTGCACACTGTCGTAGTGCATAACAATTCTCGTCCCTATCATAGACCCGTCTTCCGGCATGGCGGCGTTACTGTCCATAACATTTCCGTTTTGGTCTATCTGGTCAAGAGAAATAATTTCTCCGCCGTACTGCTCCTGCAGGCTCTGCATTTGGTTGATAAAGACGGACGGGGTTACTGCCGTCATTGCGGCATCCAGTTGCATGGTAGATGTATCCATCCCCATCGCTTCGTACTGACTCTTTAAATAATCTGCATATAGTGTACCGGCCGTATCATACGTTTCTTTCGGTGCAAGCATTATGGACGTTACATCCACGCCACCGTTTGCATCAATCTTTACCGCTGTATCTGTTTTGTAGCAACCACCTAAAAGTGACAACATCAAAAGCAAGACCAGAAATAAACAAGCTTTCTTTTTCATAAGCAATCCCTCCTATTTATATTCAATAGGATAATTATAACAGTATTTTTATATACTTGCAAGTCTTTTTTTATTTTTCTCTCTCAAACGCTGTAGGTTTACAATAGATGTGTTACACTACATGCAATTTTGTTACGAGCATAGCTCATAACAGAAATTGCATGTTCTACAAAAAATAATAGCAAGTGAAACTTCTTTGTGTTATAGTTAATTCACCACAAACCAACAAAAA